>NZ_JBLKBZ010000001.1:0-525764 GCF_047530935.1 Enterobacter sp. 03-F-07-AD-ECC | reverse complement strand
ATGGTGAGGTGTCCGAGTGGCTGAAGGAGCACGCCTGGAAAGTGTGTATACGGCAACGTATCGGGGGTTCGAATCCCCCCCTCACCGCCATATTCAAGATAAGAGCTCGTACGAAAGTACGGGCTTTTTTCTTTTATAGTCTCCGAAAAGGGGGATGAGAACCTTGAGCCCCCTGCGCTCTTTATGTCGGGTGGCGCTGCGCTTACCCGACTTACAAAAAACTACTCTTCAACCATCCGTGCATACTCTTCTGTAAGAAAATCCACCAGCGCCCTGACGGACGGCAGTAATCCGCGTCTTGATGGATAAACCGCATGAATCACTTCTCTTTTTGGCTCCCACGCCTCCAGCACCCGAATCAGCTCTCCTGATGCCAGCTGATCTTTCACCATCAATATCGGCAGTTGCACCACACCGATGCCCGCCATGGCCGCTTCACGCAGCGCCAGCATGTCGGTGGTAATCAGGCGCGGGGAAAAATGGATTTCTGCTTTCGCGCCTTCCGGGCCGCATAATTGCCATTTATGGATATGCTTACCCTCGCCCATACTCAACCCGGGCCAGGCGCTGAGTTCTGACGGCATCGACGGTTTTCCCAGGCGTTCAATCAAGGCCGGGCCCGCGACCAGGCAATGTCCCCGGTCGGCAAGCACCCGTAATACCAGATCGCTGTCATCAAACGGACGGGGACGCACGCGGATCGCCACATCCACACCTTCCCCCACCAGATCGACCCGCCGGTTCGTTGCTTCCAGCTGAAGGTTGATCCCGGGATAGCGCACCATAAACCGCGCCAGCATCGGGCCGACATGCACATGCAACAACGTGACAGGACAGGTGAGCCTGACGATACCGCGCGGTTCCGCCTGCAGCGCGGCCACGGCTTCTTCCGCCGCTTCCGCTTCAACCATCATGGCTTTGCAGTGTTGATAGAACGTCTGCCCGACCTCCGTTACCGTAAATTGTCGCGTTGTACGTTGAATTAACCGCACGCCGAGCCGCTCTTCAAGCTGCGCAATACGGCGGCTCAGCCTGGACTTAGGCAGATCGAGTGCCCGCCCTGCTGCTGCAAAACCACCGTAGTCGACCACTTTCACAAACCACACAAAGTCATTGAGATCCTGCATAAATCCTCATCGTTCTATTTTCAGAACAGTGAATGCCATTTTCACTCTCTACCGGAACATTAACTCAGAATATAAGCTAATTACATCAACAGAACATCAGGAGTTCATCATGAAAAACGTAACAGGCGTCTATACCGCCCCCCGTCAACACTGGGTTGGCAATGGTTTCCCGGTGCGTTCGATGTTTTCTTATCAGACACACGGCGAGTCGCTGAGCCCGTTCTTACTGCTGGACTACGCAGGCCCACATACCTTCCCGGCGGACGGCACAAAACGCGGGGTGGGCGAGCATCCGCATCGTGGTTTTGAAACGGTCACCATTGTCTATTCCGGCGAAGTGGAGCATCGCGACTCCACCGGCAGAGGCGGCGTCATTGGTCCGGGCGACGTGCAGTGGATGACAGCCGGTGCAGGCATTCTGCATGAAGAGTTCCACTCCAGCGCGTTCGCGCACAAAGGCGGAGAACTCAAGATGATGCAGCTTTGGGTCAACCTGCCGGCGAAAGACAAAATGGCAACGCCGGGCTATCAGGGCATTACCAAAGCCGATATCCCGGTGGTGACGCTGCCCGACAACAGCGGCTCGCTGCGGGTTATCGCTGGTCACTACGGCGATGTTAGCGGCCCGGCGCATACCTTCTCGCCGCTGAACGTGTGGGAGATTGCCCTCAACCAGGGCAGCCACGTCACGCTGAGTCAGCCAGAGGGCTGGAGCACGGCGCTGGTGGTGCTGGAAGGCCATGTCACGGTGAACGGTACGGCTCACGCGGGAGAAGCACAGCTGGTGGTCATGAGTCAGGAAGGTGACAGGTTACACCTGGAAGCCAGCAGCGATGCCAAAGTACTGCTGATGGCCGGTGCGCCGCTGAATGAACCGATTGTGGGCTACGGCCCGTTCGTGATGAACAGTAAAACCGAAATCAATGAAGCCATTCGTGATTTCAACTCCGGCCGTTTCGGCCAGATATAACCGTAATAAAGGAGATGAACATGTCTACACCTGCCAACTTTAATGGAGCACGTCCGGTCATTGATGTGAACGATGCGGTGATGTTGCTTATCGACCACCAGAGTGGCCTGTTCCAGACCGTCGGCGATATGCCGATGCCTGAGCTGCGTGCCCGTGCGGCGGCTCTGGCGAAAATCGCGACGCTTGCGAACATCCCGGTGATCACCACCGCTTCCGTCCCGCAGGGCCCGAACGGTCCGCTCATCCCGGAAATTCATGCCAACGCGCCGCATGCACAGTATGTGGCACGTAAAGGGGAGATCAACGCCTGGGATAACCCGGAATTTGTGGCCGCGGTTAAAGCCACCGGACGTAAGACGTTGATTATCGCCGGTACCATCACCAGCGTCTGCATGGCGTTTCCGTCGATTAGCGCAGTGGCGGATGGCTATAAAGTCTTTGCGGTGATTGATGCGTCCGGTACTTACAGCAAAATGGCGCAGGAGATCACCCTGGCCCGTGTGGTGCAGGCGGGCGTGGTGCCAATGGATACGGCGGCTGTTGCCTCTGAGATCCAGCGGACATGGAACCGTGAAGATGCGGCCGAGTGGGCAGAAGTCTACACACACATTTTCCCGGCGTATCAGCTGCTGATCGAGAGCTACGGCAAGGCGCAGGAAGTGGTGAAAAACAGCGAAGCGCTCGATTCACAGCGTTAAGCGCCCGTGCTGTTACCAAAGCTGATTAAGGCTTAACCGAACACGCACTAAAGCTGAAAATCTGCTTGACCGTTTTAGCGCAACTCCCTATAGTAACGCCCCGTTGCCCCCCAAGCGGTCAGGCAGCAAAACAATATGGTGAGGTGTCCGAGTGGCTGAAGGAGCACGCCTGGAAAGTGTGTATACGGCAACGTATCGGGGGTTCGAATCCCCCCCTCACCGCCATATTCAAGACAAGAGCTCGTGCGAAAGTACGGGCTTTTTTCTTTTATAGTCTCCGAAAGGGGGGGATGAGAATCCCCGACCGGGGTTCGACAACTGGCGACAGCCAGTTGGACAGACTGCGAGCGCAGCGAACAGGCTGCCCGCACAAAAACGCCGGGAGCGTTTTTGAACAACGCCTGCGTTGGCCCCAAAGGGGCGAGGCCCATGGATGGGCCGAGTAACGGCGAGCGAAGCGAGTCAATCCCCCCCTCACCGCCATATTCAAGACAAGAGCTCGTACGAAAGTACGGGCTTTTTTCTTTTATAGTCTCCGAAGGGGGGGATGAGAATCCCCGACCGGGGTTCGACAAAGACAGTTCAGCAACGTAGTCGCCTTATTCGCCGGGTGGCGCTAACGCTTACCCGGCCTACAAGACCCATGGGCCCGTAAATTAATACGGGCTACCACGATTAATTGTTCAGTTTCCCTGCGTTCTGCTCTCTCACGACAGAAGTCGTCTGTTCTGGATTTGCAGCAGGTTCATCTTTACGCTCTTCCAGCCAGTAGTCCGCATTTTTAATCCCCAGTCGAATCGGGTCAAAGTGCGGATCCACCCCCTGCGCATTCTGAATTTCATAATCCTTAAGGCTGGCAAACGCTTTTTTATGTAAAAGCACAATGGCAATAATGTTAAGCCATGCCATCAGCCCTACCCCAATATCCCCCAGCCCCCATGCCAGATCCGCCGTACGGACTGTGCCATATACCGTTGAAGCCATCAGGCATAATTTGAGCACGAATGTCAGCCATGGACGGTGAATTTTACGGTTGATGAAGGCGATATTGGTTTCAGCAATATAGTAGTAAGCAATAATGGTTGTGAAGGCAAAGAAGAACAGCGCAACAGCAACAAAGTAATTACCAAAGCCTGGCATCATACTTTCCATTGCCGTCTGCACATAGCCAGGCCCTGCTGCCACGCCGGAAATACCGGTATAGAGTGCAGCACCGTCAATGCCCTGCACGTTATACAGACCGGTGATCAACAGCATAAACCCGGTCGCCGAGCAGACAAACAGCGTGTCGATATAGACCGAGAAAGCCTGAACCAGCCCCTGCTTCACCGGATGGCTCACTGCCGCCGCAGATGACGCATGCGGCCCGGTACCTTGCGCCGCCTCATTGGAATAGACCCCGCGCTTAACGCCCCACATGATAGCCTGACCAAGAATGGCACCAAAACCTGCTTCCAGACCAAAAGCGCTTTTCCAGATCAACAGAATCACACCAGGAAGCTCGGTAATATTAATGGCGATAATAACGCAAGCCACAATAATATAGCCGAGCGCCATAAACGGAACGACCATACTGCTAAAACTGGCGATCCTTTTCACACCACCGAAAATAATAAAACTTAACAGTACGGCAAGTAATGCTGCCGTGACATTTGGATCAAGCCCAAATGCAATATCCAGGCTGGCACCAATCGAGTTTGCTTGTACCCCTGGAAGTAATAAACCGCAGGAGAAAATGGTGACGACAGCAAATAACCATGCATACCATTTAACGCCTAATCCTTTTTCAATATAAAAGGCAGGACCGCCACGATATTCACCATTGATTTTTTCTTTATAAACCTGGCCCAACGTAGATTCCACAAACGCAGAGCTGGCCCCCAAAAACGCCACAATCCACATCCAGAAAAGTGCGCCCGGTCCACCGAAGGTGATAGCGGTGGCGACGCCAGCAATGTTCCCGGTCCCTACACGCCCTGCCAGCGTCATCGTCAGTGCCTGGAACGACGATACGCCAGCATCGGTAGGACGCCCCTGGAACATCAAGGTAATCATATGTTTTATATGACGTAACTGCAAAAAACGACTACGTAATGAGAAATAGAGGCCGACACCCAGACATAAAAATATTAACGCCGGGCTCCAGATAACACCGTTAATTGCACCAACCAGTTCGTTCATGTATGACCCTCAACGTGATGTTCCAGGGAAACGGTTCCCCATGGGATTTTCTTGTTAGAATGTTGTTTGAATCAGTACGAAACATAGAGAATTAGACACAATACACCAACTTAATTTTCACATCTTAGTAACATTATGTGACAACATTCACGTTTAAATTTGAGCGAACAATTAGCGCGATCATGATATTCATGGGTACTTTGTGGATATTATAAATACACATCACATTTCGCTGAGCGTGATAAAAAACCAGCGTCAAAAATGAATAACCGACATGATGAATTCCGCAAGACAGGCAATCTTTTAAAAGACAACCAGACGCGAGTCGTGAGAAGAAATAAAAGAAGCTTCCCGGCATTACGCCGGGAAGGGATGACAGGTGAGCGGTAAAACGGCGATGTTTTACCGTCAGTCGGAATAGACTTCCAGCGTGCGCTGGCACAGCGCCGACCGCACACAATCTTCTTTGGTAAAGCGTACTACCCCAATCATGTCGTCTTCCTCAAAACGTGACATGGCGTCGCTCAAGCCGGATTTCACGCCGGATGGCAGGTCGCACTGGGTAATATCGCCATTGACGATAACCGTCACGTTCTCCCCGAGGCGCGTTAAGAACATCTTCATTTGCGCAGCGGTCACGTTCTGAGCCTCGTCAAGAATGACGACCGCATTTTCAAATGTACGTCCGCGCATATAGGCGAACGGCGCGATTTCCACCTTGCCAATCTCTGGTCGCAGGCAGTACTGCATAAAGGATGCACCCAGTCGCTTCACCAGCACGTCATAAACGGGCCTGAAGTAAGGGGCAAACTTCTCCGATATGTCACCGGGCAAGAAGCCGAGATCTTCATCAGCTTGCAGTACCGGACGGGTAACAATAATTCTCTCCACGTCCTTATGGATTAGGGCCTCCGCTGCTTTGGCTGCACTGATCCAGGTTTTCCCGCATCCGGCTTCACCGGTTGCAAAGATGAGCTGTTTACTCTCGATAGCATTCAGGTAGTGCGCCTGAGCCTCATTGCGCGCCACAATTGGGGAATTATCACGGCTGTCCCGCGCCATGCCAATTGCTTCTACGCCACTCATCTGCACAAGCGAGGTGACCGATTCTTCTTCACGCTGTTTATGACTACGTGAATCCCGTCTCAGCACACGTTTTGCTTCGCGACGAGCTTTGATCACTGCTTTTTGTCTTCCCATGGATAGCACCTTGAGTTGTTGGTATTCATCACACGCGCCAGTTTCGGCACGATTATGCGCACGAACATCAGAGGGTTGGCTTCCTTGTAAGCCATTGCTTGCCTTGCCGGATAACGATACAGAATAGCTACGCGCACCATTCTGCACGTCGGTAGAATCTGGTTTCTGAATAGAAGGGGAGAATTTAGTGGTGAGGAAATCGCTGCCGGAGTCTGAGCCTCCGCGCCGGGTACTGCGGTTGTTGTGTTTACCTTGTCCAGTACAGGACGATACCATTCGCGATCTCCATAGTGATTCAGCATCACTGCCGGGAACTACCGCTGTCTTATCTTAAGTACATCAGGGATTATCATAAATGCAACATTTATTTTACCTGAATGCAACTTTTAAGACTGCTCCTGCAGTTGAAAACAGTCTCATACAGGAATATTACAGAAATATAACAGAGGGATAGTCATATGAAAAAATAATGTCCCCGCGAACTATCGCAGGGACAATTATCAGGCTTCTATCAGCCCTTGCGCGAGCCAGGCGTTCGAATCGCGCACGCCGGGCAGCGCGAAGAAATAGCCGCCGCCGATAGGTTTAACGTACTCTTCCAGCGCTTCGCCGTTTAATCGCTTCTGCACGGTGAGGAAACCCTTCTCCAGATCGTGCTGATAGCAGACAAACAGCAGCCCCATATCCAGCTGACCGGAATTGGTCACCCCCAGCGAGTAGCTATAGCCCCGGCGCATCATCAGGCTTGACTGCGTCTCTTTAGTGCGCGGATTCGCCAGCCGGATATGGCTGTCCAGCGCAATGGTATCGCCATTAGGATCGCTGGCGTAATCCGGCACATCATGCTCGTGCTTCATGCCAAGCGGCGCCCCGCTCTGCTTGTCACGGCCAAAGATCGTCTGCTGCTCTTTAAGCGGCGTGCGATCCCAGAATTCCACATGGAACTGAATCACCCGCACCGCCTGATAGCTCCCGCCGACGGCCCAGGCAGGCTCACCCTGATCGGCTGTGACCCAGACGACCTCTTTCATTAGCGCGCCGTTGCTGCTGTCCGGGTTGGCGGTGCCATCCTTAAAGCCCAGCAGGTTCACCGGCGTCTCTTTGCCTTTGCTGCGTGCAGCATGGTCAGAGATAAACCCTTCCCGCTTCCAGCGCACGCTCAACAGATCAGGCGTGTGTTTGATGATATCCCGCAGAGCGTGGATCACCGTGTCCTGCGTGTTAGCGCAAATCTGCAGGAGCAGATCGCCGTGGCAGAGAGCAGCATCCAGAGAATCATTCGGGAAACGCGTCATTTTTTGCAGCGCTTTCGGCTTCTGTTTTGCCAGCCCGTAACGTTCATCAAACAGCGATTCGCCCAGCGACACCGTAATGGTCAGATTATCCGGGGCGATGAACGACCCTAAGATCCCCGAGTCCATAGGCGGCAGTCGTGGATTTGGCGTTTCTGGCGCCGGTCCCCCTGCAGTCAAAAACGCGATGCGCGTGGTCAGCAGGCGAAACAGGCGCTCCAGGTCAGCTTTATCACTTGCCAGCGAATCAAAGGCCACCAGCATCATGGAGGCCTGCTGTGGTGTCAGAATGCCCGCCTGATGTTCGCCATAGAAAGGCTGCGTCTCCATACGGGCATCCGGTGACAGCGTACCGGGCGCACTTTGCGGTTTTGCCGCATGCGCCACCGGACACCCTCCGGCCAGGGCAAATGCGCCCCCCAGCGCCCCTACCCCTTTCAACAACCGACGACGTGACGGTTCTGCCACGTCGTATTCGTCATGCTTGTTCATCGTGCTTAGTCCAGACCCAGTACGCCACGCAGCAGGGAGAGATCTTCCGCCAGGGTGGTAATCGGGCCTTTCAGCGCGTTACGGTCGGCGTCGGTCAGTTTGTCGTAGGTTTCAAACCCGTCTTTGGTGCGGTACTTCGCCAGAATTGTGTCGACTTTCTTAAAGTTGGCATCCACTTTTGCCAGCAGCTCGCTGTTCTCTTTCTGCAGCTGTGGGCGCAGCAGGTTAACAATTTTCTGCGCGCCATCGACGTTCGCCTGGAAATCCCACAGATCAGTGTGGCTGTAGCGATCTTCTTCACCGCTGATTTTGCTGGCGGCCACTTCTTCAATCAGTCCGGCCGCACCGCCCACCACTTTAGATGGCGGGAAGGCCAGCTCGCTGATGCGCTTTTGCAGCTCCAGCACGTCGCTGTTGAGCTGATCGGCATACTTCTCCATCCCTTTGGTGGAGTTATCGCCAAACAGGGCTTTCTCCAGACGGTGGAAGCCGGTGAATTTTGGATCGGCCGCTTTCTGCTCGTAATCGTCTTCACGGGCATCAATACTGCCATCAAGATCGGAGAACAGCTCCGCAATCGGCTCAATGCGCTCGTAGTGCTGACGGGTGGGCGCATACAGGGATTTAGCTTTGTCGATATCGCCCGCTTTCACCGCATCCGTAAAGGCTTTGGTTCCCGCCGCCAGGTCTGCCGTCTCTTTGACGACGTACGCTTTATAAGCGGTGATGGCATCGCCCAGGCTCAGCAGGGCCGTGCCTTTCGCGGCATCCGCTGTGGCATTCCCCTTAACGATGAGCTTACCTTTCGGGTTGGTCAGCAGACCGCAGGTCATGTCATATTCACCCGGCTGCAGGTTAGCCGTCATTTTCTGGCTAAAGCCCGGCGCGATATTTTCGCGCTCTTCCACGACCATCACGCCTTTGAGAATTTCCCACTCCAGCGCTTTCTGGCTGTGGTTCTGAATAATAAATTGTGTCTTACCGCTGTTGACCGTAATGGTCATCGGCTCACACTGCTTATCATTCACCGTCACCTTGACCTGTGGAATATCAGCAGCCTGAGCGGCGAAGGCAGAAGCAACAAGCGCTGCCACACCAACCTGTAACGCACTACGACGAAATTGAATTGCCATGACCCTTCCCTTTTAAAAGTATGTTGTAACTACAGTAAGCACATCAGGGCGCAGTACGCGACGGCTGAGCACTGGGGCGCGATGGCATAAAGAACAGCGCCAGCGCCGGAATAAGATAGATAAAGTACATCGCCACTTCACTGACGCTTGGCGTTTCCTGATAGCCGAAGATCCCTTCGAGCAGCGTGCCGGTCAGTGAATGGGTAGAAAGAACATTGCTAAGATCGAACGCCACATCCTGGAAGTGGTTCCACAGACCCGCCTCATGGAAAGCGCGGATCGCCCCTGCCGCCAGCCCTGCGGCCACCAGCAAAATGAACAGGCTGGTCCATTTAAAGAAGGCCCCCAGGTTCAGGCGAATGCCGCCCCAGTAGAGCAGGAAACCCAGCACCACGGCCGTTGCCAGCCCCAGCATCGCCCCCAGCGGTGGCCAGATCCCCACATCCTGCTGAAAGGCAGCCAGCAGGAAGAATACGGATTCCAGACCTTCACGCGCCACGGCGAAAAAAACCATCATGATCAGCGCCCAGCCGTGATGATTTCCCTTCTGCAGGGCATTATCTACCGCCTGCTCCAGCTGCACCTTCACGTTACGCGAGACTTTACGCATCCAGAACACCATCCAGGTGAGGATCACCACCGCTATCACCGCAACGATACCTTCGAACAGCTCCTGCTCTTTCTGCGGGAATTCACCGGTGGTTTCATTGATCAGAATGCCCAGGCCCAGACAGAGCGCAGCGGCGAGGAAAACCCCTATCCACATCACCCCAATCCAGCGTCCGCGCTGGGTTCGCTTCAGATAACTGGCGATGAGGCTAACAATGAGGGCCGCTTCCAGGCCTTCGCGTAACATAATGAGAAATGGAACAAACATGCAGACACCTTAAATGTTTATCGCGGTCAACTGATGCAAAGAAAGGTAAATTCTTGTGATAGTGATTATCATTACGGCGATAAGAAAAACAAGCGAAATGTGTGGTTTTTGATGACGAGTTGTAAACGCATCGCGGGGTAATAGTTGCGCTCGTGACGTTCCGGTTTATAAGGTATAACGAAAATGCCCATTTACGGTTAATCAGCGCTGTGGCTAAATATCCGCCTCGCAAACTAACCGAAAATAAACCATGTTTAAGATTGTCCATTTCCTGCTGGCGCTGGTGATTATTCTTGCGCTTGCCTGGCTGGTAAGTTTTGACCGCCGAAAAATTCGCATTCGCTTTGTTTTACAGCTGATCGTTATTGAAATTGCGCTGGCGTTCTTTTTCCTGCACGCCGAAAGCGGGTTATTCCTGATTAAATACATCTCCGGTTTCTTTGAATCACTGCTGAAATTTGCCGGCGAAGGGACCAATTTCGTCTTTGGCGGAATGGGTGAAAAAGGGCTGGCGTTCATTTTCCTCGGCGTGCTTTGCCCGATTATTTTTATCTCCGCACTCATTGGTATTCTTCAGCACTGGCGCATTCTGCCGATTTTTATTCGGCTGATTGGCACGCTGCTGTCAAAACTGAACGGCATGGGCAAGCTGGAATCCTTTAACGCGGTGAGTTCGCTGATCCTCGGACAGTCTGAAAACTTTATTGCCTACAAGGGCGTACTGGGCGATCTCTCGTCACGTCGTCTGTTCACCATGGCGGCCACGGCCATGTCGACCGTCTCCCTGTCGATTGTCGGTGCCTATATGACCATGCTCGACGCTAAATTTGTGGTGGCGGCGCTCATTCTGAACATGTTCAGCACCTTTATTATTCTCTCCGTCATCAACCCGGTTCGCCCGGAAGCGGAGCCGGATATTAAGCTCGAAAAACTGCATGAATCCCAGAGCTTCTTCGAAATGCTGGGCGAGTATATTCTGGCCGGTTTTAAAGTGGCGATGATTATTCTGGCGATGCTGATTGGCTTTATTGCGCTTATTAGCGCCATTAACGCCCTCTTCTCCAGCGTATTTGGTATGAGCTTCCAGCAGATCCTGGGCTATGTGTTTTATCCGCTGGCGTGGCTGGTGGGTATTCCGCTGGGCGATGCCTTAAATGCCGGCAGTATTATGGCAACTAAGCTGGTAGCGAATGAATTTGTGGCGATGATTGAGCTACAAAAAATTGCGCATCAGATGTCACCGCGCGGGCTGGGAATTTTATCCGTGTTCCTGGTGTCGTTCGCCAACTTCGCCTCTATCGGTATTGTCGCAGGTGCAATCAAGGGCCTGAACGAGCAGCAGGGCAACGTGGTGTCGCGGTTTGGTCTGCGTCTGGTGTATGGCGCGACGCTGGTGAGTTTGCTGTCGGCGAGCTTTGCGGGCCTGGTGCTGTGATGTGATGCCGGGTGGCGCGCAGCGATCCCGGCCTACGATACAACAACGGCGGGTTATCCCGCCGTTTTCTTTAAAACTGCACACACACCGGCTGATCGACCCGCATCACCGACTCCTGCGCAAAGCGGGATTTATAGATCCCGCGTAACGCCTCAATGTTCTTCTCGCTCTGCGCATCTTTTCCGTGGATCAGCATCAACGCCTTGCTCGGCTCACGCGCCACTTTACCGTCGTTGCCCAGCCACTGTCCGCGCGCATCAAACACCGTTAAGCCATCACGAAAACGCGGCGTCACGTCCCGGTCAACAAACTGCTGCCACTCGTCGGGGGTGATCTGCGCCCCGGCCGGACGATTTAAGCCGAAATAAAGCGTGGTCTGCTGCATCTGGTTATCCACTTTGCAGGTGTCAGTCGCCATATGCTGCGACGGTGCCGTACAGCCAGCCAGCATCAGGAATGCCGCTGCCAGTAACCCTGTTTTGATTGTCATGCTTCGCTATCCTCATTGTTATAAGTGCAGCGATATCACCGTAAATTACGGATTTTGGCAAGAAAAAAGCCGGGTGGCGCTGACGCTCACCCGGCTTACAGTGTGCAGGAAGAAAAATTACTCAGCCTGGAGCTTCGTCGGCGGCGCAGTGTGGTAATGGGCATCCGCTTCCGCAAAGCGTTTCTGCATGGAGGCAGACGGCGCTTTACCCAGCAGGCTAAAGACCACAATACCGAGACTGCCGAAGATGAAGCCCGGGATAATTTCGTACAGACCCAGCCACGCGAACTGTTTCCAGACGATAACCGTGACCGCACCGATAATCATCCCCGCCAGCGCGCCGTTACGGGTCATACGCGACCACATCACGGAGAACAGCACCACCGGACCAAACGCCGCACCAAAGCCCGCCCACGCGTAGCTCACCAGACCCAGCACGCGGTTTTCCGGGTTCGACGCCAGCGCAATGGCCACCAGCGCCACCACCAGCACCATGAAGCGCCCTACCCACACCAGCTCTTTCTGGCTTGCGCCTTTACGCAGGAATGCCTTGTAGAGGTCTTCGGTGATCGCACTGGAGCAGACCAGCAGCTGGCAGCTCAGGGTGGACATCACCGCCGCCAGAATAGCGGAGAGCAGAATACCGGCAATCCATGGGTTAAACAGCACCTGCGCCAGCTCGATAAACACACGCTCGGCGTTCTGGTTTACCGCGCCCGCCTGCGCCGGGTTGTTGTTGAAGTATGCAATGCCAAAGAAACCCACCGCGCACGCCCCTGCCAGGCAGAGGATCATCCACGTCATACTGATGCGACGCGCATGAACGATGGTGTGGTGAGAATCGGCCGCCATAAAGCGCGCCAGGATATGCGGCTGACCGAAATAGCCCAGACCCCAGCCCATCAGGGAGACGATGGCGACAAAGTTCAGCCCTTTCAGCATATCGACGTTTTCAATGCTCTTCTGCTTGATCACTTCCAGCGACTCGCCAAAACCACCTACGGTGAAGATCACAATCACCGGGGTCAGGATCAGGGCGAAAATCATCAGGCTCGCCTGCACGGTGTCGGTCCAGCTTACCGCCAGGAACCCACCCACGAAGGTGTAGAGGATGGTAGCCGCCGCACCGGCCCACAGGGCGGTTTCGTAGCTCATGCCGAAGGTGCTTTCGAACAGACGCGCACCGGCCACAATGCCGGAGGCACAATAAATAGTGAAGAACAGCAGGATCACCACCGCCGAGATAATGCGCAGGATGCGGCTGTTATCTTCGAAACGGCCGGTGAAATAATCCGGCAGCGTCAGGGCGTTGTTGTTCACTTCGGTATGCACGCGCAGACGGCCTGCTACCAGCTTCCAGTTAATCCACGCCCCGAGAGTCAGGCCAATGGCGATCCAGCTTTCAGAGATGCCGGAGATGAAAATCGCACCCGGCAGCCCCATCAGCAGCCAGCCACTCATGTCCGATGCCCCCGCAGAAAGCGCAGTCACCATTGGGCCTAAACTGCGGCCACCCAGAATGTAGTCGTCAAAGTTCTTTGTAGAACGCCATGCCAAAAACCCTATCAGGATCATGCCAAAAATATAAACGAGAAATGTCACCAGCATCGGTGTGCTCATTGCCATTCAAATTCTCCAAAAGTCGAGCGACAACCGTCCGGGTTGCCTTGTTATGTCATCACCGGAACGGGGTGATGGGTATCTGTGTTTCTGTTGGCCGCGCGTATCCTGCCGTAAGCAGTGCTCGCACACAAACGATTTAACACTGCATTTACATCAAATTCATCCCCGGTTTTATATGTCTTTCCTATAGGTTGCACTCGCTCACATTTATACGGGTTGCACCTTCTAAAAGTGTTAAGTACCGCATAAAAACAGGCTTCGTATGCAGAAGCCAGCGCTTTTTTCCAGCTAACCATCCGTTAACAATCCATTCATTTTTCAGCTTGCTAGCCGGGTCACATTTAACACGGTTGCACAAAGTTGCAACATGGTGGATATTTCAGGCTAACCACCGAACACGATCAAAGAACAACAGGAGTTTTGGCATGGGCATGACCACCATGGGGGTTAAGCTGGATGACGCAACCCGCGAACGGATTAAGACCGCAGCAACCCGCATTGACCGCACGCCGCACTGGCTAATCAAGCAGGCAATTTTTAACTATCTCGAACGGCTTGAGAGCGACGAAGGTCTGCCCGAGCTGCCCGCCCTGCTGGCAGGTGCCGCCAATGAGAGCGAAGACGCGCCGGTTGCTGGCGACGAGAATCATCAGCCGTTCCTGGAGTTCGCGGAGCAGATCCTGCCGCAGTCCGTCAGCCGCGCCGCCATTACCGGTGCGTACCGCCGTGCTGAAACGGACGCCGTGCCAATGCTGCTGGAGCAGGCTCGCCTGCCTGAAGCCGTCGCCGCGCAGGCGCACAGCCTGGCGTATCAGCTGGCCGACAAACTGCGTAACCAGAAAACCGCCAGCGGCCGTGCCGGTATGGTGCAGAGCCTGCTGCAGGAGTTTTCCCTCTCCTCCCAGGAAGGCGTGGCGCTGATGTGTCTGGCAGAAGCACTGCTGCGTATCCCTGACAAAGCCACCCGCGATGCGCTGATCCGCGACAAAATCAGCAACGGCAACTGGCAGTCACACATTGGCCGCAGCCCGTCGCTGTTCGTTAACGCCGCCACCTGGGGTCTGCTGTTTACCGGCAAGCTGGTCTCGACCCACAACGAAGCGAACCTCTCCCGCTCCCTGAACCGTATTATCGGCAAGAGCGGCGAACCGCTGATCCGCAAAGGCGTGGATATGGCGATGCGCCTGATGGGCGAGCAGTTTGTTACCGGTGAAACCATCGCCGAAGCGCTGGCTAACGCCCGCAAGCTGGAAGATAAAGGGTTCCGCTACTCTTACGACATGCTGGGTGAAGCGGCCCTGACCGCTGCCGACGCGCAGGCCTACATGGTCTCTTACCAGCAGGCGATCCACGCCATCGGTAAAGCGTCCAACGGCCGCGGTATTTATGAAGGTCCGGGCATCTCAATCAAGCTCTCCGCCCTGCACCCGCGCTACAGCCGCGCGCAGTACGACCGGGTGATGGAAGAGCTCTACCCGCGCCTGAAATCCCTGACCCTGCTGGCGCGCCAGTATGATATTGGCATCAACATCGACGCCGAAGAGGCAGACCGTCTGGAGATCTCGCTCGATCTGCTGGAAAAACTGTGCTTTGAGCCAGAACTGGCAGGCTGGAACGGAATTGGCTTTGTTATTCAGGCCTACCAGAAACGCTGCCCGTTCGTTATTGATTACCTGATTGATCTGGCCAGCCGCAGCCGTCGTCGCCTGATGATCCGACTGGTAAAAGGCGCTTACTGGGACAGCGAGATCAAACGCGCCCAGATGGAAGGTCTGGAAGGCTACCCGGTTTACACCCGCAAGGTTTACACCGACGTCTCTTACCTCGCCTGTGCGAAAAAGCTGCTCGGCGTACCAAACCTGATCTACCCGCAGTTCGCTACCCACAACGCTCATACCCTGGCGGCGATCTATACCCTGGCCGGGCAGAACTACTATCCGGGCCAGTACGAATTCCAGTGCCTGCACGGCATGGGTGAACCGCTGTATGAGCAGGTCACCGGTAAAGTGGCAGAGGGCAAGCTGAACCGTCCGTGCCGTATTTATGCTCCGGTGGGTACTCATGAAACCCTGCTGGCGTACCTGGTGCGTCGTCTGCTGGAGAACGGGGCGAACACCTCCTTCGTTAACCGCATTGCCGATACCACCCTGCCGCTGGACGAACTGGTTGCCGATCCGGTGCAGGCCGTTGAGAAAATGGCGGCTCAGGAAGGCCAGATTGGTCTGCCGCATCCGAAGATTGCCCTGCCGCGCGAGCTGTACGGCAAAGGCCGCATCAACTCGGCGGGTCTGGATCTCGCCAACGAACACCGTCTGGCGTCCCTCTCTTCTGCCCTGCTCAACAGCGCGCTGCAGAAATGGCAGGCCAAACCGATGCTGGAACAGCCGGTCGCAGACGGCGAGATGCAGCCGGTGATCAACCCGGCAGAGCCAAAAGATATTGTCGGCTACGTGCGTGAAGCCACGGAAGCGGAAGTGGAGCAGGCGCTGGAAAGCGCGGTAAACAACGCGCCAATCTGGTTCGCCACCCCGCCGCAAGAACGTGCCGCCATTCTGGAACGCGCCGCGGTGCTGATGGAAGATCAGATGCAGTCGCTCATCGGTATCCTGGTGCGTGAAGCGGGGAAAACCTTCAGCAACGCCATCGCCGAAGTCCGTGAAGCCGTCGACTTCCTGCACTACTATGCAGGCCAGGTACGCGATGATTTCGATAACGAAACGCACCGCCCGCTTGGTCCTGTGGTCTGTATCAGCCCGTGGAACTTCCCGCTGGCGATCTTCACCGGCCAGATTGCCGCCGCGCTTGCCGCAGGCAACAGCGTGCTGGCCAAACCGGCGGAGCAAACCCCGCTGATTGCCGCTCAGGGGATTAACATCCTGCTGGAAGCGGGCGTACCGGCGGGCGTGGTGCAGCTGCTGCCTGGGCGGGGTGAAACAGTGGGTGCGAAGCTCACCGCGGATAACCGCGTGCGCGGCGTGATGTTTACCGGCTCGACCGAAGTGGCCTCCCTGCTGCAGCGTAACATCGCCACCCGTCTGGATGCCCAGGGCCGCCCAACGCCGCTCATCGCGGAAACCGGCGGCATGAACGCCATGATTGTCGACTCCTCCGCGCTCACCGAGCAGGTAGTGGTAGACGTGCTGGCCTCCGCCTTTGACAGCGCGGGTCAGCGCTGCTCCGCCCTGCGCGTGTTGTGCCTGCAGGACGACGTGGCCGACCACACGCTGAAGATGCTGCGTGGTGCCATGGCCGAGTGCCGCATGGGCAACCCGGGCCGCCTCACCACCGATATCGGGCCGGTGATCGACGCGGAAGCCAAAGCGAATATTGAAAACCACATTCAGGCCATGCGTGCCAAAGGCCGTCCGGTGTTCCAGGCCGTGCGCGAGAACAGCGAAGATGCCCGCGAGTGGCAGACCGGCACCTTTGTGCCGCCTACGCTTATCGAGCTGGCAAGCTTCGACGAGCTGAAAAAAGAGGTCTTCGGCCCGGTCCTGCACGTGGTGCGTTACAACCGTAACAACCTGAATGCATTGATTGAGCAGATCAACGCCTCCGGCTATGGCCTGACGCTCGGCGTGCATACCCGTATCGACGAAACCATCGCCCAGGTCACCGGCAGCGCCAAAGTGGGCAACCTGTACGTCAACCGCAACATGGTTGGCGCGGTCGTGGGCGTGCAGCCGTTCGGCGGCGAGGGGCTTTCCGGCACCGGTCCTAAAGCGGGTGGCCCGCTCTATCTGTACCGTCTGCTGGCGAACCGTCCTGAGCGCGCGCTGGGCGTGACGCTGGCACGCCAGGACGCGGACTATCCGGTGGATGTCCAGCTGAAAACCGTGCTGACGCAGCCGCTGGAAGCACTCATCACCTGGGCGGAAAAACGTCCTGAGCTGCGCGCTGTCGCACAGCAGTACGGCGAGCTGGCGCAGGCTGGCACGCAGCGTCTGCTGCCGGGTCCAACCGGCGAACGCAACACCTGGACGCTGATGCCGCGTGAACGCGTGCTGTGCGTGGCGGATAACGAACAGGATGCGCTGGTTCAGCTGGCCGCCGCGATGGCAACGGGCTGTGAAGTGCTGTGGCCGGAAGACGGTCTGCACCGCGATCTGGCGAAGCAACTGCCGAAAGCGGTGTCTGCCCGCATTCACTTTGCGAAGCCTGATGCCCTGCTTGCGCAGCCGTTTGACGCGGTTATCTACCACGGTGATTCCGATCAACTGCGCGAACTGTGCGAGCAGGTTGCGGCCCGCAGCGGGGCGATTGTTTCGGTGCAGGGCTTCGCCCGCGGTGAAACCAACCTGCTGCTGGAGCGCCTGTACGTGGAGCGTTCGCTCAGCGTCAACACCGCGGCAGCGGGCGGTAACGCCAGCCTGATGACAATCGGGTAATCGTGTACACTCTCCCCGGTGACGCTACGCTAACCGGGGCTACAACTTCACCTTAGGCCGGATAAGCACAGCGCATCCGGCTTTTTTACACGGAGGGGATGATGAAAAGAGTATTTCTCGCAGGCGCCGCCCTGCTGCTGAGCGCCAGCGCGCTGGCCGACGAGTGCGACAACGCCACTACGCAGCTTGAACTGAACACCTGTAGCGCGCAGCAGTACCAGGCCGCTGATAAAAAGCTCAACCAGACTTATCAGTCCGCCATTAAGCGTGCGGCGGCCCCACAGCGTGACCTGCTGAAAAAGGCGCAGCAGGCGTGGATCGCCCTGCGCGATGCGGATTGCAATTTTATCGGTTCTGGTACCGAGGGAGGCAGTGTGCAGCCTATGATCATTAGTCAGTGCCTGACGGAGAAAACCGTGGAACGCGAGGCGTTTCTGGCCTCGCTGATGCAGTGTGAAGAGGGCAACTTAAGCTGTCCCCTCACCCCATAGGGGCGAGGGAGAAAAGACAGCACAGAACAGTCCCCTCTCCCCGTGGGAGAGGGTTAGGGAGAGGGAAACTAGCGCACGCGGATCCCTTCAATAATCATCCGCTGCACGTTTTCGAGAGTGCTCTGGAAAAACGCTTCGTCCTGCAGCGTCTTTCCGGTTACCGCTTCCACCTGGGCCGCAAAGTCAGCGTAGTGCTGGGTGGCGGCCCAAATCATAAAGATCAGATGCTGCGGATCGACAGGTGCCAGTTTGCCGCTGGCGACCCACCCGGCGATGATCGCGGATTTATCGTCCACCAGCTGTTTTAAATCCCCCGTCAGCTCTGCCTTCAGCAGCGGCGCGCCCTGCAGCATCTCCAGACAGAACAGCCGGGATGCCTGCGGATAATCACGGGACACCTCCAGCTTCAGGCGAATGTACTCTTTGATCGCCACCAGCGGGGCGAACTCCTGACGAAAGGCCTTTAGCGGCGCCAGCCAGATATCCAGGATCTGCTGCATTACTGCCACATACAGCGCCTCTTTCGACGGGTAATAGTAGAGCAGATTGGTTTTGGACACCCCGGCCTGCTCCGCCACCTGTTCCAGGCGCGTGCCGTGAATGCCGAACTGTGAAAAGGTCTCCAGCGCCGCACTGAGGATGGCGTGCTTTTTGGCGCTCACCGCCTGCGAACGTTTACCTGCTGTTTTCACTGCGCCTTGTGTCATCCCGCTCTCCTTATTCTGCGTTGCCAACAGCATAGCAAAACCCCCGCCTCGCCACGACATCCTGCACTCCCATCGCGCATGAATGCCTGTTTTGTGTGCAATGTTTTTGACCATTTAGTCCACTTTTGTCACGCTCAATTCACCAACCATTGATTAACACATTAATAACAAAGCCATTTTGAAAACTGGCACTCCCTTTGCAAAACCCTGTTCACCTGCAACGTAGTGAAGAGAGGTTCGTGATGAAAATTGGCGTATTTGTACCCATCGGCAACAACGGCTGGCTTATCTCGACCACTGCTCCGCAATACATGCCGACCTTTGAGCTGAACAAAGCCATCGTGCAAAAAGCGGAGCACTACCATTTCGACTTTGCACTTTCGATGATCAAGCTGCGCGGCTTTGGCGGCAAAACCGAATTCTGGGATCACAATCTGGAATCCTTCACCCTGATGGCGGGCCTGGCGGCGGTGACGTCACGGATTCAGCTCTACGCCACCGCCGCCACGCTCACCCTGCCGCCAGCCATTGTCGCGCGGATGGCCTCCACCATCGACTCCATCTCCGGGGGACGCTTTGGCGTCAATCTGGTCACCGGCTGGCAAAAGCCGGAGTACGAACAGATGGGGCTCTGGCCGGGAGATGAGTACTTCTCGCGCCGCTATGAGTACCTTACCGAATACGTGCAGGTGCTGCGCGATCTGTGGGGTACCGGCAAGAGCGATTTCAAAGGTGACTACTTCACCATGAATGACTGTCGCGTCAGCCCGCAGCCTTCTGCACCAATGAAGGTGATCTGCGCCGGGCAGAGCGACGCGGGAATGGCGTTCTCGGCAAAATACGCCGACTTCAATTTCTGTTTCGGTAAAGGCGTCAACACCCCCGCCGCCTTCGCCCCAACGGCCGCACGCATGAAAGAGGCCGCCGACAAAACCGGCCGTGATGTGGGCTCTTACGTGCTGTTTATGGTCATTGCCGACGAAACCGATGAGGCCGCGCGCGCCAAATGGGAGCGTTATAAGGACGGGGCTGACGACGAGGCCCTGAGCTGGCTCACCGAACAGAGCCAGAAAGATACCCGTTCCGGCGCGGACACCAACGTGCGCCAGATGGCCGACCCGACCTCTGCTGTCAATATCAACATGGGCACGCTCGTCGGCTCGTATGCCAGCGTTGCCAGAATGCTCGACGAAGTGGCCGCCGTTCCCGGCGCGGAAGGCGTTCTGCTGACCTTCGACGATTTCCTCACCGGCGTGGAGACCTTCGGCGAGCGCATTCAGCCGCTGATGCAGTGCCGCGCCCACATTCCTGCCATCACCAAGGAGGTGGCGTAATGACAACCCTTAATGCCCGTCCGGAAGCCATCACCTTTTCTGCACCGCAGAGCGCGCTGATTGTGGTGGATATGCAAAACGCCTACGCCAGCCCCGGCGGTTATCTGGATCTGGCGGGGTTTGACGTCTCCGCTACCCGGCCGGTGATTGAGAACATCAAAACCGCCGTCGCCGCCGCACGCGCCGCCGGGATGCTCATCATCTGGTTTCAGAACGGCTGGGACGATCAATACGTGGAAGCCGGTGGCCCCGGCTCGCCCAATTTTCACAAATCGAACGCCCTGAAAACCATGCGCAAACGGCCCGAACTGCAGGGCAAGCTGCTGGCTAAAGGTGGCTGGGATTATCAGCTGGTGGATGAACTGGTGCCGGAGGCAGGCGATATTGTGCTGCCCAAACCGCGCTACAGCGGCTTTTTCAACACGCCACTCGACAGCCTGCTGCGCAGCCGGGGCATTCGTCATCTGGTCTTTACCGGCATTGCCACCAATGTCTGCGTGGAGTCGACCCTGCGCGACGGCTTCTTCCTCGAGTATTTCGGCGTGGTACTGGAAGACGCCACTCATCAGGCGGGGCCGGAATTTGCCCAGAAAGCGGCGCTGTTCAATATCGAAACCTTTTTTGGCTGGGTCAGTAACGTCGCCGATTTTTGCGACGCCCTGAACCCGCCGCTCGCCCGTATCGCCTGAGGAGACATACGATGCCGAAATCCGTGATTATTCCACCGGGCACCAGCACGCCGATTGCGCCGTTTGTCCCCGGCACGCTCGCCGATGGCGTGGTGTACGTCTCCGGTACCCTGCCGTTTGATAAAGACAACAACGTGGTGTTTATCAACGACCCAAAGGCGCAAACGCGCCACGTGCTGGAGACGATCAAGACCGTGATCGAAACCGCAGGTGGCACGATGGAGGATGTGACGTTCAACAGCATCTTTATCACCGACTGGAAAAACTACGCCGCGATTAACGAGATCTACGCGGAGTTCTTCCCCGGCGATAAGCCGGCCCGCTTCTGCATTCAGTGCGGGCTGGTGAAGCCGGACGCGCTGGTTGAAATCGCCACCGTTGCGCACATTGGAAAGTGAGGCTGCCATGAAGCTCTCCGTCTCACCGCCCCCGTTTGACGGCGCGCCCGTCGTGGTGCTGATTGCCGGACTCGGCGGGGGCGGCAGCTACTGGTTGCCCCAGCTAGCCGCGCTGGAACAGGAGTATCAGGTGGTCTGTTACGACCAGCGTGGCACCGGCAATAACCCTGACACCCTGCCGGAAGAGTACACCCTGGCGCAGATGGCCGGTGAGCTGGCACAGGCGCTGACCGCGGTCGGCATCACCCGTTACTGTGTGGTCGGCCATGCGCTGGGGGCGCTGATCGGCCTGCAACTGGCGCTCGACACCCCCGATGCACTCAAAGCGCTGGTGTGCGTCAACGGCTGGCTGACGCTGAATGCCCATACCCGACGCTGCTTTCAGATCCGCGAACGGCTGCTGCATGCCGGTGGCGCGCAGGCGTGGGTAGAGGCGCAGCCGCTGTTTCTCTATCCGGCAGACTGGATGGCCGCTCGCGCACCGCGTCTGGAGGCTGAAGAGGCACTGGCGCTGGCGCACTTTCAGGGCAAAAACAATCTGCTGCGCAGGCTGAACGCGCTGAAAAAGGCTGATTTTAGCCGCCATGCCGCCCGCATCGCCTGCCCGGTACACCTTATCTGTTCCGCCGATGACCTGCTGGTGCCCTCTGTCTGCTCGTCTGAGCTGCAGGCTGCGCTCCCGCACAGCCACAGCGTGGTGATGCGCCAGGGCGGTCATGCCTGCAACGTCACCGAGCCGGAAACGTTTAATACCCTGCTGCTGAACGGGCTTGCCAGCCTGCTGCACAGCCATGAACCCGCTTTATAAGGAGTTTCGATGAGCGAAGCCATTACCTCTGCCGCGCTGGATTCACTGTTCACCGGCGCACGCACCCACAACGGCTGGCTGGACATACCGGTCAGCGACGAGACGCTGCGCGAGATCTACGACCTGATGAAATGGGGGCCTACCTCCGCTAACTGTTCCCCGGCCCGTATTGTGTTTGTGCGCAGCGCAGAGTGTAAAGAGAAGCTGCGCCCCGCACTCTCCAGCGGCAACCTGGAGAAAACCCTCACCGCACCGGTCACCGCGATTGTGGCGTGGGACACGGAATTTTATGAGCGTCTGCCTGAACTGTTCCCGCACGGGGATGCGAAGAGCTGGTTTACCACCAGCCCCGCGCACGCTGAAGAGACCGCCTTTCGCAACAGCTCCATGCAGGCCGCTTATCTCATCTTTGCCTGTCGCGCCCTGGGGCTGGACACCGGCCCGATGTCCGGTTTTGACCGGCAAAAAGTCGACGAAGCCTTTTTCACCGGCACGCTGCTGAAAAGCAATCTGCTGATCAATATCGGCTATGGCGATGTGGGCAAACTCTACGGCCGTCTGCCGCGCCTGGCCTTTGAAGACGCCTGCGGGCTGGCGTAAGGAGCCATCATGACGACACCCGATAAACAAACCTTTCGCGATGCCATGGCCTGTGTGGGCGCGGCGGTCAATATCATCACCACCGACGGCCCTGCTGGCAGAGCGGGCTTCACCGCCAGCGCCGTGTGCAGCGTCACCGACTCGCCCCCGACGCTATTGGTGTGTCTTAACCGCGGCGCGTCCGTCTGGCCGACGTTTAGCGAAAACCGCACCCTGTGCGTCAACACCCTGAGCGCCGGACAGGAGCCACTCTCCAACCTGTTTGGCGGCAAAACGCCGATGGAAGATCGCTTCGCCGCTGCCCGCTGGCAGACGGGCGAGACGGGCTGCCCGCGTCTGGAGGAGGCGCTGGCCTCGTTTGATTGCCGTATCAGCCAGGTGGTCAGCGTCGGCACCCACGACATTCTGTTTTGCGACATCGTGTCCATTATCCGCCACCCTGCCCCGCAGGGGCTGGTGTGGTTTGACCGCGGCTACCACGCGCTTATGCGACCCGCCTGTTAACCCTTCTTAAGGAAGCAGCTCATGGCAATGTTCGGATTTCCCCACTGGCAGTTGAAATCGACCTCTACAGAACCTGGCGTGGTCGCGCCGGATGAACGGCTCCCGCTCGGGCAAACCCTGGTGATGGGCGTCCAGCACGCGGTCGCCATGTTTGGCGCAACGGTGCTGATGCCGATGCTGATGGGCCTTGATCCCAATCTCTCCATTCTGATGTCGGGTATTGGCACCCTGCTGTTCTTTTTTGTCACCGGCGGGCGCGTGCCCAGCTATCTGGGCTCCAGCGCCGCCTTTGTCGGCGTGGTCATCGCCACCACCGGGTTTAACGGTCAGGGGATCAACCCCAACCTCAGCGTCGCCCTCGGCGGCATTATCGCCTGTGGTCTTGTCTATACCCTGATTGGCGTCGTGGTGATGAAGATCGGAACCCGGTGGATCGAGCGAATGATGCCGCCAGTGGTTACCGGCGCGGTGGTGATGGCGATTGGCCTGAACCTGGCGCCAATTGCCGTGAAGAGTGTCTCCGGCTCGCCGTTTGAGAGCTGGATGGCGGTGATCACCGTGCTGTGTATCGGTCTGGTGGCGGTATTCACCCGCGGCATGGTCCAGCGTCTGCTGATTCTGGTCGGGCTGATTGTGGCCTGTCTGATCTACGCCCTGCTGGCCAATGTCTTTGGTTTCGGCAAGCCTGTCGACTTTACCCTGCTCCATCAGGCTGCCTGGTTCGGTCTGCCGCAGATCACGTCGCCAACCTTTAACACGCAGGCGATGATGCTTATCGCCCCTGTCGCGGTGATCCTGGTGGCGGAGAACTTAGGGCATCTGAAGGCCGTGGCGGGCATGACCGGGCGTAGTATGGATCCGTATATGGGGCGCGCGTTTGTCGGGGATGGCCTGGCGACGATGCTCTCCGGGTCGGTGGGCGGCAGCGGTGTCACCACCTACGCCGAGAACATTGGCGTGATGGCGGTAACGAAAGTCTACTCCACGCTGGTGTTCGTGGCGGCGGCGGTCATGGCGATGCTGCTCGGCTTCTCACCAAAATTTGGTGCGCTGATCCACACCATTCCCTCGCCGGTCATCGGCGGCGCATCAATTGTGGTGTTCGGGTTGATTGCCGTGGCGGGAGCGCGCATCTGGGTACAGCATCGCGTCGATCTCAGCCAGAACAGCAACCTGATTATGGTGGCGGTCACGCTGGTGCTGGGTGCAGGTGATTTTGCCCTGACGCTGGGCGGATTTACGGTTGGCGGGATTGGTACGGCGACCTTTGGGGCGATCCTGCTTAATGCCCTGCTGAGCCGCCGGAAAGGGGATGAAGCGCAAGGGGAAGCCATCACCCCCTCCACCTGATATAAGTCTCCCTTACTTGCCGGGTGACGCTGCGCTTACCCGGCAATCGCCTTACGTCGTTTTTTGAGCTTTAGCTCACTCACCAGCACCCCAACAACGATAAACGCCGCGCCGACCAGCGCCAGCAGCGGTAAGCGCTCTCCGGCAATGCGTCCAAAAATCCCCGCCCATACCGGCTCCCCGGTGTAGATCACCGTCGCCCGCGTCGGCGACACGCTGCGCTGTGCCCAGTTCATGGTCACCTGAATAATGGCGCTGAAAATACCCAGCCCCAGCGCCACCACCACCAGCCCGGCAGACATCGGCGGAACCGACTCCCCTGCCGGAACCATCGTCGCGAACGCCACCAGCGACGCCGTGGCAAGCTGTACCACCGTGACGCGCTTAACATCGACCTTCCCGGCCCAGGCGCTGATGAGGATAATTTCCGCGGCAATCGCAATGGCTCCCACCAGAGTAATGATCTCGCCCGGCCCCAGTGCCAGCAGGTTATTTTCCGGCCCGGCCAGCAAAATCAGGCCGATAAACGCCAGGACAATGCCGATGCAGGACATCACACCCGGCAGGCGTCCCAGACACAGCCATTGCAGTAACGGCACCAGCGGCACATACATGGCGGTGATAAAGGCCGATTTACTGCTGGAGATTGACTGTAACCCCCACGTCTGCAGGCTATACCCCATGGCAATCGCCACGCCAATCGCCACCCCGGCCTTGAACTCCTGCAGGGTCAGTCCGCGCAGGGTTTTCAACGAGATCAACCCCACGGCAATCGCTGCCGTCGCAAAGCGCAGGCCGACAAAGAAGAACGGATCGCTCAGGGTGACCGCATACTGGACGGCGAGAAATGTTCCGCCCCAGAACATGGTGATCAGAATGAGGATCGCTTCCTGAGGTTTGACGGAGAAGGTAAAACGAGAAACAGACATGAGGCACCAGAACGTAGAATGAAGGGACTAGTGTGCGATGCCTTTGATTGCAGTTCAATGTTACAGAAATAAAAAAACCGCCGGGAGATCCCGGCGGCAGAGGTCTTTCAACCCGGCGACTTACTTATTACCGCCATGGCTGTTTTTACCCCCTTTTTTGCCAGCCTCAGATGCGCGCTGAGGGTCATTTTTAAAATTACCCCCGCTATGCTGGCCACCTTTACGGCCTGCTTCTGATGCTCTTTCACGATCTTCGGCGAAATTACCTGAACCACCACGATGGTTTGCCATCTCTAACCTCCAGTATGTGAAACATTAGACATCATATTGCATTCAGTAAAAGAGGATTCTTTCACCTCGCGGCTCAAGGACAGCGCCTTTATCTGTGCCGCGTGAAACTAAGCTTAGTGGACTGAGGGTATCCGGCAAGCTGTAGTTAATATTCTGCAACAAGATCTCAGTCTTTTGGGTGAGAAAACGCGGCGGTCATTCATAAGCCTTTCTTATCATTTCAAAAATCGTCGGCGGTAAAAATGTTTCATTTTGCTACAAGCCGCGATGGTCAGCATATTGTTATAAATCAAAGAAATGCCGTTCATTTTTGCAGTCTGGCTGTGATGTCATATCTTTAAATGAACGCAGCGATTCGCTGTCAGAAAAAACAAACGAGGAGTGATGCAAAATGGCTAAAGTTCTGGTGCTCTATTATTCCATGTATGGACACATTGAAACCATGGCTCACGCGGTAGCAGAAGGTGCAAACAAAGTGGACGGCGTGGAGGTTGTGGTAAAACGCGTACCGGAAACCATGCAGGCAGAAGCGTTCGCCAAAGCCGGAGGAAAAACCCAGAATGCGCCGGTCGCCACGCCTCAGGAACTGGCGGATTACGACGCCATTATCTTCGGCACCCCCACCCGTTTTGGCAATATGTCAGGCCAGATGCGCACCTTCCTCGATCAGACGGGCGGGCTGTGGGCCTCTGGCGCACTGTACGGCAAACTCGCCAGCGTGTTCAGCTCCACCGGGACCGGCGGAGGCCAGGAACAGACGATTACCTCAACCTGGACTACCCTTGCTCATCATGGGATGGTGATTGTACCGATTGGCTATGGCGCGCAGGAACTGTTTGATATCTCTCAGGTACGTGGCGGCACACCTTACGGTGCAACCACCATTGCCGGTGGCGATGGATCCCGACAGCCGAGCAATGAAGAGCTCGCTATCGCCCGCTATCAGGGTGAATATGTCGCGGGTCTGGCCAAAAAACTGAACGGCTAACTCAACAGGAGGACAAGCATGCCAACTCAAGAATCCAAAGCTCACCACGTGGGCGAATGGGCAAGTTTACGCAATACCTCTCCGGAGATCGCCGAAGCCATTTTTGAAGTCGCGAAATACGACGAAAAACTGGCAGAGCAGATTTGGGAAGAAGGCAATGATGAAGTGCTGGTACGCGCCTTCGAAAAAACGGACAAAGACTCGCTCTTCTGGGGTGAGCAAACCATCGAACGTAAAAACGTCTGAGCGTTTCCCCCCGCCTGCGCGGGGGGATTATCTTATTTCGCCGCGTCGTTCATCACCGTATTAAATTTATCGATCGGGCAAAAACCGTTCGCATCCACCGGACACCCCTTCAGTTCCAGCGTCACGCGCTGCGCCGGAGACTGCAGCGACAGCACGCTGGCGTTACGCAGCTGCTCTGAGCTCTGATACACATACTCAATTTTCATCAGCTCGCGGTTGCCGTTTTTGTCGTGCCAGCGTTGGAAGACAATTTTGCCGCCGATTGGGGTGCGCTCCTGCTGGTCATGTAGCTGGTACGGCTTGAAGTCCAGCGCCGTCAGCAGAGAAGCAATGTTGGAGTCATGCCCCACCAGCAGGGTGATTTTCGGCGCTTTTGCCTGATCGGTCACCAGGGCGTTATCGATATACTTCACCAGCGGTTTGGCGACGTTTTGCGCCACCTCGGTTGAGGTAAACAGCGAGTCCTGATATCCGTTTTTCAGCTTCGACAATACGCGCCACTGCTGGTCGGTTTTGATCTCTCCCCAGGCCACCTGGTCGGCCGGGAAGCCTTCGTAATACTGCAGCGTGAACGCATCCACCAGCGAGTTGCCCACTTTTAGCGGCCCGGAAACGCCCGGTTCTTTTTCGTAGTCGGCGCTGAAGGTATCTTTCGCGTCTGCCAGTGAACAGACTTTTTTCTCTTTGCATGACGGTGAATCGGCGTAGTTCGTCATCTGCTCCAGCAGCCGGTAGCTTTCAGCAAGCTGCATTTTTTGCCGCTCGGACTCCATCGCCTTGAGCGCTTTTTCGCGGAATTCCGGTGAGTTATCGGTAATTACCGGATTAAAGGTTGGGTCCATGGTGCCCATTTTGTCCTGATGATGCACAGGAACATCGCACCCCGGGAACGCGCCGGTAATGAAGAACTGCGCGGTGGCGACGGTGCGCTGCAGGCTGTTGGCGTAAGCATACACGCTATCTGCTGGCGGGCACTCTCCCGTCTTCACCATCCCCTGCTGGGCCAGCCACTCGCGCATGTAGTGCCCCATGTAAACCTCCAGCACGCCACCTTTGGTAGTGAGCTGACCGCCCGGCACTTCCCATTCAGGCCATTGCTTTGGCGTGGACTGCTCCAGCACGCTGCCGTTATTGGCGAGCGGTGCGCGCAGGTTGTGACGGCTCATAATTAAAACTTGCTCCAGCTGATACCCTTCCGGCGTCTCTTGCGCCTGCACCCCGGAGGCTGCTGAAAAGAGACCGGCTACGGCCATCGCGAGTAGTGCTTTTCTCATCCCTAATTCCTCACTCGTTTTAAAATGTCGCGTTCAGTGTGACAGATCCGTGACAATTTTCCGGGAAGCATTTCTCAAACTGATGAATAACACGCTTACCCGGTGAGCAGATTAGTTTTATAATAAAACTACATACGCCCGGAGATTTGCCTGTGAAACGCACCCGTCTTGAAGAGAGTACCTGCCCTGTCGCCCGTTCGCTGGATATCATCGGCGACTGGTGGTCGCTGCTGATTGTTCGCGACGCATTGCGTGGGATTAAACGCTTCGGCGAGTTCCAGAAAAGCCTCGGTATCGCGAAAAACATGCTGACCGCGCGGCTAAAACTGCTGGTCGATGAAGGCATCCTCCGGCTCCAGCCCGCCTCCGACGGCAGCGCCTGGCAGGAATACGTTCTGACCGACAAGGGACGCGCACTCCAGACGGTGCTGGTTGCCCTGTCCCAGTGGGGCAATGAATTTTTGTTCGCGGAAAACGAATGCGGCACCGTTCTCGTTGATAGCGAACAGCGCAAACCGCTGCGTAAACTGCTGCTTATCGCCGACAATGGCCGCGAACTTACGCCTGAAGAGATCGTGGCCAAACTCCCCTCCTGATCGTTCCCGACGGCAAAAGCACAAAATGACCACCAATATAGTTGCATTATAAAACCAAATAACAGACAGTGATTTAAGTTTCATATTGAAACCAAATAACCCACTTTGCTTTGAGGTAACACACGATGACTACGCAAATCACTACCGCCCTGATTACGGGTGCCTCTTCCGGGATTGGTGCCGTCTATGCCGATCGCCTTGCCGCGCGCGGCGCTAATCTGGTCCTGGTCGCCCGCCGCGAGGATCGGCTGCAAACCCTCGCCGCCGACCTGCGCGCGCGCTATGGCGTGACCGTCGATATTCTGGTGGCCGATCTCACCGATGAAACCGGGATCCGCGCGGTAGAAGACGAACTGCGTAGCAATACCGCCATTGATGCGCTGATTAACAACGCCGGCACCGCGCAGATGGCGCCGTTCCTCGTGGGCGATGTGGCCCAGCATCAGGCCATTAACACCCTCAATACCACGGCGCTGATGCGTCTGACCTATGCGATCCTGCCGCGCCTGGCGCAGAATAACCACGGTACGCTTATCAATATCGCCTCGGTGTTGTCCCTGCACGTGCGTGCAGGCAGCGCGCTGTACAGCGCCACCAAAGCCTGGGTGCTCAGCTTTACCCGTGGGTTACAGGAGGAGTTTGCCGACAGCAATCTGCGTATTCAGGCCGTGTTACCCGCCGCAACGGCAACAGAAATCTGGCAGCATTCCGGCGTGACGGTGAACGATCTGCCGGAAGGCTCGGTGATGACCACTGACGATATGGTGGATGCTTCGCTGGCGGGTCTGGATCAGGGCGAGCTGATTACCATTCCGCCAATGCATGATGCCAGCCTGTGGGATCGCTACGAAACGGCACGTCTGGAACTGTTTAACAGCGCCCGCACCGGCATCCCGGCGCCGCGCTATGTAAAACAGTAGGCTAACGCTCAAGCTGGTCGCCGTACTCACTCATCCAGGCGGCCAGCGGCGAGAGCGCCCCTTGCAGGGTCAACCCCAGCCCCGTTATCTGGTACTCCACGCGCGGTGGGATCTCCGGGTAAACCGTGCGCGACACCAGCCCGCGCTGTTCGAACAGCCTGAGCTGCTTCGTGAGTTCTTTTTGCGTGATGGGGGCGGTAGCGCGCAGCAGATCGCCAAAGCGTACCGGCGCATTGAGGATAATCAGGCGATAAAGAACAGGGATCGCCCACTTCCCGGAAATCAGGTTCACAAACTGCGTCATCGGGCAGACATAAACCTCAGAATTTTTTTCACAACGTATATCGAGCAATTCCGCCATAGCACACCTCTTGCCGCATTAGTATCCAATTGGTACCTGGTTTCCTTTCGATACTAACGTTTCTATAGTGCTTTCTCCAGAGACATTTCAGGAGAAGAACATGGGTCGTTTAGCAGGTAAATATACGCTGATTACCGGCGGAACCAGCGGCATTGGCCTTGCCACTGCGCAGGTGTTTCTCGCCGAAGGGGCGCATGTCGCCGTCACCGGTCGTAACCCGGAAACGCTCGCCGAAGCAGAGCGCATTCTGGGCGATAAGGCCTGGGTGATCCCGACCGATGCGGGAGATATTGCTTCGCAAAAAGCGCTGGCGGAGACGCTTGCCGCCCGCTGGCCACGCCTGGACGCGGTGTTTCTCAACGCCGGCGACGTGACGCACGCGCCGCTGGAAGCGTGGCAGGAAGAGGCCTGGGATCGTCTGATGGGCATCAACCTGAAGGGACCGTTCTTTTTAATTCAGGCGCTGCTGCCGCTGCTGAATAATCCGTCCTCGGTGATCCTGTGCGGCTCCGTAAGCGCGCGCATCGGCCTGCCCACCAGCAGCGTGTATGCCGCGAGCAAGGCCGCCCTGCTGTCGCTGGCACGCACACTGTCAGCAGAGCTGTTACCGCGCGGCATTCGCGTTAACGGTCTGAGCCCCGGCCCGGTAGAAACCCCGGCCTTTACGAAAACGGGCTTAAGCGAAGAAACGCTTAACGCGATGATGGCGGAGATCATCAAGCTTGTGCCGCTGGGCAGAATGGGCTCGACGACGGAGCTGGCAAAAGCCGCGCTCTATCTGGCCTCCGACGAATCCAGCTATACGGTAGGAACGGAACTGCTGGTGGACGGCGGAATGGGAAGCTTGTAACTCAAAAGGCGCTGATGCCGGTGACAATGCCGACATACAGCGCCGCCCAGACGGCGGCAGAAAACAGACTGACCGCGTAAACCTTCACCCGGTTGAGCCTGAGCATGCCCGCCGCCAGCGGCACGATATAGCGCAGTACCGCCAGAAAACGGGCGGTGAAGAGCACCAGCACGCCGTTTTTCTGCAGCTGATGCTGCACCCGCAAAAATGTATCGGCATGTCTTGAGGTAATGCGCGTCACCAGCCGCGTATGCCCCATCAACTGACCGATATGATAGTTCAGCAACGAACCGAGCGTGGCCCCCATCACCACCGCCAGCCACGTCAACGCCGGATGCAGGCTCGCCTGGCTGACGGTGATCCCGGTCAGCAACATCACCGAGGCGGGCGGCAGCACGGAGGAGATCAGCACCGTGGATTTACTCAAAGCCAGCACGAAGAGCAGCGCAAAGAGATGCGTCGGATAATGCGCAAAATGATTGAGCAGATTGTCAAACCACGCCACCTTGCTCTCCTCGTGAATATTTACCCTCCCATTAAAGTCGAGCAAGTTTAAATAAAGGCTCAACGCGTCATGAATAATGAATACATAAACATTCCCTAAACATTTTTTAAATTCCAGAGCGGGAAAATAAAATAAGCGTATTATCCCGCTGGTTTACAACGATCTCGTTATGGCGAGGCTCCTGTACAAATACACGTTATCGCTCTGGCAGGTTCGAGAGAACCCGCACAGGGTAAAACAGGCACTGTCGAATCAAGGCTTTGTCAGTATAACTTCCCTTACGGGATACGGTGTACAGTGCTGAACCCAGGACGTGGGGATCTCCTCTTCGACATACCCTGTCTTGCTCGCCCCTGAGAGATTTTTTATTCAAAGGGAATTCACTATGTCTTACGCTATTCACAACCAGAACCCGGTATTCAATGACAGCGCTATCGCGCAATATATGAATACCGATTTTATTGTCCTCGATATTTCATTATGCGTGGCGCTGGCGCGCGAGCAGTTTTTCGAAAAATTAAAAAACGATGATATTCCGTCGCATATTTTCATTGAAGATCAGGGTCGCCTGGCAGGCATGATTGCGGTACGCAAATTGCTGCAAACCACCGATACCGTACAGCCGGTAAAATCGCTGATGCTGTCGCAATTTCTGCAGGTCAAACCGGAAGATGAGCGGGCCGATGTCGCCGGACTGCTGGCTCACAGCGGTGCGGATGTGGTGCCTGTTGTCACCCACGGCAAGCTGGTTGGCTGCCTCACCGAGCGCGAAATGGCTCACCTGCTGGAAGACGATGTCACCGAAGATGCCCAGCGCCAGGGGGCAACGCTGCCGCTGGAAAAGCCCTATCTGGAGACCAGCGCCTTCAGCCTGTGGAAAAAACGCTCCGTCTGGCTGCTGCTGCTGTTTGTCGCGGAAGCCTACACCAGCTCGGTGATCCAGCACTTTGAAGAGGCGCTGGAGTCCGCCATTGCGCTGGCATTTTTTATCCCGCTGCTGATTGGCACCGGCGGGAACAGCGGAACGCAGATCACCTCCACGCTGGTGCGCGCCATGGCGCTGGGTGAAGTGCATCTGCGCGATGTTGGTCGCGTACTTTGCAAAGAGATGACCACCTCACTGATGATTGCCGTCACGCTCGGTATTGCCGGGTGCATCCGCGCATGGATGATGGGGATTGGGCTGGAAATTACCCTTATCGTCAGCCTGACGCTGGTGTGCATTACGCTGTGGAGTGCCATAGTCTCGTCCGTTATTCCCATGGTACTCAAGCGCTGCGGCATTGACCCGGCCGTCGTCTCCGCGCCGTTTATCGCGACGCTTATCGACGGTACCGGGCTGATTATCTACTTCAAAATCGCCCAGTATACGCTGGGGCTGGAGTAATCTTACGAGCACCTCTTTCCTGTGATTGAGGTGCTCACTCCGCTACACATCACCCAGTTGATGCGCAATCTCGCGCAGCTGCTGGGCCAGCGCCTGGAGGTTTTTTCCCTTCTCCCCTTTCGGCCCGGTGGACTGTCGCACCACCAGACGGGCAGGTAAAATCGAGGACATGCGCAGGGCACTCTCTTCGCCGCTGTCCAGAATGCGGCGCACCGCCTCTTTGCCCTGCAGATCTAAATCCAGTGAGACCGTCGTCAGCGCCGGGTAGAAGAACGAGCTTTCGTAGGTATCATCGTAGCCAATCACCGACTTCTCGCCCGGAATGGAAATCTGCTGCTGGTGGAAGGCGCTCAGTACGCCCAGCGCCATCTGGTCGTTGGCCACCAGTACGGCGGAAAACTGCGGCGTTTCGCGCAACATCTGCAGCGCACCGGCATACCCGCTCTGCGCATCCCAGTTGCCGCGGATCACCGAAGCGGGCTCCAGCCCGTAACCCTTCAGGGTTTCGATCCAGCTTTTTAGCCTCAACTGTGCCGACACAGAGGACTCCGGCCCCGCCAGCAGGGCGATGTCGCGATGGCCCAGCTCGTAAAGGTATTTAACGCTGGCGCGGGTCCCATCCGCCGGGTTAAACGAAACGTTAAACACAGAACTGTACGGGTCGACATCCAGGAAAAGACAGACGATATCGTCGTTGTCGGTGGCGATTTTCTGCGCCTCTTCGGCCTCCAGAGGCACGTTAATGATCACCTTGCTCACCAGCTGGGACTTCAGTTCGTTGATAGAGTCCTGAATACTTTGGTTGACGTTCTCATCTATCATCGAGATCAGTACCTGGTATCCCTCCACGTTCGCATAGCGTTTTACCGCTGCCGCCACCTGAGAAGGCGCGTGCAAAGCCAGTGAAATGGTCACCAGCCCGACGGTCTGGCTCTGCTTGCCTACCAGTTGCTGGGCCAGGCGATTCGGCACATACCGCAATAACTCTATGGATTTCTCAACCTTGTGGCGCGTGGCCTCGGATACATTGGCAGATTTATTCAGTACCCTGGACACGGTCTGATAGGAGACGCCTGCATGGCGTGCGACGTCCTCTAACGTTGCGCTTTTCGACTTCATGGTCCGGTTCCTTATGTTGTTATGCGATGATTGTAACAGGGGCGCTGTAAAAAAACGCTCACCGCCCTCACTTTGCAGACATAACACCATCAAAAAGTATTACGTTCACAATGCCATAATTTGTGGCACAGCTCATCACTCGTAACAAAATTGTCTATTTTATTTGCAGTTAATCACACATTTAGGATCGTTCAATTGCCAGCCAGAAGGTTTAGGCATTTTATGACAGCGGATTTGTGAACGTATTACAAAACAATAAGAGGGTAACAATGAACACGACGATCCGCTCTGTATCCGTTGCGCTGGCTGCCGCGTTAGCGTCTCCATCGCTGTTTGCTGCGTCTTCAGTACCGATTGATTTTCATGGCTATCTTCGCTCCGGCGTGGGCGTCTCACGGGATGGTGGGATGGAGGAGTGGCAGAAGAACAAAATTGGCCGTCTGGGTAACGAAGCCGATACCTACGGCGAGCTGGAACTGGGCTCTGAGGTCTACAAAAAGAACGACGTGAGCTTTTATCTCGACAGCATGGTGAGCATGGTGTCTGACGGCTCTAACGATAACGAAACCACCTTTGGCGACGACGCTCAGTTTGGCCTGCGCCAGCTTAACCTGCAGATCAAGGGGTTGATCCCGGGCGATCCGAATGCGGTTATCTGGGGTGGGAAGCGCTATTACCAGCGTCATGATCTGCACATCATTGACACCAAATACTGGAACATCTCAGGATCCGGTGCAGGTATTGAGAACTATACGCTCGGCCCTGGCGCGGTCTCTGTGGCCTGGATCCGCGGCGATGCCAACGACGTGGACTACCGCGTTGACGGTGATAACGACGTGAACATCAACTATATCGATCTCCGCTATGCGGGCTGGAAACCGTGGGCAGGCGCGTGGACGGAAGTGGGTATTGACTATGCCATGCCAAACCCGACCAACAAACAGAAAGAGTATGGCGGGCTGTACGAGGCCGACAACGGCGTGATGGTAACCGGAGAGATCAGCCAGGACATGCTGGGCGGCTATAACAAGCTGGTGCTGCAGTATGCCAACAAAGGTCTGGCGCAGAACATGGTTTCCCAGGGGGGCGGCTGGTACGACATGTGGAACTATGTGAACGATGCCAGCGGCTACCGCGTGATTAATACCGGCTTAATTCCCATTACCGACAAGCTCTCCTTTAACCACGTCCTGACCTGGGGCTCGGCGGATGACACCACGCAGTATACCGATAAATCGCGCCTGATTTCGCTGGTGGGCCGCGCGCAGTATCAGTTCACCGAATATGTGCGTCTGATTGGTGAAGTGGGCGGGTTCTACCAGAAAGATACCTATACCGACGGTTCAAACTACAAGCAGAGCGGTGAGAAGTACACGATCGCCTTAGGTCTGGCGGACGGACCTGATTTCATGTCACGTCCCGAGCTACGCGTGTTTGCCTCTTATCTTAATGATTCCGAACATGGGAAATCCTTCGAAGACGGCACCGCCAGTAATACCTGGAACTTCGGCGTGCAGGTTGAAGCCTGGTGGTAATATTTATTTCTAAAATGCGTTAATCGTTATTGTATCTCCAACAACTGGCAGTTTATTCGCCTGTTTCGGGATAGCCATTATTTTGGCTATCCCTTTTTTTATTTATTGATTAAAATGTTCATCTAATAACTGACGTAAGGCATCAGACTGCCTGCCAAATATGGCATGCACCTGCTGGCCAATAATAATTACCCCCAGCGCCCCTTCATTCTGTAACGCCTCAGAGTCAACTTTATTTAAATCTTTTACCGTCACGCGCAGGCGGGTAATACAGGCTTCGACGTGTTCGATATTATCGTCGCCGCCAAACGCGGGAATTAAACGCTGGGTAATTTGACTGTCCATAATACGCCTCATTATATGCAGATAAAAAAATGCCTGCTCGTGGAGCAGGCGTTCTGTGCCTTTTTGCCCGGACGGTGCGGTCTGATGTCCTCACCCCAGCCCTCTCACACAGGGAGAGGGAGAAAATCAACTACGCTTTACGCCTGAGCACACGACAGTCCCAGGGCAGCAGAGCGGTATCGCCCGCAGCAGCGGCGTCTGTCATGCAGTCGGTATACCCCTGTGGCAGCGTGATGTACTGCTGCTGTGCCGTGTAGTTCTGCACAAACACCCAGGTGGTTTCGCCATCCGTGCGTGCCGTGGCAACCACGCCCGGCGGGAGTTCACCCTCGATGGCGCGCGGTAGTGCCAGCTCGTTGATAATCCCGGCGAAGAAATCGCGCTGGAACGGCAGATCGTTACGTGAAGCGACATGCCACGCCTTGCCTTTACCGACGCGGTTGACCGTTACCGCAGGGCGACCTGCGTAGAAATCATCGCGGTAGGTCGCCAGCACCTGTGCGGACTCAGCGTGGATCAGCTCGCATAAATGCCGCACCTGATACGGCCCCTGCAAACCTGCCGCGTTGCCTGCCAGCCCCTGAATCAGGTTGCGCTCCCCCTCGCCCAGGCACTCGATCTCTTCCGCCCAGATGCCCAGAAGCTTGCGCAGCGGGCCAGGAAAACCGCCCAAATGACAGAGATCGGTCTCATCCACCACGCCGGTCCAGTAGGTCGTCACCAGATGCCCGCCATTAGTCACAAAGGCTTCTGCCCGCTCGGCAAACCCTTCGCGTACCATATAAAGCATGGGGGCAACCACCAGCGCGTAGTCGCTCAGATCGCCGTCAGCGTCAATGACATCCACCGCAATGCCTTTTTCCCAGAACGGACGATAGTGCTCGTTGACGGTTTTTTCGTACTCCATTCCCATATTGCGCGGACCTTCGGCATCATCCAGCGCCCAGCGGTTTTGCTGGTCGAAGACAATCGCCACCCGAGCCTCGGTACGGCAACCTGCGACCTCCGGCAGGCGTGCCAGCATCTCGCCCAGGCGCGTCACTTCACGCCCGACGCGGGTATCCAGATGACCCACGTGGTCGATAACCGCGCCGTGGAATTTCTCCACCGACCCGCGGCTTTTACGCCACTGGAAGTACTGCACCGAATCCGCTCCGTGCGCCACCGCCTGCATTGACGAGAGAATATGCATCCCCGGCTTTTTCAGCTTGCTGGTTGGCTGCCAGTTGGTGGTGCTCGGCGTCGACTCCATCAGCACGAAGGGCTTACCGCCCTTCAGGCTACGCATCATGTCGTGATACATGGCGGTGTAGCAGGCAAGCGCCGTTTCGTCTTTCTCCTTGTGCCACATCGGGTAGCTGTCCCAGGAGATAAAGTCGATCGCCTTCGCAAGCTGCCAGTAGTCGTAGTCGTAGAAATACTCCATAAAGTTGGTGGTTACCGGCAGTTCCGCATTCGCTACTTTTAGCGGGGCCACTTCATGGCGGCAGAAATCGGTCACCTGTGCGGTATTGAAGCGACGCCAGTCGAGGTTGAGGCCGTGAATCGACACTTCTCCCTGCGGCGCAGGGGACTCTATCTGCGACCAGTCGGTGTAGGTGTGGCTCCAGAAGGTGCTCCACCACGCGTGGTTTAGCGCGTCCAGGGTTTTATAGCGCGCCTTCAGCCAGTCGCGAAAACGTGCCTGACACAGGTGACAGTGACATTCGCCGCCGTATTCATTAGAGATATGCCAGCCCAGCACCGCCGGATGGTGTGAATAACGCTCCGCCAGCAGGCGGTTAATGGTGAATGTCTTCTCACGGTACACTGGCGATGACATGCAGTGGTTATGCCGGCCTCCGTGCAGCGCGGGCACCCGGTTGCGCCCGACGCGCAGCACCTCAGGGTATTTTTGCGACATCCACGCCGGACGCGCGCCGCTTGGCGTAGCAAGGAAAATATGAATACCTGCCGCATACAGTTTTTCAATAATATTATCCAGCCACGCAAAATCATATGCCCCTTCACGCGGCTCCAGCTTTGCCCAGCTAAATATGCCCACCGACATCACATTACATTTTGCCTGCTGCATCATGGCAATATCTTTTTCAATAATACCAGGATAATTCTCCCATTGCTCCGGGTTATAGTCGGCGCCATGCAATAACGCCGCGACCTTTGGGCTTAAAGGCGCAAATTTATTCATATTAAAAACGTCCTGAATGAAGATAAAAATTATTTAAATACCGTTATTGATGGCAGCACTTTTCCCTGGCAATCAAATAACGCCTGATTCTCGCGGGCATTCCCCTCTTTCCATTCGTCATGGATATATTTCATGCCGGCTTTGGTCGCCCACGTGGTGCCCGGTACGGCAATCCAGGTCGGCTCCCAATAAAAGATGCCTTTGCCACGGTGGTCCGGAACATCAATAACGGACTGCATTAAATCGTGAATATAATCGTACTGGCCCTGAACGGTACCCGGATAGCCGCCGTCTTTTTCTTCTTTCGCCTGGAAGCTGTTCTCAGCGTTATCGCAGTTGTCCAGCGTATAGCCGTATGCCGCTTCCACCACAATCACGTCTTTGTTATAGCGCCTGCTGATGTCATCCATATTGGCCTTCAGCGCGCTAATCGGGCCGTTCCAGTAGGTGTACATTGACAGGCCGATGATATCGAATGGCACGCCGCGCTTCGCGATTTCGTCAAACCACCAGCGGAAGGTGTCATTTTTAGTGCCTTCGGCCAGGTGCAGCATGATTTTCACCTGCTCGCCGCCGGTCAGATTCTCTTTTAGCCCGCTAATGGCGGCGTTGAGCAGTCCGGCCAGACGGTCAAACTCGCCGCCGCCCTGCCCCCAGCTTTTGCCTTCCGGCCACAGCATGCCGCCGTTGATTTCGTTACCGATCTGCACCATGTCGGGCAGGACGCCCTCTTGCTTAAAGCGGGCGATGGTGTCGCGGGTGTAGTCATGGATCGCCGTTTTAAGCTGCGGGTAGTCCATCTTCTCCCAGGCTTTCGGTTTGAACTGTTTGCCCGGATCGGTCCAGAAATCGCTGTAGTGGAAATCGAGCAGCAGCTTCAGGCCCTGCGCCTTCACGCGCTTCGCCAGCGCAATCGTGTTTTCCAGGTTGTTACTGCCACCGCCATAGGTCTTGCCGCTCGCATCCTGTGGCTCAACCCACAGGCGCAGGCGTACATAGTTCACGCCGTTGGCCTTCAGGATCGCAATCGCATCCTGCTGCTGGCCGTTCTGGTTATAGAATTTCGCGCCGTGTTGTTCGGCTTCCAGTAGGGTCGAAATATCCGCCCCCTTAATAAAATCTGCAGGCATGGCGTTAAACGGACGCGTTTTCACCGCGTCGGCAGCAAAAGCACTCGCGGCAAGGCCACATGAGAGGCAAACGGCGAGCAAAGCGGGTTTGAGTCTTTTCATGGTTATCCTTTGGTACTCCCGGAGGTCAGGCCGGAGACGAAGTATTTTTGTAACGCCAGGTAGAGGATCGCCACCGGCACCGCAATCAGGACCGCGCCTGCCGCGTAGGTGGTGTAGCTGGCACCCATTTTTTGCGCCACCAGGTTATAAAGCCCGATGGGTAAGGTGTATTTGTCCGGGGTGCGCAAAATGGTGCTGGAGAGGATGAAATCCCCCAGCGGCCCGGTGAAGGAGAACAGCGCCACCACCGCCACAATCGGCTTCGAAAGCGGCATGATAATTTCGATGAAAATCCGGAAATTACTGGCCCCGTCCATGCGCGCGGATTCATCCAGATCTCTCGGGATGGCATCGAGGTAGCCTTTCATCAGGTAAGTGTTCATCGGGATCATGCCGCCCACGTAGATCAGCACCAGCGCCAGATGGCTATTGATAAGGCCCAGCAACTGCGACAGCACGAAGATGGCAATCAGCGCCGAGAACTGGGGGATCATCTGCAGCAGCAGGAACAGCATCAGACCGTTCTGGCGCCCCTTAAAGCGAAAGCGCGAAAACGCGTAGGCGGTAAAGCTGACGCTGATTAAGGTCAGTACCATGGTCAGGAAGCTGATTTTCATTGAGTTCCAGTACCAGGTCATGTAGTTCACCTGGCCGTTGAACAGGTCGGCATAGTGCTGCACCGAGAAGTTCTCTGGAATAATCGACGAGCTCAGCAGGCTATTACCCGCGTTAAACGACGCACCGACCGTCCACACCAGCGGGTAAATGATGATTATCGAGACCAGCACGATAACCAGCCAGGAGAGCGAGAGGCGAACCCACTTCTCACGTTTAATACTTTGTGATTGAGCCATTGTTCCGTTCCTTACGCCATGTCGTCATTTTTGAACGATTTCGTGGCGCGGAACTGCCACAGCGCCAGCCCGACGACAAAGATCGACAGCAGGATAGTGATGGTCGCCGCAATCGCATATTGCGAAGAGGACATCGTCAGTTTGTAGATCCACGACACCAGGATATCCGTCCCACCCGCATTCGACCCTACCACCGCCGGTCCGCCGTTATTAAACAGGTAGATGATGTTGAAATTATTGAAGTTGAAGGTGTATTGAGTGATCAGAATCGGCGCAATCGAGTAAAGCACCAGCGGCAGCGTGATGGTACGCAACTTAGTCGCGCTACTGGCACCGTCCATGGTCGCCGCTTCGTACAGATCGTCCGGAATGGCCTGCAGCACGCCGGTGGTCATGGCGAAAACAAACGGGAAGCCGAGCCAGGTCTGCATCATAATCAGCGCCGTTTTGGTCCAGAACGGATCGGTCATCCACGCTTTTGTCGCGATGCCGAAGAAGGCCAGAATGGCGTTGTTGATCACCCCAAAGGAGTCGTTAAACATTCCGGCAAACACCAGGATGGTGACAAAGCCCGGCACCGCCCAGGGCAGAATGAAGATGGTGCGGATCAGCGGCTTAAAGCGCAGATCTTTCTGGTTCACCAGAATAGCCAGCAGCACGCCTACCGAACATTGCAGCGTGGTAGCGAGCAGGGTCCAGACCACCGTCCACTGCAGCACGTCGAAGAAGGTCGAACGCCAGATGGAGAGCGTGAAGATATTGATGAAGTTCTTAAACCCAACCCAGTCCACCAGCTTAGCCGGCGGCGTGTGATAGAGGTTGTAGTTGGTAAAGGCGATGGCAAAGCCGAACAGGATCGGGAAAACCACTACAAACACCAGCAGGATAAAGCCGGGCGTGATCATCAGATACGGGAAGCCGTCGCTCAGCAACATCTGGTACTGCTTGCGCACGCTGTTAAGCGTAAGTCCCGCATCGCGTTTTCTGCCATTCACCCACGCATCACGCATCGACAGGTACCAGACCATCACGCCAAACGCGGCGATCAGCACGCTGATGATCCCCTCAGCCAGCAGGAAGATGGAGTTGTCCCGCGGCACCTCCTCGCCCAGCGTCACCAGCCCCCATAGCCCTTCGCGCAGAAAATCGGCAAATACGCCGAGAAAACTGACCAGCAGTACCAGGAAGATGATCCCTTTCAGCCACTGACGATGGTAGAACTGGCCGAAGCCGGGGATGAACGCCAGCAGCAGGCCGGTCCAGGCATGGCGCCCGGCCCCGTGCGGTCTGGCAAAATTTTCCGGGATGATACTCACAGACAACTCCTTTCAAAAAAACGGGAGAGAGTCCTCCCGTTTTGCGACGGCAGAAAATTACTGGTTGCTGGCCTGCATGGCTTCGATCTGCATCTGGACCTGTTTTTCTGCGCTATCCAGCGCGGCTTTAGGATCCTGTTTGCCGGTCAGGCTCAACTCCAGCGCGGCGTTGGCTGGCCCCCAGACTTCACCCATTTCAGGGATGCCCGGCATGGCAGTTGCGCGCGCCGACTGTACCGCGACGGCACTCGCTTTTTCGTCGTTTTTGATAATCGGATCGTCGATCATCGCGGTAATCGGCGGGATTTCACGCGTGGCGATGTAGCGCGTTTTCACATACTGCGGCTGGTTGATGAATTCGATAAATTTCTGCGCCAGGGCTTTGTCTTTGCTCCACGTGGAGACAACGTAGCCTTTCACGCCAAGGAAAGAACTCATAGGCTTGCCGTCGGGCAGCGTTGGCAGCGGCGCAACGCCGTAGTTGATCCCTGCCGCTTCATACGGCTGGAATGCCCACGGCCCATTGATCACTGCTGCCGCTTTCTTCTCGGTGAACAGGGAGTCAATGGCGTTCAGACCGTTGTCACCGACTATCCCGGCCGGGAAGATCCCGTCGGCGTAGAATTTTTTAAGGTACGTCACGGCCTCTACCGCGCCCGGCTTGTTCAGGCCAACGTCGCTGGCGTTATAGCCGCCCTTGTCGTTATGACCGAAGATGTAGCCGCCCATCGGGGAAATTGCCCCCCAGCTGTAGTAAATCTGGTCGAACTTGGCGAGCAGGCCGTACTGGTTTTTCGCGCGCTGCTGTTTCGAAAAGTCATACCAGTCCTGCAGCGAATTGAGGGGCTTGTCGATAAGGTCTTTGTTGTAGATCAGCACCAGCGTCTCGACCGCTTTCGGTACGCCGTAGAGGGCATTATCCATTTTGAAGGCATTGATTGAGGCCGGGGTGTACTGTTCGGTCTGCTTAGCCTCCAGATTCAGGGGGGTCAGCAACCCTTGCACTACGGCGCCGCCCAGCTGATCGTTAGGGATCACCAGCACGTCCGGGCCAATGCCCGCCGGGCCATCCAGACGCAGTTTTTCCAGCTGCTGGGCGTAAGGGGTTTCCTGGACGTTGACCTTAACGTCGTACTGTTTTTCAAAGTCAGCCACCGCCTCTTTTATACCGGATGACTTCTTGATGTCTTCCCAGACGTTAAGCTGCGTGGTGGCATGTACCTGCACCGAGAGCGTAGAGAGGATCAGAGCGGCAAGTAGGTTCTTTTTCATTACAAACCTCATGTGAAGGTATAACAATTTTATGGTTGTTATGACATTTAACGCCTTATCTGCCTCATCTAAAATTCAGCAAAATCAGATGCTGCACGTATGACATCAAATATCTTTGGTTTGGTATACGCTACCCTTCACGTCATTATAACTCTACAAAAAACTGTAAGTTGTGTGATCGTCATAACATTAATGGAAAATCTGTATAGGGCGCATGAATACTGGAAGTTATAGTCAATACAGACAAATTGCACCGTCCAGCTATGTTGAACCTGATTGTTATACGTAAAACATAGGCAGCGGTTTACTCGGGGAACACTGATGTCAAACATACAGTTAAGGAATGTCACCAAGCGCTTTGGCGACACCGTTACCTTGCACAACGTAAATCTTGAAATTGAAGACGGGGAATTCGCCGTCTTTGTTGGCCCTTCCGGCTGTGGTAAATCGACCATGCTGCGCATGATTGCCGGTCTGGAGGAGATTAGCGAAGGTGAAGTCTTAATCGGTAATGAGGTCATGAATGACGTCGCGCCTTCCCACCGCGGCGTGGCCATGGTGTTTCAGTCCTACGCGCTCTATCCGCACATGACGGTCGCCGAAAACATGGGCTACGGGCTGAAAGTGAATAAGGTCCCAAAAGAACAGATCCGTCACCAGGTGGAGATGGTCGCAAAAACGCTGCAGCTCTCCCACCTGCTGGACCGCAAACCTAAACAGCTTTCGGGCGGGCAGCGCCAGCGCGTGGCAATAGGCCGCGCCATCGTGCGTAACCCGCGCGTCTTTATGTTTGATGAACCGCTCTCTAACCTGGACGCCGAACTGCGCGTCGAGATGCGTCTGCACCTTGCCCGCCTGCATCAGGAGCTGAAAACCACCATGGTGTATGTCACGCACGACCAGATCGAAGCGATGACCCTGGCCGACAAGATCGTGGTCATGAACTATGGCAAGGTTGAGCAGATGGGCGCCCCGATGGATCTCTATTACAAACCGGCAAATAAGTTTGTCGCCGGGTTTATCGGTTCTCCGAAGATGAACTTTCTGCCGGCGACCGTTGAAGCCTGGCAGCCAGGTAAGCTTACCGTCAGGCTATCGCAACAGAAGTCGCTCACGCTCGCGATAACCACCACACCGCTGCAGCCGGGAAGTCAGGTCACGCTGGGCATCCGCCCGGAACATTTAACCACCGACCTTCACCGCGGCACGCGGCTGGAATTTAACTGTGAAGTGGTGGAGCGACTGGGAAACAACACTTACCTGTTTGGGCAATGCTATGGCCATGACAACGTGAAGATCTTGCTGCCGGGCGACGTGAAGTTCGCGCCCTGGCAGAAGATAGACGTGGCGTTTGACGACCATCACTGCATGGTTTTTGACGACCAGGATGTACGGGTGAGCGCTGATATCGAAGATGCGGTGCGTTCGGTGGCTTAACGCGCGCCACCGTCAGCCAGCGCTCTCACCGCCCGCCCAAACGCCTCAATCGCCAGGGCAACATCCTCAGCCATCACCGACTCCGCCGGATGGTGGCTGATGCCCCCCTTGCAGCGCACAAACAACATCCCCACCGGCCAGCGTTCTGCCAGCGCAATGGTGTCATGCCCGGCACCGCTCGGCAGCGATAGCGTACGGCCCTGAACCGATGTCACGGCCTCCCCTAACAGCGATTGCAGTCTGGCATCGCAGGGCGTGGCGGCGATCCGGTAAAACTCCTCGGCGCTGAAACGGAGCCCACGTCGGGCTGCGATCTCTTCCGCCTGAATGAGCAGTGCAGTGAGCAGTGCGTCCAGCGGGGCATCCTGCGGGCCGCGAATATCCAGCGATAGCGCCACCTCGCCGGGAATCACATTGACCGCGCCGGGCAGGCAGCGTAACGCCCCCACCGTGGCAACCAGATTGCCGCCGCGCTGTCGGGTGGTGTTTTCAACCTGCACCATCCATTCGGCAGCTGCGGCCAGGGCATCTTTACGGTGAGCCATCGGCACGGTACCGGCATGCCCGGCTTCGCCGGTAAAGAGACAGTTCAGACGCCGCGCACCGTTAATGGCTTCTACCACCCCCAGCGCCAGCCCCTCCTGCTCCAGACACGGCCCCTGTTCAATATGCAGCTCCAGACAGGCGCTGAAATCGTCCTGATGCCGCGCGGCAAGCGCTACCCGTGCGGGATCCAGCCCCGCCTGCACCATCGCCTGCGCCACGCTTATGCCACTGGCATCACAGGTATCAAGCCAATTCTCCGGCCAGGTGCCCGTCAGGCCGCGACTGCCTAACAGCGTGATGCCGAAGCGGGTCCCCTCTTCGTCGCAGAAGCCAACAATCTCGATGGCCTGCGCCAGGCGCACGCCCTGCTGATGCAGGCTGTCCACCACTTCAATGGCGGTGAGCACGCCGAGCATGCCGTCGTAGCGTCCGGCATTGCGCACAGTATCCAGATGCGAGCCAAGCAGTATCGCCGGTGCGCCCTCCAGCTGCGCCTCATAGCGCCCGCAAATATTCCCGACGCTGTCCTGCCAGACGGTCATGCCCGCCTGGCTCATCCACTGCCCGACCAGCTGGTTGGCCTGCAGATGCTGCGTGGAAAGATAAACCCGCGTCAGGCTGTCCGGGGTTTCGCTGATGGCGGCCAGCGCATCGGCACGGGCCATCACCCGCTCTGCCGCCGGGCTCATTGTGACGTCTCGCGGCGATAATGATCCCACGCGGCCTGCATCGCCTCCCCCTGGGGGGTGGTGAATTTCAGGTAGTTCAGCACCGACTCCAGCGCGCTCAGGGTGGTCATTACGCAGTCTTTACGGGCGTTATAACCCATGGTGCCAATGCGCCATACCTTGCCGTGCAGCGGGCCAAACGAGGTGCCAATTTCGATACCGAAATCTTCCAGCATCAGTTTACGCACCTGATCGCCGTTAACGCCCTGCGGGATCACCACGCCCAGCACGTTGTTCATCTTGTGCTTCAGATCGCCAAAGGTCTCCAGCCCCATCGCCTGAATGCCTTTCAGCAGCGCATCGCCGTGCAGCTTGTGCCGGGCGATGCCGTTGTCCAGCCCTTCCTGGAGGATCAGCCGCGCGCATTCGCGGGCGCCAAACAGCGCGGTGGTGGCTTCAGTGTGATGGTTCAGCCGCTCCGGCCCCCAGTAATCCATCACCATGCCGAGATCGAAATAGTTGGAGTAGATCATCTCCTCGTCGCCGTCGCGATGGGCGTCGGTGCGGATCCCCTCCTCGACGCATTTGCGGCGGCGGATCGCCTCTTCCATGCGTGGGCTCAGGGTGATCGGTGACGTGCCGGACGGACCGCCAAGGCATTTCTGCATGCCAGCGGAGACAGCATCCAGCCCCCAGGCATCGGTTTCCAGCGCGTTCCCCCCGAGCGACGCGGTGGCGTCGGTGTAAAACAACACGTCATAACGGCGGCAAATCGCGCCGAGCTCGGCCAGCGGCTGCAGCATGGTGGTGGAGGTATCCCCCTGCACGGTCAGCAGCAGACGGGGACGAATACGTTTGATGGCATCCTCCATCTGATCCGGGGTAAACACCTCACCCCATGGCACCTCGATGGTATGCACTTCCGCCCGGCAGCGGCGGGCGATTTCGCACAGCAGATGGCCGAAGCGGCCAAACACCGGCACCAGCACTTTATCGCCCGGGCGAATGGCCGACACCAGAATCGCCTCAATGCCCGCGCGGGAGGTGCCGTCCACCAGCATCGTCCAGCGGTTTTCGGTGCGGAACACCCCGCGATAGAGCGCCATTACTTCGTTCATGTAGTGGGTCATCGCCGGGTCGTACTGACCAATCAGCTGGCTCGACATGGCGCGCAGCACGCGCGGATCGGCATTGATCGGCCCCGGCCCCATCAGCAGACGCTGCGGCGGATTAAGTTGCGGAAATTGAGCGATATCCATTGTTAAGTCCTTATCAGTTGAGGCCGCGCACGGAGGAGATGAACTGCTTCAGTTCGGTGGTCTGCGGGTTGGCGAAAAGCGTTTTGCTGTCGCCCTGCTCCCAGACTTTCCCCTGGTGCATAAACACCACGCGGTCGCCCACTTCGCGGGCAAAATTCATTTCATGGGTCACGAGAATAAGGGTCATCCCTTCTGCTGCCAGCTGCTCCAGCACCTTAAGCACTTCGCCCACCAGTTCCGGGTCGAGCGCGGAGGTGATCTCGTCACAAAGTAAGACTTTTGGCGACATCGCCAGCGCACGGGCAATTGCCACGCGCTGCTGCTGGCCGCCGGAGAGACTCGACGGGTAGTAATCCAGACGATCGCCGAGGCCGACTTTCTCCAGCATCTGCTGCGCCAGCGCCCGGCATTCGGCGGCGCTTTTCTTCAGCACCCGACGCGGGGCGAGCATCACGTTTTCCAGCGCCGTCATGTGCGGGAACAGGTTAAAGTTCTGGAACACCATCCCGACCGAGCGGCTGATTTCACGCGCCTGGGAATCCCGGTCGGTAATGGTCATGCCGCCAAGCTTGATGCTGCCGTCCTGATACCCTTCCAGACCGTTGATGCAGCGCAGCAGGGTGCTTTTGCCGGATCCGCTGCGCCCGATAATCGAAATCACCTGGCCCATGTCGATATCGAGATCGACCCCCTTCAGGACATGGTTATCGCCGTAGTACTTCTGCACCTGATTAATGGTGATGAGAGGCATTGAATTTAGTCTCCAGATAACGGCTGTAACGCGACAGCGGATAACACAGAATGAAGTAGCCCAGCGCCACCAGCGCAAAGACCTTAAACGGTTGATAAGTGACATTGGTGAGCATCGTCCCGGCTTTGGTCAGCTCGATAAAGCCGATGATTGACGCCAGCGCCGTGCCCTTAATCACCTGGACGGCAAAACCGACCGTCGGCGCAATCGCAATCCGCAACGCCTGCGGCGCGACCACCCGATAAAGCGTCTGGCCAAAGGTCAGCCCCAGACAGCGCGACGCTTCCCACTGCCCTTTGGGCAGCGCGCGAATGCTGCCAAACCAGATATCAAGCAAAAACGCGCTGGTGTAGAACGTGAGGGCCAGCGATGCGGCGGTCCATGGCGAGACATCGATGCCGAACAGCGCCACGCCGAAGAACGCCAGAAATAGCTGCATCAGCAGCGGTGTACCCTGAAACAGTTCGATATAGCCACGGATCAGGCGCATGATCATTCGCCCGCCAGTGAGACGCAGCAGCAGCAGCGGCAGGGTCACCACCGCGCCGCCGACAAACGCCACCAGCGACAGCAGTATCGTCCAGCGCCCGGCCAGCAGCAGGTTGCGAATAATGTCCCAGTCGGTAAAGGTGGTCATCATGCCTGTACCCCCAGCCATTTGCGTCCTGCCGCCATCATCAGCTGACGCAGGGTAATCGACAGCGCTAAGTAAATCCCGGTTGTCACCAGATAAACCTCAAAGCTCAGAAACGTTCTGGATTGGATCAGGTTGGCGGCAAAGGTCAGCTCTTCATACGAGACCTGCGACACCACCGACGAGCCGAGCATCACGATAATGCACTGGCTCACCAGCGCCGGATAAATACGCTGTAGCGCTGGCGGTAACACCACGCGAATGAAGGTCTGGGTGCGGGTCAGCCCCAGCACGCGTCCGGCCTCCCACTGCCCTTTGGGTGTCACCTGAATGCCCGCCCGGACAATCTCCGTGCTGTACGCGCCCAGATTGATCACCATCGCCAGCAGTGCCGCCTCACCCGCCGTCATCTTCAGCCCCATATTGGGCAGGCCAAAGACGATAAAAAACAGCTGCACCACAAACGGCGTGTTACGGATAATCTCCACGTAACCGCCCCAGATCCGGCTAAACCACGTCGCCCGCCCGCTGCGAATAGCCGCCCCGAAAATACCAATCGCCAGACCGCCCAGGGTCGCCATCACCGTCAACTGGATGGTGACCCACAGCCCGGCCAGCAGCGCCGGCCAGTGCGGCCAGAGCTCAGAGAAATGGAGTTGCTCTGTCATTGCCTTACACGCCAAGGCTTGCCGGCAGCGGCGCCTTGAGCCACTGCTCAGAGAAGCCGTTCAGGGTGCCGTCTTTAATACCCTGTTCAATCAGCGCATCCACTTTCGCCTTCAGCGCTGGTTCATTTTTCTTCAGACCGATAAAGCACGGAGAATCTTTCAGCATAAAGCTCGGCACCGGAGCTTTCTCCGCGTTCTGGCGCGAGATGGCCGCCACCACGAGGTTGCCGGTGGCCACATACTGTACCTGTCCGGACAGATACGCCGACAGCGTGGTGTTGTTGTCCTCATAGCGTTTTACGTCTGCGTCTTTCGGCGCCAGGCTGGTCAGCACCATGTCCTCGACCGCGCCACGCGTCACGCCGATGGTTTTACCGCTCAGGGCGGCGGCATCTTTCAGCTCTGCGCCTTTCGGGCCAAACACCCCGAGGAAGAACGGCGCATAGGCGCGGCTGAAATCGATCACCTTTTCACGTTCCGCATTCTTACCGAGGCTTGAAATGACAAGGTCAACTTTGTCGGTTTGCAGATACGGCACGCGGTTGGCGCTGGTCACCGGGACCAGCTGCAGCTTGACCTTCATCTGTTTGGCCAGATAACGCGCCATATCGATGTCATAGCCCTGCGGCTGCAGATCGGTTCCGACCGAGCCAAACGGCGGGAAATCCTGCGGCACGGCAATGCGAATGGTGCCGCGTTTTTCGATATCCTGAAGCTGGTCCGCCTTTGCCGACAGGTTAGTGAACAGACAAACGGCCCCGGCCAGTGCAATCAACAATTTTTTCATGGTGCTTCCCCGTAACGTTAACATGAAACAAAAGATTCTTTGAATTGGATTTTGCAACTAATGTGCCAGATAAAGCGAAACGCGGGATTTTGTTGTAAAGCCTGATAAAACAAAGGCGGGGCGAAAAAGCTCTCTCTTTTTCGCCCCGCCTCACTGCACCATTTCAATGCAAAGCACCACACCGATGCCCCATTATCGTTGTTCGAGCTCGTCCAGGTGCTGATACAGGGTGGCGATCTCATGAATGCGCGGACGGCCTTTATCGAGGATTTCATGCAGAAAGGCGTTTGCCAGCAGGTTGATCAGGCTATTGACCGAGGCGTAGCTGTCATAGGCTGAGACGCTGTCCAGCGGAGCGCAGAGCTGCCAGCTCGCCAGCGGAAACAGGCTGTGCGCCTGCGGCTCGCACATCAGCAGCACCGGAATACCACTGCTCTGAAGCTGCTGCAGCAGCGGGCGGATGATGCGCGGGCGGCGGCGAAAGGCCATCATCACCACCAGATCGTCGGGGGTGAGATCCACCAGCTCTTCGCTCAGGCTCTGCCCGGGCTGCGGCAACACCAGCACCTGCCCGCGCGCCTGCAACAGCTGCTGACGCAGGTGCAGCGCCGCGGGATAGGCGTTACGCATCCCTATAATGACGATGCGCTTCGCCTTAACCATGCTCGCCATCGCGTCGGCAAACTGCCGGGCATCCAGGGCATTCACCCACTGGGTCAGGTTAGCCATCTCCTGCTTATAGTGACGCGCCAGCAGCGTATTGCCCTGCACCGCGTCGCGGTTGTCCGTCAGCGGCATACCGCTCTGGCGCAGGGTACGCAGCTCATCGCGCATGTCCTTATACTTCTCATAGCCCAGACGCTTAAACAGGCGGCTCACCGTGGCTTTCGACACCCCGCTCAGCTGTGCCAGCTCGGCGCTGTTGTAGCTGATCAGGTCGTCGAAGTGATCGAAAATAAAATCCGCCACCCGCTGCTCCTGCGGCGACAGTGACGCGTATTGTGCTTTCAGTCGTTCATCAAGCTGTTCCATAACGCCTCTGTAACGTTTGTTTCATCTCTTGCTCTCTATTCATTAAGCATGCCAGCTTATCAGCCGGGATGACATGAAACTTTTCTTTCATACCTGGAACAGCTTTTGCAGCGCCTTGTGACTTTCAGGGTTATGAGGACTGTTCATGCAAAGTAATGTCTCCGTACACGGAATGGCGGTTGCCCCCCATCATCTTGCCAGCCAGAGCGCGCTGTCTGTGCTGCGCGATGGCGGTAGCGCGATTGAAGCGATGGTCGCGGCAGCGGCCACCATTGCCGTGGTCTATCCCCATATGAATGGCCTGGGCGGCGATGGCTTCTGGCTTATCGTGCCCCCCGGCGGCGAACCGATTGCCATCGATGCCAGCGGCGCGGCGGGATCGCTGGCGACGCTTGCCGCCTATGGCGATCTGGCGCACATCCCCCACCGCGGCCCCCGTGCGGCGCTGACCGTGGCGGGTACCGTCAGTGGCTGGGCGGAGGCGCTTAAGGTCTCACACGCGCTGACGGGCAACGCCCTGCCGCTGACGCGCCTGCTGGCAGATGCCATTGGCTATGCCCGCAATGGCACGCCGGTCACGGCCTCGCAGGCCACTGCCACCGCCAGTAAATTCGACGAACTGAAAGACCTGCCCGGCTTCGCAGAAACCTGGCTGGTAGACGGCAAACCACCGGAGGTCGGCAGCCGGTTTTATCAACCGGCGCTGGCCTCCACGCTGACGCAACTTGCCGAAGAGGGTCTGGAGAGTTTTTATCGTGGTCCGCTGGCGGCGCGTCTGGCCCGTGGGATGGAGACGCTCGGCCTGCCCATTACGCTGGCGGATTTGAACGCGCATGTCGCCCGGCGCACCACGCCGCTGAAATTAGCGCATCAGCAGGGTGAGGTCTGGAACCTCGCCCCACCGACGCAGGGGCTGGTCTCGCTGGCGATCCTCGGCATTACCGACCGTCTGGCGATGGCCGATGCCGACGACGCCGGGACAGTGCACCGCATTGTGGAAGCCACCAAACTGGCCTTTGGCCTGCGCGATGCCCACATCACCGACCCGCGCGAGCTGAAAACCGATATCCAGAGCCTGCTGGATCCTGCGGCGCTTCAGGCGCTCGCCGACCGGGTTGACGATAACCATGCCGCGCCGTGGGGCACCGGCAAAGGCCCTGGCGATACGGTGTGGATGGGGGTGATGGATAACAGCGGCCTGGCCGTGTCGTTTATCCAGAGCATTTATCACGAGTTCGGCAGCGGCGTGGTGCTCCCGGATACGGGTATCGTCTGGCAGAACCGGGGGGCGTCGTTCAGCCTCGATCCCGCACATCTTCTGGCTCTCGCGCCGGGCAAAAAGCCGTTCCATACCCTGAACCCGGCCGCGGCGCGTCTGAACGACGGACGGGTGATGGTCTACGGCTCCATGGGCGGTGACGGCCAGCCGCAAACTCAGGCCACGCTCTTTACCCGCTATGTGGAGCAGGGTCTGCCGCTGCAGGAGAGCATCTCCCGTCCGCGCTGGCTGCTGGGGCGCACCTGGGGACAAAGCTCAGACACCTTAAAGGTGGAAGGCCGGTTTTCCCCTGAAACGATCGCACGCCTGCAGGCGCTGGGTCACGAGGTGGAGATCTTCCCGGACTTTAGCGAAGCCATGGGCCACGCGGGCGCGATTGTCCGCCACCCGAACGGGCTGTTTGAAGGCGCGTTCGACCCGCGCAGCAACGGCGCCGCCGCCGGATACTGAGGAGAAAACCATGACAACACAACAACCTGACTGGCATGCCTACCTGGCGCAGATGGAGGCCGTGCTGGGCGTTGAGCTGGATGACGCCCGCCGCGCGGAGCTTCAGCAGCAGTTTAGCCGCATTGCCGCCATGGCCGCCCCGCTGATGGCGCTGCCGCTTGATGACCGTCTGGAGATCGCAGGAGTATACAAAGCATGAGGCTACACGAGATGAGTATCAGCGCGATCCAGCAGGCACTGACTGCAGGCGAGTTAAGCGCCCGCGAGATCGCCCGTCAGACGCTGGAAGATATTGCGCGCATCAACCCGCAGATCAACGCCTGGACGGCGGTTACCGAAGCGCGGATGCTGGCCGAGGCAGAAAATATCGACACCCTGCGCCGGGAAAAGCGCCCCCTGCCGCCGCTGGCGGGCGTGCCTTACGCGGTAAAAAACCTGTTTGATGTGGCCGGGCACACCACCCTCGCCGGAGCCGAGCTGTTCAGCCAGCGTTCCGCTGCCAGCGCAGACAGCTTTGCGGTTCGCCAGCTACGCAGCGCGGGAGGACTGTTGTCCGGGATGGTCAATATGGATGCCTATGCCTACGGCTTTACCACGGAAAACAGCCACTACGGCGCCACGCGTAATCCGCACGATCTGACGCGCATTGCAGGCGGCTCCTCCGGTGGCTCTGCCGCCGCCGTCGCCGCCGGGCTGGTCCATTTTTCACTGGGTACCGACACCAACGGGTCGATTCGCGTCCCGGCGTCCCTGTGCGGAATTTATGGCTTAAAACCGACCTTTGGCCGCCTGTCACGCTCCGGCAGCCACCCGTTTGTCGCCAGTCTCGATCATATCGGGCCGTTTGCCCGCCGGGTGTGCGATCTGGCGTCCGTGTACGATGCGCTACAGGGGCGAGACACCAGCGACCCTTTTCAGGCAGAGTCCTCCCGCGAGCAGACGCGGCCTTTGCTCGATCGCGGTCTGGATGGTTTGCGCTGCGCCGTCCTCGGGGGCTATTTCAGCACGTGGTGTAACGACGACGCCCGGGAAGCCGTCGCGCGCGCGGCACGTGCTCTTGACGTCCAGGAGGAGTTGCAGTTCCCTGAAGCCGCGCTGTCCCGCTCTGCCGCGTTTATCATCAGCGCCTCCGAAGGGGGGAACCAGTACCTGCCGTCACTTCGCCGTGAACCGGAGCGTTTTGAACCACACTCCCGCGAACGCCTGCTGGCTGGGGCAATGATCCCTTCCGCCTGGTATATTCAGGCCCAGCGTTTTCGCGCCCACGCCCGACAGGCCTGTAAAGCGCTGTTTGAGCAGGCCGACGTGCTGATCGCCCCGGCAACCCCGCGCAGCGCCACGACGATTGGCGAGCAGACCATGGAGATTAACGGCGAGCCACTGCCGGTGCGCGCCAGCATGGGGATGCTGACGCAGCCGATTTCATTTCTGGGTTTGCCCGTCACCACCGTTCCGCTACGCACCGCCCAGGGGGCACCGATTGGTCTGCAACTCATCGCAGCACCGTTTAATGAACAAGCCTGCCTGCGCGTGGCGCGGGTCCTGGAAGCGAGCGGGATAACCGATGCCCGTCCTGCGGAGATGGCACAATGATGAATCACGACGACATTAACCTTCCCTGGGTGATGGCGGACGTCACGGCCGCGTTTTATCGCTATGAAGATGCGCTGGTGAGCAACAACATTGCGGTGCTGGATGAGTTGTTCTGGCACGACAAAAACACGGTGCGACTGGGCGCGGGGGAAAACCTCTACGGCATTGATGAAATCCGCGCCTTTCGGGCGGCGCGCCCCTCCGCCGGGCTGCAGCGGACGTTGCGCAATACCGTGATCACCACCTTCGGAGAAGATTACGCGGTGTGCAGCACCGAATTTACCCGCGAGGGCACAGAACGCATTGGCCGCCAGCAGCAGACGTGGGTGCGGTTTGCTTACGGGTGGCGGATCGTGGCGGCGCAGGTGAGTTTGATGTCGTGACGCTGAAAAACCTGCCCGGTGGCGCTGCGGATGCTGTAGGCCGGGTAAGGCGCAGCCGCCACCCGGCACAATACGACACCACTATTTCTGAAACGGATGCACGTCCCGCCAGTGGTCAGCAATTTGCTGGCGGGTACAAACCCACACCCGCTCGTGCTGCTGCACATAATCCAGGAACCGCTGTAGCGCGCGAAAACGGCCCGGACGCCCCAGCAGGCGGCAGTGCATGCCGATGGACATCATCTTCGGCGCGCTTTCACCCTCTTCATACAGCACGTCAAAGCTGTCTTTCAGATAAGTATAAAACTGCTCGGCGGTATTAAACCCCTGGGCGGTGGCGAAGCGCATGTCGTTCGCGTCCAGCGTGTAGGGCACGATCAGGTGCGGTTTACGGCTGCCATCGCTGCAGGCCACTTCCGTCCAGAAGGGCAAGTCGTCGCCATAGTAGTCGCTGTCGTAGTCAAAACCGCCGTGCTCGACCACCAGCTGGCGCGTGTTGGGGCTGTCGCGCCCGGTGTACCAGCCCGCAGGCGGCTTGCCAAACAGATCGGTCAGCACGTGCACCGCTTTGTGCAGATGTTCCCGCTCCTGGTTGATATCCATGTTCTGATAGTGGATCCAGCGCCAGCCGTGGCTGACCACGTCGTAATCCGCCGCCTTGATCGCCGCGACAATCTCCGGGTGACGCGCCAGCGCCATCGCCACGCCAAAGACCGTCAGCGGCAGGCCGCGTTTTTGAAATTCATAATGAATTCGCCAGAACCCGGCGCGGCTGCCGTATTCGTACAGGGAGTCCATGGACATGTGTTTGTCGGGATAGCTGGCCGCTCCGATGATGTCCGAGAGAAACTGTTCCGACCCGGCATCGCCGTGCAGGACGTGGTTTTCTGCCCCCTCTTCATAATTGAGCACAAACTGCACGGCGATGCGTGCCTGATTCGGCCACTGCGCATGCGGCGGGTTGCCTGCGTAGCCACGCAGATCCCGCGGATAACCCTCTTCAAAAAGCCCCATTGCTACCCCCCCAAAAATTAAAATGGATTCAATGCCTGAAAATGTCCGCTTAACGGTTTGTTCTCCGGGAAGGCCAGATCCCCGTGCTTGCTGGTTGACAGCCCCAGCGCCACCAGCGATTCCACCATCTTCACCGCCGCACTGACGCCGTCGATCACCGGCACGCGCAGCTCGCGCGTCAGTTCCTGGGCGAGCGTTGCCATCCCGCCACAGCCCAGCACGATGGCGCCGCAGCCATCCTCTTTCAGGGCCTGTATACAGCGCGCGCGCACCTTCTCCTGCGCCAGGCCGCTGCCGTCTTCCAGGGCCAGCACCGGGAGATCAATCGCGTGCAGGGCCGCGCAGTGATCCTGAAAGCCATACTGCTGCAGCAGATGACGGGCGATAATCAGCGTGCGCGGCAGCGTGGTGACAATGGAAAAGCGCGTCGCCACCAGCGTGGCCATGTGCATGGCGGCTTCGGCAATGCCGACCACCGGCCCTTGCGCCAGCTCGCGCGCGGCCAGCAGCCCCGGATCGCCAAAGCAGGCAATCACGTGCCCTTCCACCCCCTGCTCTTGGCCTTTTTTGATTTGCTCAAGGACACCCACGGCAGCAATGGCTTCATCAAAATGGCCTTCGATTGAGGGCACACCCGCACTGGGGCAGACCGCGAGGATCTCCGTGCCCGGTGCAGCCACCGCGCGGGCGGCCGCGCCGATGGTTTCCGTCATCGCGAGGCTGGTATTGGGATTAATGACTTGTATACGGACAGACGACATTACGACTCCTTGTGGCTGGCAAACAGCCGGGCAAAATCGGGCAGGCATTCACCTGCCCGTTCGAAACAGAGGCTGGCGACGATGTGTTCAAAATGGTGCATTAAGGCATCACTGAGGGGTTGCAGCGCTTTCTGACGCAGCAGCTCCACAAGCTGTTCGTGGTCATTGCAGCGACACCCCTGACGCCACGGTGCGCCCCAGGTGGCAATCACCAACGAGGAGCGCTGGCTCAGGCGGGTCACCATCTCCGTCAGGACCTGATTGCCGGAGATGGCCTGCAGCTGAATATGGAAATTTGCGGAGTGGCGGATCGCCGCCGGGCCATCGTAAGCCTCATGCGCCTGCTGCTCCTGACGGATGATTGACGCCAGCGCCGCCAGATGCGGCGGCTGACAGTGCACCAGCACGTCCGGTAGATTGGCGACCTCCAGTAGCGCGCGGGTGCGAAAGATCTGCCGGGCCTCTTCGACCGTCGGGCTGGCAACGTGTGCACCACGTTTGGGCGTTAAGGTGACCATTTGCACAGCGGCGAGTCGCTGCAGCACCTTACGGATGCCCGTACGACTCACGCCAAAGACCTCCGCCAGCGCCTCTTCCGGCAATTTGCTTCCCGGCAGCAGCTGATGTTCGACAATCGCGGTCATCAGCGCCTGAAAGATGGATTCGTCTTTGTCTTGCAGGTCTGGCGCGGCGTGCAGACTGTTCACGTTGTTCATTAACCACTCCACTTTTTACTTTTCGCTATCGAATCGTATACATAAAAATAAAATATTGCATACAAGATTTATTATTTTGGCCTGGATCCTGCAACACCGTCTGCACTCCCACTCAACGGGTTTTCATTCACAGGAGCAGGTTTCATGCCAAACAGACAAAATACGCAACACGGTACGGCCGCTGATTCCGGTGCGGTATACAGCCCACGGCTTTGCAATGAGGATTTGGCACCGACGCGTGACCAGAACTGGAGCTGGTACAACATCTTTTCTTTCTGGATGTCCGACGTCCACAGCATGGGGGGATACGTGGTCGCCGCGAGCTTCTTTACGCTCGGGCTGGCAAGCTGGCAGGTGTTGCTCTGCCTGCTGGTGGGAATTTGCATTGTGCAGTTGTGTGCCAACCTGGTGGCGAAACCGAGCCAGATGGCGGGCGTGCCGTATGCGGTGATCAGCCGTCAGGCCTTTGGCGTGTTCGGGGCAAACATTCCGGCGGTGATCCGCGGGCTTATCGCCTTTGCCTGGTACGGCATTCAGACCTATCTGGCCGCTAACGCCCTGATGCTGGTGGCGCTGAAGTTCTGGCCGTCGCTCTCGTCGCTCACCACCGGCGCGTTCCTCGGACTGTCGCACCTGGGCTGGGTCTGCTTTGCCATTATGTGGGTATTGCAGGCAATGGTCTTCTGGCACGGCATGAATGCCATCAAGCGCTTTATCGACATCGCCGGCCCGGCGGTGTATGTGGTGATGCTGGCGCTGGCAGGATGGATTGTATACAAGACCGGATTCGACGGGATCTCCTTTACCCTCGCCAGCAAATCCCTGAGCGCGGGCGAGCAGACCTGGCAGATGATCACCGCCACGGCGCTGGTGGTTTCCTACTTCTCAGGCCCGTTGCTCAACTTTGGTGATTTCTCCCGCTACGGCAAAAGCATGGGGGAAATCCGCCGCGGCAACCGCTGGGGCCTGCCGTTTAACTTCCTGCTGTTCTCCATCGTGACCGTGGTGATTGTCTCCGGTACCCAGTCGCTGTTTGGCCGCATGATCACCGACCCGATTGAAACCGTCAGCCGCGTGGGCAACGATCTGGCGGTGGCGATTGGTCTGTTGACCATGATCACCGCCACCATCGGGATTAACATCGTGGCCAATTTCGTCTCCCCGGCGTTTGATTTCTCTAACTGTTCCCCGCAGAAAATCAGCTTCCGCACCGGGGGAATGATTGCCGCCGTCGGCTCGATCCTGTTAACCCCGTGGAACCTGTTTAACTCCCCGGAGCTTATTCATTACACCCTGGATGTGCTGGGGGCGTTTATCGGTCCGCTGTTCGGTATCCTGATTGCCGATTTCTACCTGATTAAGCGTGGCAAGGTATCCGTGGACGACCTGTTCGATGACACGCCAGAAGGGAAATACTGGTACCGCAACGGCTTTAACCCGAAAGCCATCGGCGCGCTGATCCCCTCGGTTGCCGTCGGGCTGGTGATAAGCTTCATCCCGGCGCTGCATGAGGTGGCAAACTTTAGCTGGTTCATTGGCGTGTTCCTTGGCGGGGTAACCTACCGCTGGCTGGCGCGCGAAGAGCGCGAAGGGGCGTCCGCCGCTCACTTCACGGCACGCGAGGCCACGCAAACAATCAGACAGGAGCCGTGATGGATTACCAGACTGCGATACGCGGTGCATTTTTCGATATCGCCCGGGTCTGCGACAGCGCAGACCTGATTGCCGACCATGCGCGCTACCAGGAGGACGGCCTGCTGTTTATTCACCACGGGAAAATCGTGGCGCTCATGGCCTGGCAGGAGGGAGAGCAATATCTTGACCCGCACAAGGGTTACACTGACCTGCGCGGCAAACTGCTGCTGCCCGGCTTTATCGATACCCACGTTCATTACCCGCAGACCGAGATGATCGGCGCCTTCGGCGAGCAGCTGCTGGAGTGGCTGACCACCTATACGTTTCCGGTGGAGAGCCAGTTTGCCGACGAGAGCTACGCAAAAGAGATCGCAGAATTTTTCATAAATCAGCTGGTGAGCCACGGCACTACCACCGCACTGGTGTTTTGCACACTGCATCCGCAATCGGTGGATGCGCTGTTTACCGAAGCATCGCGTCTGAATATGCGCCTTATCGCCGGGAAGGTGATGATGGACCGGCACACCCCGGACTACCTGACCGAAACGGCACAACAGAGCTACCAGCAGACGCGGGATCTAATCCAGCGCTGGCACCACCATGGACGGCTGGGGTATGCCATTACGCCACGCTTTGCGCCCACCTCATCACCGGAACTGCTGGCAGCGGTGCGTTTACTCAGAGAGGAGTTTCCGGACACCTGGCTGCAAACCCATCTGAGCGAAAACCCGAACGAAGTGGCCTGGGTTAATGACCTGTGGCCGGAGCATGAACGTTATCTGGATGTCTATCACCACTACGGCCTCACCGGCGAGCGCAGCGTGTTTGCTCACGGGATCCATCTGCACCACAGCGAGTGGCAGTGCCTGCACGACACCGGATCGGCGGTGGCGTTTTGCCCTACCTCCAATCTGTTTCTTGGCAGCGGGCTGTTTCGGTTACCCGCCTGCTGGCAGCACAAGGTGCGGATGGGTATCGGCACCGACGTCGGCGCGGGTACCACCTTCAGTATGCTGCGCACGCTGGGGGAAGCTTACAAGGTAGGTCAATTGCAGAGCTATCGCCTGCGCGCCAGCGAGGCCTTTTATCATGCCACGCTGGGTGGCGCGCATGCCCTGCGTCTGGATGACAAAATTGGCAACTTCGCTCCAGGCAAAGAGGCCGATTTTATCGTGATCGACCCGGCCGTCACCCCGCTGCAGCGCCTGCGTAGCGGGCGCTGCAAGGATATCTACGAGCAACTGTTTGTGCTGATGACCCTGGGCGACGAGCGTAATATCAGCCAAACCTGGGTCAACGGCGAGCCAGTGTGGTCAGCTGCCGCGGTAGGTTGACCAGCCGCCAGGAGCAATCACAAACGGCAGATGGAAGTGCTCATCTGCCGTTTCGCCGATAAGAAAATCAATCTGCGCGCAGGGATAGAGCGTGTCGCGCCCCGTTTCGCTAAACCAGGCGCCAGTCTCGGCCACCAGCCGATAGCGGCCCGCAGGCAGGACGGGAACAAATTCGGTGATGCGGCCCTGCGCGTTGGTCACACCAGTTGCGATGATCTCCGCGTCCTGTTCAAGACGTACCGTCACCCCCTGCGCGGGTTTGCCCGTCGAGATATCCAGAATATGTGTACTGAGCGTGCTCATGCGCCAATGACTCCTTCCAGTCGTAATAAGGTAATTTCCCGCAGCTGATCCAGTGCGGCCTGCACCTCCTGCGCATCGCTGTTTTCCAGCCGCGCGTTCAGGGCCTGCAGGATCTCCTCCCCGCTGCGGCCTTTGGCGCGGATCAGAAAGACGCGCCCGAAACGGCTTTCGTAGCGGGCATTGCCTGCCCGTAACGCCTCAGCAAGCCGGGCATCATCATGATTCACCGCTCCCTGCTCCCGACGCGACAGCGCCGCCTCCGCCTGCGTGCCCATGGGCTTCTCACCGATGCGCGGATGCGCGCTCAGGGCCTGCGTGAGCGCGTGTTCATCCCAGCTATGCGTCAGCGCCTGGGCCGCGTTAAACAAAACCTCCCGGCTCGGATAAGGCCGCCCGGCGACCAGCGCCTCGGCCCAGCCGGGAATGGCCACGCAAGGGTGTAATAGCGTAAGCACCTCTTCGAGACTTCGGTGATTAAAATCGTCCAGCGTTATCATGGTTCCTCCCGTGTCATCATCGTCCCTGAACATTGCACAAAACACGCCACTCTTGCCTGAGACCTGAAACAGTTGATTCCTTAACCCTAAACCGGAAATTATTGATTCATAAAAAGGCATTCCCACCGCGATAACGCACCTTAGCAGTGCAAACATCCCTCCCACAACGCCCTTTACCCCACTCTGCAGCCTGGTACGCAAATTGCTGATGTTAATGACACCCGGCAAAAGGAGAGAAGCATGAAAGCAATCGTCATTGGTGCGGGCATTGGTGGCCTGAGCGCCGCTGTCGCGCTGGAAAAGGCGGGCATCGACTGTACCGTATTTGAAGCAGTAAAAGAGATCAAACCCGTTGGCGCGGCCATCTCCATCTGGCCCAACGGGGTGAAATGCATGCAGCACCTCGGCATGGGCGACATCATTGAGACATACGGCGGGCCAATGCGCTTTATGGCCTACAAGGATCACCGGCGCGGCGACACGTTGACCCGCTTTAGCCTGGCCCCGCTGGTGGAGCGCACCGGGGGACGCCCCTGCCCCGTCTCGCGCGCTGAACTGCAGCGCGAGATGCTGGACTTCTGGGGTCGCGAGCGGGTGCAGTTCGGCAAGCGCGTCGAACACGTCCGGGAAGATGATGCTGGCGTCAGCGTAACATTTACCGACGGCAGCACGGCGACGGGCGATTTTCTGATTGCCGCCGATGGCAGCCATTCGGCGGTGCGCCCGTACGTGCTGGGGTATACCCCCGAGCGCCGCTACGCCGGTTACGTTAACTGGAACGGACTGGTGAAGATTGATGAAGAGATTGCCCCCGCCCACCAGTGGACCACGTTTGTGGGAGAAGGCAAGCGTGTGTCGCTGATGCCCGTCTCCGGTGGCCGCTTCTATTTCTTTTTTGATGTCCCGCTTCCCCTCGGTCTGGCGGAAGATCGCACCACCCTCAGAGCCGATCTCACGGGTTACTTCCGCGGCTGGGCGCCGCCGGTGCAGAAGCTGATCGCCGCGCTGGATCCGGATACCACCAACCGCATTGAAATCCACGACATTGAGCCCTTCGACAGCCTGGTACGCGGCCACGTGGCGCTGCTCGGCGATGCGGCGCACAGCACCACGCCGGATATCGGCCAGGGCGGCTGCGCGGCGCTGGAGGATGCGGTTGTGCTGGGTGATTGTCTGCGCGAAAACCACAACATTACGCTGGCGCTGCGGCAGTACGAAGCTCTGCGCTGTGACCGGGTACGCGACCTGGTGCTGAAGGCTCGCAAGCGCTGTGACGTCACGCACGGTAAAGATATGGCGTTAACCAGAGCCTGGTATCAGGAGCTGAGAGAGGAGACCGGGGAGCGCATTATCAACGGTTTGTGCGACACCATTCAGGGCGGACCATTAGGCTGAACGTAAGAGGAATACACATGAATAAAGCACCTGTACCACCCGCCCATTGCACGTTTGAGCCAGAGGACTGGCTGCGTCTGGCAAAGTGCTGGCATCCGGTTGCGCGCGCCTGCGACATTGGCGCGGCGCCGGTTAAGGCGACCCTGCTGGACGAAGCGCTGGTTATCTACCGCGTGAAAGGCCAGGTCGTGGTCGCCCGCGACGTTTGTCCGCATCGCGGCGTGCCGCTGACGCTGGGCTTTCATGATGAGCACGGGATTATCTGCCCCTACCATGGCCTGCGCTTCGGGGAAGATGGCCGCTGCAACCGTATTCCCTCCAGCCCCGACCAGCCAGTACCGGCGAAACTCAACCTGATTAACTACGCCGTGGAGGAGCGCTTTGGCTTGATCTGGACGTGTCTGGCGTTTGACCCGGATAACCCGATGCCGCTGCCCACCATGCCGCACTGGGATGACGACGGCTTTCAGCAGATCAACTGTCCGGCGTTTGAGGTGAATGGCTTCGCTGGCCGCCAGGTGGAAGGATTTTTGGATGTGGCGCATTTTGCGTGGATCCACACCAGCACCTTTGCGGACCCGGATAACCAGCTCGTCCCGACCTATCAGCCACAGGAAACACCGTTTGGTTTTGTAGCGGACTACTGGAGTTCGGTGAGCAATTATCCCGCCAGCGCTGACGTGCAGGCGCCCGAAGGCTTCCAGTGGCTGCGCCATTTTGAAATGCATTTGCCGTTTACCGCCACCCTGACGATCCATTTTCCGGGCGAATCCCGGCTGGTGATCATGAACGCCGCGTCGCCGGTCTCGTCACGCGTCACCCGCATGTTTGCCCCGATTGCGCGCAACTTTGATCTGCATATCCCGGTGGAAGAGGTGCATGCCTTTAACCTGCGGATTTTTGAGGAAGACCGCCTGATGGTCGAGACCCAGCGCCCGGAAAGTTTGCCGTTGGATCTGACCCTTGAAGCCCATATTCCCGCGGATAAAAGCTCGATTGCCTATCGCCGGGGGCTGAAAAAGATGGGTTTTGGCGCGTTTTTCCTGGTCTGATGGAGGGCTGTCATGAGTGATATCTTAAGCGTTATCGTCGACGGGCTGTGGCGTCAGGGGAACAAAAGCCTCGCCGTCAGGCTGGTGGCGGAAAACGGTGAAGCGCTGCCTGAGTGGCAGCCCGGTGCGCATATCGACGTGCATTTACCCTGCGGGGTTATACGTCAGTATTCCCTGACCGGCCCATGCGGGAGTGAAGGCTATCTGATCTGCGTGGGCCGGGAAACCGCCTCGCGCGGCGGGTCGCGCTATATTCATGAGACGCTGCGTCCCGGTCAGACGCTGCTGATCTCCGCGCCGCGCAATCTGTTTGCCCTGCAGGAGGCCGAACGGGTGTTGCTGCTGGCTGCGGGGATCGGGATTACGCCACTGTATGCCATGGCCCTGCAGCTGGAAGCAGCCGGAACCCCGTTCACTCTGCACTATTATGTCAAACACGCTGAAAGCGCGGCTTTCGCCCGCGAGCTGGCGCAGCTGAAGCACGGCGAATGCGTTATCCATACCACCAGCCCGCGCACGTTGCTGGCAGAGCATATCCCGGTGGCCGCGGCGGGTCTTCACGCCTGGGTCTGTGGCCCGGCCGGGTTTATGGAAAAAGTACGTGAGGTGGCGACGGCGAAAGGCTGGGATGGCGCCACGATCCACAGCGAGGCGTTTCAACCCGCTGCGCCTGATACCGGCGCTGAAAGCGGCGAGATCTTCACGGTTAAACTGGCCTCCTCCGGAGAGCGCTGGCCTGTACCCGCAGATAAAACCATTGCCCAGGTGCTACAGGAAAACGGTGTGGCCGTACCGCTCTCCTGCGAGATGGGGATCTGCGGTGCGTGTCTGACACCGGTGATTGACGGCGTGGTGGATCACCGGGATAGCGTACAGTCAGAGGCAGAGAAAAACGCCCCGAACTCGCATGTGGCGCTGTGTTGCTCAAGAAGTCATTCCGCTGAGCTGGTGATTGGGCTGTAAAACGAAAAAACCCTGCGATAATGCTATCGCAGGGTTTTCGAATTTGGCGGAAGCGTAGAGATTCGAACTCTAGAACCCTTTCGGGTCGCCGGTTTTCAAGACCGGTGCCTTCAACCGCTCGGCCACGCTTCCAAAGTGAGGCGCACTATAAACATCTCTGAGCATGATGTAAAGCGTGAAATTGCATAAAGTTACACTTGCTCACCATCACTCCGCCCTCTGGCGTCATGACTCACTTCGGCGACGTTAATCTGGATATGAAGTTTCCCTCTCATCACAGGCACCGGCAAATGTCCGGCAGGCAGCGTGTTGCGCTCAATCACAATATATGTATTATGTTATAACATAACAATTTGGGATTGATTCTTATGCTTCTGAAAAAAGGGTTATTACTGACAGTACTGCTGGCCATGGCACCAGCCACATTTGCAGCAACAACTTACCCGCTGACGATTGAAAATTGCGGCGTCAGGCAGACCTTTACGCAAGCGCCACAGCGCGTCGTTACCGTGGGTCAGCATGAAACGGAATTGCTGCTCGCGCTGGGGCTGGAAAAATCTGTCGCCGCAACCTCAGTCTGGTTCGGCAAACTCCCGGATTCGCTGGCTGATGCCGGAAAAAAACTCCCCCGCCTTGCGGATAACTCCCCCTCTTTTGAAGCCGTGGTGGGACAAAAACCGGAACTCGTCCTCGCTCAGTATCACTGGCATATTGGCCCGCAGGGCGAGGTGGGAACACGCGAGCAGTTTGCATCACTGGGGCTCAAGACGTGGATCTCCCCTGCCGACTGCACGGACAAAACGGTGACGGCAACCTCAAACGCAGACGGGGCACGGAGCACGCCGTTTTCACTGGCAGAAATAAAACACGAAGTCACAGACCTGGCCGCCATCTTTGATGTTCCCGCGCGCGGCGAGCAGCTCAATCGTGACCTGACAGAACGGATTCAGAAAGCGCAGGCGCGCATCTCAGCAAAACCCCTGAAGGTTGTCTTCTGGTTTTCAAGCAGCCGCCTGAATGGCGATCCCTGGGTGGCAGGGAATTACGGCGCACCTGGCTGGATAAGCCGCACGCTGGGGTTAAAGAACGTTATTGATTCGCATGATGAATGGCCCGCTGTCACCTGGGAACATATTGCCCAAATGCAGCCAGACGTTATCGTCATCGCTCAGATGTCACGCAGGCTCTACCCTGCCGATGACGCCGCGGTAAAAGAGGCCTTTTTACGACGCGATCCGGTGACAAGAAACATTCCGGCGGTCAGGAATAATCAGATTATTGTGGTGCCCGCAATGTCGTTAAACCCTTCTTTGCGTAACGTCGACGCGGTTGAGCTTATCAGCGATCGGCTGGCTTCATTCCAGGGCGAATAATGAGTCATGTATCTTCTCCCCGCCGCCAGCAGGGGTTAATGGCGGCAGGCGCCGTGGCATTGCCGCTGATGCTGGTCTTTGCCGCGAGTATCGGCGATATGCCGGTATCGTATGCCGTTACCGGAAAAGCGATCCTCAATGGTCTTGGGCTGACTGCATACGTTCTGCCGCAACCCGAGGAAGGCATCGTCTGGCAGTACCGCATGAGCCGCGCATTAATGGCTGCTTGCAGCGGCGGCGGCCTGGCGCTGTGCGGGCTGGTGCTCCAGTCAATACTGCGCAACCCCCTGGCGGAGCCCTATCTGCTGGGCATCTCCGCAGGCGCTTCGCTGGGGGCCGTCTGCGTGATGCTGCTCGGTATCGGGGGGAGCGTGATTGGCGTGAGCAGCGGTGCGTTTGTTGGCGCCTGCGCCGCTTTTGCGCTCATCATGTTGATTACAAACGGCATGAGCGCAAGCCCGTCGCGCATTTTGCTGGCAGGCATTGCGGGCACACAGCTCTTCAACGCCATGACCGCGTATATCGTCAGCACCTCCGCCAATGCCGAGCAGTCGCGTAGCGTTATGTTCTGGTTAATGGGCAGCCTGAGCGGTGTGCGCTGGCCGGACGCGCTGCTGGCGCTGGCCGTTACGTTAACGGGCCTGCTGATGGTATGCCTCTTTGCGCGGGCGCTGGACACCTTTACCTTTGGAGACGAGGTCTCTACCACCCTCGGGATTCCGGTGACCGCTGTACGAATTATCCTGTTGCTGACCTGCGCGTTCGTCACCGCAACCCTGGTCAGTGCCATAGGCGCAGTGGGATTTGTGGGGCTGGTCATTCCCCATGTGACGCGCATGCTCAGCGGTCCGGGCCATCGCCGCACGATCCCGCTGACGTTTCTTATCGGCGCGCACTTTATGATCCTGGCCGATGTCGTGTCACGCACGCTGATTGTGCACCAGGTGCTTCCCATCGGCGTGGTGACGGCACTGGTGGGCGCACCTGTCTTTGTGGCGCTGCTTTATCAAAACCGGAAGGAGCATCCATGAATATTTCCGTCTCGGGGTTAAGTGTGACCCGACAAGCACAGACGGTGCTTGAGGATATCGATCTCGACCTGTCATCCGGGCAGATTGTCGGCCTGTTAGGGCCAAACGGCTCGGGCAAATCAACGCTGTTACGCTGTCTTGCCGGGCTGTTTCCACACCACAGTGAACGCGTCGCGCTTAATGGCACGTCGCTTAGCGTGATGCCGTTAAAAACGCGTGCGCGGCAGTTAGCCTTCGTCCCGCAACATGCCGACGTTGAGGGAGAACTGACCGTCGAGGAAATCGTGCGGCTGGGACGTACGCCTTACCGGAAGGCGTTTCAGAGAAGCTCTCGCGATGATGATATGGCGGTGGAAGAGGCGATTAGCCTCATGCGGCTATGCGGATTACGCCAGCGGCGGTGGCAGCAACTGTCTGGTGGGGAGCGTCAGCGAACCCAGATAGCGCGAGCGCTGGCACAGCAGCCCCGGGTGTTGCTGCTTGATGAGCCGACAAACCACCTGGACATTCAGCACCAGCTGGAGCTGATGCGACTTATATCGCAACTGCCTCTTACGGTGGTGGTGGCGCTGCACGATCTCAATCTGGCGGCCAACTACTGCCAGCGGCTGATCCTGCTGAAGGCAGGGCGTATCGCGGCCACGGGCGCGCCTGCGGAAGTGCTCACCCCTGAAAATATCGAGCAAACCTGGTGTGTCAAAGCGAGCGTCTACAGGGCAGACGCCGGGATGACGATCGGCTACAACATGGGTGGCATGGCGGAGGTGTAGAGCCAAAGCAAAAAACCCTGCGATATTGCTATCGCAGGGTTTTCGAATTTGGCGGAAGCGTAGAGATTCGAACTCTAGAACCCTTTCGGGTCGCCGGTTTTCAAGACCGGTGCCTTCAACCGCTCGGCCACGCTTCCTAAGTGAGGCGAACTATAAACACCTCACCGCAGGCTGTAAAGAGCACGCGCATTCGTTCGCTTTAAAAATAGCCAAATTACGTTTAATCGGTTGAATAGACAACATATTGGCCATTTTGCCAGCATAATATCCAGCGATTGTCTTAGTGTTTTTTGATGTACATATCTTTCGTATAGTAGTACCCGAGCTTATCCGGCGTGAATCCCCCCACCCACGGCTTCACCAGGTGCGTACGAACGTAGTGATAGACAGGGATCGCCGGCACATCACGCCCCAGCAAATCCTCTGCCTGTTGATAAAACTTACCGCGCTCTTGTGCCGTTTTCGACTTCGCCGCATTCACCAGCGCTTGATCGTACTCAGGATTGCTGTACTGCGTGGTGTTTTGGCTATCCCCGGTACGGAAGTTATTCAGGAATGTGGAGGCGTCATCGTAATCGGCAATCCAGGCGTAGCGCACCGCGTCAAAGTTATGGGTGTGCATGGTATCGAGCATGGTTTTCCACTCCTGGTTCTGCAGCTTCGCCTCGACGCCGAGATTTTTCTTCCACATTGAGCTGGCAGCAATCGCGATACGCTGGTGCGTTTCAGAGGTGTTATACAGCAGATTAAAACTCAGTGGATGGCTGGCGTTATACCCGGCCTCTTCGAGCAGTTTTTTCGCCTCGGCAATACGCTTGTCCCGCGGCCAGCTGGCGTAATCCGGGTTCTGTAACTTAACGCCACCAATGTCCGGCTGGCTGATAAGCCACGCCGGACGCTGTCCCTGCCCCATCACTTTATCTGCGATGATGTCTTTATCGAGCGCCATATTGAGCGCCTTACGCACGCGCGCATCGTTGAACGGCGGACGGGCGGTGTTGAATTCGTAATAGTAGGTGGCAAGCTGCGGAGAGACATCCAGCTGGCTGCCCAGCGTTTTCTTAAGCTGGGCGAACTGGTTGACTGGCACCGTGTAGACAATATCGATTTCTCCCGCTTTATAGCGGTTCACATCAGCCGCCTCGGAGGTGATAGGCAGATATGTCACCTTGTTGATCACGGTATGGGCATTATCCCAGTAGCGCGGGTTACGCTCCGCCACAATACGTTCGTTAACCACCCATGAGGACAGCTTATAGGCACCGCTGCTGACGATGTGCTCGGGCTTGGTCCACTTATCGCCGAAACGCCCCACCAGGACTTTATCTATTGGCACCAGAGACGGGTGTGCCAGCATCGCCAGGAAAGCAGCATTCGGCTGCGAAAGCGTGACTTCCAGCGTGGTGTCATTGATGGCTTTCACGCCCAGCGTATCGGGCGCTTTTTTACCTTCGGCAATTTCAGTGCCGTTGACGATAAGCATGCTACCGGGATAGCTGGCATACGGTGAGGCGGTTTTTGGGTCAACCAGTCGCTGCCAGCTCCAGACGATATCTTCCGCGGTGATGGCGGTACCGTCGCTCCAGGTGATGCCCGGACGCAGATGGAACGTCCAGACGGTGTTGTCCTTGTTCTCCCATTTTTCCGCCAGCCGTGGCTGGATTTCACCCGCCGGGGAGACACTGACCAGCCCGTCGAATAAATCGCTGATAATATTGAATTCGACATCGCTTTCGACTTTATGCGGGTCGAGCGAAGCGGGTTCACTTCCGTTATTCCTGACCAGTTCCTGCTTATCGGCCAGCTGCGTTCCTGCCGGCACGTTAGCCGCCAAGGATCCCGTGCTGGCACACAGGATCCCGGCCGCCAGTAAAGAGAGTGTAAAGTGAGTGCGTGTTTGTGGTTTCATTTCCTTCGCCTTATTGTCTGTTTTGTGACGATCCGGAAATAACTCTTAGCGGCCTTATGGTAATAAGGCAATATTTTTCAGTAACCTATAAGAGCTTGATCTGATTAATTGAGCCAAACCGCTGTTCATACTAATGAAACGTCTTTCTGCAGAATAAATAACCAGCTCCGGCGCTAACCTGCTGAGTAAAGATGGGTAAAACCACTTTGAGACTGGCGCGCCGTTTCCTATTCTTTCCGTTAATTACATCTGTCATAAGAGAGTGACTCATGGATCGTATAATTACTTCCTCACGCGACCGCACATCGCTACTCAGCACCCACAAGGTGCTGCGCAATACGTACTTTATGCTCAGCCTGACGCTGGCGTTTTCGGCGATCACCGCCACCGCCAGCACCGTGCTGATGCTGCCGTCTCCGGGGCTGATCCTGACGCTGGTGGGGATGTACGGTCTGATGTTCCTGACCTACAAAACCGCTGACAAACCGGTCGGTATTCTCTCCGCGTTCGCCTTTACCGGCTTCCTGGGTTATATCCTGGGGCCAATCCTGAACGCATACCTGTCTGCCGGCATGGGTGATGTGATCGGTATGGCGCTGGGCGGCACCGCGCTGGTGTTCTTCTGCTGCTCCGCCTACGTGCTGACCACCCGCAAGGACATGTCTTTCCTCGGCGGTATGCTGATGGCAGGTATCGTGGTGGTGCTGATTGGTATGGTGGCTAACATCTTCCTGCAGCTCCCAGCCCTGCACCTGGCGATTAGCGCGGTGTTTATCCTGCTGTCATCCGGCGCGATCCTGTATGAAACCAGCAACATCATTCACGGCGGTGAGACCAACTACATCCGCGCCACCGTGAGCCTGTATGTGTCGCTGTACAACATCTTCGTCAGCCTGCTGAGCATCCTGGGCTTCGCCAGCCGGGATTAAGCCAGAGTGTTGTGTACCGAGCCCCGCTTATGCGGGGCTTTGTTTTTTGGTACACTGCGGCGGTTTTTGACTGATGCGTGAATAACTATGTTGAGCTTTGAAGGTAAAGAGATCGAAACCGATAACGACGGTTATCTGAAAGACAGCCACCAGTGGAGCGAGGCGCTGGCGGAAGTGATTGCAGAAAAAGAGGCGATCGCGCTCTCCCCTGAGCACTGGGAAGTGGTGCGCTTTGTGCGCGAGTTCTATCTCGAATTCAATACCTCTCCGGCTATCCGGATGCTGGTTAAAGCCATGGCCAATAAATTCGGTGAAGAGAAAGGCAACAGCCGCTATCTGTATCGTCTGTTCCCGAAAGGCCCGGCCAAACAGGCCACCAAAATTGCCGGCCTGCCTAAACCGGTGAAATGCATTTAGTAGCGAATACCGAAGTTCATGTATTCCCGGCCGGGTTGATGCGGTTCGGTTAAGACCTTATCAACCCGGGCACTGCGCGGCCCACCCGCTTTCAGCCACGCCAGCAGTTTTTCAACCTGCTCTGCCTCGCCACAGGCGACCACCTCAACGCTGCCATCATCCATGTTTCGCGCATATCCCGTTAGCCCAAGCTGAACGGCCTCGCGCTGCGTGCTGTAGCGGAAGCCCACGCCCTGAACGACGCCGTGAACCCAGGCGATAGTGCAGACTTTTGACATCTTCCTTCTCCTTATCCGTCTGGCGCGTTGCATTTCCCCGGCGAACTCGGGAAAATGGCGGCCATTTTCTTGAATCGACAGAATAGCAAATTATGAGTGTACGTTTAGTGTTAGCCAAAGGGCGCGAGAAGTCATTACTGCGCCGTCATCCCTGGGTCTTTTCCGGCGCGGTTGCCCGTATGGAAGGTAAAGCCAGCCTCGGTGAAACCATTGATATTGTTGACCATCAGGGGAAATGGTTAGCACGAGGCGCCTACTCGCCAGCCTCCCAGATCCGCGCGCGCGTCTGGACCTTCGACAAAGATGAAACCATCGATATCGACTTCTTTGTGCGTCGTTTGCAGCAGGCGCAGCAGTGGCGCGACTGGCTGGCCAAACGCGATGGTCTGGACAGCTATCGCCTGATTGCCGGAGAGTCCGACGGTCTGCCGGGCGTGACCATTGACCGCTTCGGTAACTTCCTGGTCCTGCAGTTACTGAGCGCTGGGGCGGAATACCAGCGCGCCGCGCTGATAAGCGCCCTGCAGTCTCTGTTCCCGGAGTGCGCCATCTATGACCGCAGCGATGTGGCTGTGCGTAAAAAAGAGGGAATGGAACTGACCCAGGGTCCGGTGACCGGCGAACTGCCGCCTGCCCTGCTGCCTATCGAAGAACACGGCATGAAGCTGCTGGTGGATATTCAGGGTGGTCATAAAACGGGCTATTACCTCGACCAGCGTGACAGCCGTCTGGCCACGCGTCAGTACGTTGCCGACAAACGCGTGCTCAACTGCTTCTCTTACACCGGCGGCTTTGCGGTATCGGCTTTAATGGGCGGCTGCGCGCAGGTGGTGAGCGTGGATACGTCTCAGGAAGCGCTGGATGTGGCAAAACAGAACGTCGAGCTGAACAAGCTGGATCTGAGCAAAGCCGAATTCATTCGCGACGACGTCTTCAAACTGCTGCGTAAATATCGCGATCAGGGGGAGAAGTTTGACGTTATCGTGATGGATCCGCCTAAGTTTGTGGAGAACAAAAGCCAGCTGATGGGTGCCTGCCGCGGCTATAAAGATATCAACATGCTGGCCATTCAGCTGTTGAACCCAGGCGGCGTGCTGCTCACCTTCTCCTGCTCTGGACTGATGACCACAGATTTATTTCAGAAAATCATCGCCGATGCCGCAATAGATGCTGGTCGTGATGTACAATTTATAGAGCAGTTCCGTCAGGCAGCCGATCACCCGGTGATCGCTACCTACCCGGAAGGGCTGTATCTGAAAGGGTTTGCCTGTCGCGTCATGTAACTTGAAAAGAGAAATATTGCCCGCACATAGAGTGTAAGTAGTGTTTCCCGGGAGGTGACTATGATTGCCAGCAAATTCGGTATCGGCCAGCAGGTCCGCCACACTTTGCTCGGGTATTTGGGTGTGGTCGTGGATATCGACCCGGAGTATTCCCTTGATGAACCGTCGGCGGATGAGCTGGCGGTGAACGCAGAGCTTCGCGCCGCACCCTGGTACCATGTGGTGATGGAAGGTGATGATGGACAACCCGTCCATACCTATCTTGCTGAGGCGCAGCTAAGCAGTGAATTGCAGGATGAGCATCCGGAGCAACCCACGATGGATGAACTGGCTCAGACTATCCGCAAACAGTTACAGGCTCCGCGCCTGCGGAACTAAGCGTGTAAAAAAAGCCCGATAACGGGCTTTTTTTTTATGACTTTGTCAGCCCCAGCCGGGGGATTTCAATCGCCGGACAGCGGTCCATCACTACCTTCAGCCCCGCCTCGCGCGCCAGCACCGCAGCCTGTTCGTTAATAACGCCTAACTGCATCCACAGCGTTTTCGCACCGATGGCAATGGCCTCCTGCGCCACGCCCCATGCAGCCTCGGAATTACGGAACACATCCACCATATCCACCTTTTCCGGTACGTCGTTTAGCGTGGCGTATCCTTGCTGGCCCAGCAAGGTCTTACCGGCCACTTTTGGTGACACAGGGATGACGTGGTAGCCCTGATCGAGAAGGTATTTCATTACCCGATAGCTTGGACGATCTGGTTTATCGCTCGCCCCCACCAGCGCAATGGTGCGTGTGGACGTCAAAATCTCGGCAATATCATTCTCTTTCATGCTTTTCCTCCTGGCTTTTTAACAAGTGTATGTCAAAGCGCACATCTCAACCATCCATCCCATACAGATGTATGAGAGCAAAAGGCCAGAATATGTCTATATGTTAGTAAACATGATTATCGACAAATTTAGATACATTATCGCGGTAAGCGTACGTTAAACAGGAGCCCCTATGAAAGCCGGCCTTGCCACTGCTGTGATTGCGTTAGTGATGCCGGTTTGCGTTTTTGCAACCACGCTTCGGCTTTCTTCCGACATTGACCTGCTGGTGCTGGACGGGAAAAAAGTCTCCAGTTCGTTATTACGCGGTGCCGACAGCATCGAACTGGATAACGGCCCTCATCAGGTGGTGTTCCGGGTGGAAAAAACCATCCGCCTTGCTAATCATGAACAACGAACGTATCTCTCCCCCCCGCTGATTATGAGCTTTAACACCCAGCAGGTAAGCCAGGTGAACTTTACGTTGCCGCGTCTGGAAACGGAAAAAGAGTCGGCGACGTTTGACGCCTCGCCGCGTGTGGAACTGGTGGATGGCGATGCCACCCCGATCCCGGTGAAGCTGGATATTCTGGCGCTGACGTCGTCACCGAAGGGCACAGATTATGAGGCCGCAACGCAAGCCTATAACAAAGCGGGTAAGCGCGCCTCGCTGCCCCGGTTTGCCACCATGATGGCTGACGACAGTACACTGCTGTCCGGCGTCTCAGAGCTGGATGTGATCCCCCCTCAATCCCAGACGCTGACAGAACAACGCCTGAAATTTTGGTTCCAGCAGGCCGATCCCGACACGCGAGCCCGTTTTTTACAGTGGGTGAAGCAACAACCTTCGTCGTAAGCCACATTTTTTTCGCCTTTCTCTTGCAGCATCAGGCGGTTCCCGTCATCGTGTAGCCAGTTAACCTGATGGATATGATTATGGAACTGACAACACGCACATTACCGGCACGCAAGCACATTGCGCTGGTTGCGCACGATCACTGTAAACAAATGCTGCTTAACTGGGTTCGCCGCCATCAGTCCTTGCTGGAAAAGCACGCCCTCTCGGCGACGGGCACCACCGGTAACCTTATCCACCGCGAAACGGGTCTGGAGGTGAACGCCATGCTGAGCGGCCCGATGGGTGGCGATCAGCAGGTGGGCGCACAGATTTCTGAGGGGAAAATTGATGTTCTGATCTTCTTCTGGGATCCGCTGAATGCGGTTCCGCATGACCCGGACGTGAAAGCGCTGCTGCGTCTTGCCACCGTCTGGAATATTCCGGTGGCGACAAACCTGTCGACGGCGGATTTCATCATTGAATCACCGCAGTTCAACTCGCCGGTTGAAATTCTCATCCCGGATTATCAGCGTTATCTTTCCGAGAGACTGAAGTAGCGTTATGCCCGGCGGCGCTACGCTTGCACGGGCCAACGAGTTTTGTCGGCCGGGTCAGGCGAAGCCACCACCCGGCAATCCCGCTACGGCTTGCGCGCCACCGGCACATCAATATTCTTCAGAATATCGACAAACACTGACGGCTCCTCTTTATTAAACAGCAGCCACACGCGATGACGCGCGCGGGTGATCGCCACGTACAGCAAACGCCGCTCTTCGGCATCCGGGAAATCCTCCGGTACCGGCAGTAATGCTTCTTCCATCACCGACTCACGGGCAGGGGCCGGGAACCCATCGCTCCCCTCTTTCAGCCCGACCACAATGACGTAATCGGCCTGCTGGCCTTTGCTTGCGTGGATGGTCATAAAATCAAGCTGCAGCTTCGGCCAGCGAGTCGCCGCCTTTTCCAGCACCGCAGGTTTTAGATGGTGATAACGGGCCAGCACCAGAATACGTTCATCTGGCTTTGCGTAGCCGCTGAGTTTGTCCAGCAGCGGCTCAAGCTGGTCTTCCGCCAGCAGGGTTACGGCTTTTTTATCTCCCGCCCTCAGACTATTAAGCGGCTTGGCCAGCTGATGGGGGTTCTGCTGAATAAAGCGGTTCGCAATTTCGCCAATTCGGGAGTTAAAGCGGTAGGTAGTATCCAGATCGCTGCGATCGCCTTCGCCAAAATAGTGATGGAACGCGGTGGTCAGTGAAAGCTGCGCGCCGCTAAAGCGGTAGATGGCCTGCCAGTCATCCCCGACGGCAAACAGAGAGGTATGTTTATTTTGCGCCCGTAACGCCGAAAGCAGCGCGGCACGCTGCGGAGAGATATCCTGGAACTCATCAACCAGAATATGTTTCCACGGGCTGACAAAGCGCCCCTTCTCCAGAATGATGATGGCCTGATGGATCAGGCCTGAGAAGTCGACGGCGTTTTCCTCCTTCAGCGCCGTTTTCCAGGCTTTCAGCAGCGGTGCCATCAGTTTGACCCGCTTTGAAAAAAGCGCGCGGATGTCCTCCGGCGCACTCTCAATCATCTCGGCTTGGGTTCCGCCGTGCATGCGCATCAGGCTCACCCAGCGGTCGAGACGCGAGCCAAGCCGACGCGCCAGCTTTTCATCCTGCCAGAAACTGCCTTCCGGCACGTCCCAGTTGAGCTCGTCTTCCAGCCACTGTCGCCACCCTTTCGCCTGCGCTTTTTTCTCGCTGCACTGCTGCCGCCACGCCTTAATAAACAGGGCCTGACGCGCCTGGGTGTCGTTTTCCAGTTTACTGATGGAAGGGACTTTTTTGCTGCCCTGCTGAATGATGTGCAGGGCAAGGGCATGGAAGGTTCGGGCGGTAATATCCCGGGTGTGCAAACGCTCCTGAATGCGTTCGTCCATCTCCTGCGCCGCCTTGCGACCAAACGCCAGCAGCAGGATCTGATCGGCGACGGCCTCGCCCGTTGTCAGCAACCACCCCGCCCGCGCGACCAGTACGGACGTTTTGCCGCTCCCGGCCCCCGCGAGCACCAGCAGCGATTGTTCGCCGTTAACCACGGCGCGAGCCTGGGCAGGATTCAGCGGCGACGACTCCACCGTACTGAAGAAATCGGCATAGCGGGTGAGCATTTCGTCAGTCCACGCCTGGTTATGCGCCAGCCGGCTCTTGTCTGCGTCGCTCAGCCAGGCCTGACACTGTCGCCAGGCGTCACGGCAATTATCAAACTCATTGAGACGCGTCACCGGTAACGGCAGCGCCGTCAGCGCCTGCCTGATTTTTTGCTGCAGACCGGCGGTCTGCTGACGGGTCAGCCATGTTTGTTGGGCATTACTCTGCGCGATATCACTCAGCACCTGCTGCAGGACCTGTGCGGCTATCACGCTCATATCGTGACTCCACTGCTGCCAGAGCTGGTTCAGCTGATGATGAAAACGCTGGGTTTCGCCCCACTCCGTACCGTGAAGACGTACGACTTTATCTGCAGGGAGCACAAACTCCAGTTCGCCCCATACCAGCCCGCGTTTGCAGTGGATGGCCAGGAGTTGATTGAACGGAATGAGGTATTCGTGACGTTCACCGGAGACCTTCACTCCCGCGTTGAGGAGGACAACCTTGTCGTAAGGGTGTTGCGCCAGGCGTTTGCCCATTGAAGTTGCTTTCAGTTCCATATCCAGCCGGATCCACGAAGAGATAATTGCCTGATAGTTTAACTGCCAGTTTTAAGGTGCTCCAGCCTAAAAAAACGTTACAATCATTGGGCGTTAATTTTATCGAAAGGAAGTGAGGGTTTATGCGTACCGTTCTGAATGTGTTGAATTTTGTGCTGGGCGGTTTTGCCACCACCCTTTCCTGGCTTTTTGCCACCCTGGTGAGCATCGTCCTGATTTTTACGCTTCCCCTGACCCGCTCCTGCTGGGAAATCACCAAACTCTCCTTTATCCCTTACGGGAATGAAGCGGTTCACGTTGACGAACTGAACCCGGAGAATAAAAGCGCGCTGATGAACACGGGCGGAACCGTGCTGAACATTCTGTGGCTGATTTTCTTCGGCTGGTGGCTGTGCGTAATGCATATTTTTGCCGGTATTGCGCAGTGCATCACAATCATTGGTATTCCGGTGGGGATCGCGAACTTTAAGATCGCCGCCATCGCTCTGTGGCCTGTCGGGCGCAGGGTAGTTCCGGTCGAAGTGGCCCAGGCGGCGCGTGAAGCGAATGCACGTCGTCGTTTTCAGTGATTAAGGACTGGCCGCGTCTATGCTAAGCCCACTGCTTCGCCGTTACACCTGGAACAGCTCCTGGCTCTATAACGTCAGGATTTTTATCGCACTTTGCGGCACGGTTGCGCTGCCGTGGTGGCTGAACGATGTCAAGCTCACCATTCCGCTCACGCTGGGGGTGGTTGCGGGAGCGCTGGCGGATCTCGACGATCGCCTTGCCGGGCGTCTGCGCAACCTGGTCATCACCCTTATCTGTTTTTTTATTGCCTCCGCGTCCGTGGAGTTGCTGTTCCCGTGGCCATGGCTGTTTGCATTAGGCCTTACGCTTTCCACCAGCGGGTTTATTTTGCTGGGTGGGCTGGGGCAGCGCTATGCCACCATCGCGTTTGGCGCCCTGCTGATTGCCATCTACACCATGCTGGGGGTGTCGCTTTACGACCAATGGTATCAGCAGCCTGTACTGCTGTTGCTGGGGGCCATCTGGTATAACCTGCTGACGTTAACCGGCCATCTGATCTTCCCGGTTCGCCCTCTGCAGGATAACCTTGCCCGCAGTTACGAGCAGTTGGCCCACTATCTTGAGCTCAAATCCCGGCTGTTTGACCCGGATATTGAAGAGGAGAGCCAGGCTCCGCTCTACGATCTGGCTCTGGCGAACGGCCAGCTTGTCGCCACGCTTAACCAGACAAAAGCGTCGTTGCTTACCCGGCTTCGCGGCGACCGTGGCCAGCGAGGGACGCGCAGAACGCTGCACTATTACTTTGCCGCTCAGGATATTCATGAACGCGCCAGCTCGTCTCATGTTCAGTATGCGGCCCTGCGCGAGAAGTTTCGCTACAGCGACGTTATGTTCCGCTTCCAGCGTCTGCTTTCCATGCAGTCCCAAGCGTGCCAGCAGCTGGCGCGCTCCATTCTGCTGCGCACGCCTTATCAACACGATCCACGCTTTGAACGCGTGTTCAGCCATCTTGATGCGGCAATTGACCGCGTGCGAGCCAGCGGAACGTCGCCGGAGCACATCAAAGCGTTGGGATTTTTGCTCAATAACCTGCGGGCGATTGATGCTCAGCTGGCAACGATTGAGTCTGAACAGGCCATGGCGCTACCGGGCAATGAGGCGGACAGTCAGCTCGCGGATGACAGCGTGCACAGTTTTAGCGATATGTGGCTCCGGTTAAGCCGAAACTTTACGCCGGAATCTGCCCTGTTTCGCCATGCGGTACGCATGTCGCTGGTGCTGTGCGTGGGTTACGCCTTTATTCAGATAACCGGTTTACATCACGGGTACTGGATCCTGCTGACCAGCCTGTTCGTCTGCCAGCCGAACTATAACGCTACCCGACACCGCCTGGCGCTGCGTATTATCGGCACGCTGGTGGGGGTCGCAATCGGGCTACCGGTGCTCTATTTTGTGCCCTCGGTGGAAGGCCAGCTGATCCTGATCGTGATCACCGGGGTGCTGTTCTTCGCCTTTCGTAATGTGCAGTACGCCCACGCGACGATGTTCATCACTCTGCTGGTGCTACTCTGCTTTAATCTGCTGGGCGAAGGGTTTGAAGTTGCCCTGCCCCGCGTGATCGATACGCTGCTCGGCTGTGCTATCGCCTGGGCGGCAGTGAGTTTTATCTGGCCCGACTGGCGTTTTCGTAATTTGCCGCGCGTCCTGGACAGGGCGATGAATGCCAACTGCCGCTATCTGGATGCCATTCTTGAACAGTACCACCAGGGACGCGATAACCGTCTGGCTTACCGCATTGCCCGACGTGATGCGCATAACAGCGATGCTGAACTGGCTTCCGTAGTCTCGAATATGTCAACGGAGCCGCGCGCCACGGCAGAAATTCGTGAAACGGCTTTCCGCCTGCTGTGCCTGAACCATACCTTCACCAGCTATATCTCAACGCTCGGTGCCCACCGCGAAAAACTGACAAACCCGGGCATCCTTGCCTTGCTGGATGATGCTGTCTGCTATGTCGATGATGCGCTACATCACCGCCCAGCCGATCAACCGCGTGTCCAGCAGGCGCTGGATGAACTGGCTCAACGGATTGCGCATCTTGACCCAGGAAACGACAGCAAAGCGCCGCTGGTTCTCCAGCAGATTGGTCTGCTTATCGCTCTGCTGCCAGAAATTTGCCGACTGCAACAGCAAATCGCTACCTGGAGGAGCGATTCTCCTGTGGCTCAGGCAGCGCATTAAACCACTCCGTCAGCTCCCGGCGAATTTCCGCCGGGAGTGCCGCTTCATGCAGGCCCTCAATCGCCCCTTCCAGGGCAAACAGTACTTTGATACTGAGCGCTTTATTTTTTGCCCGCAGCTTTAGCCAGCTCGTTCTGGCTCCCAGCGACCGGAGGGTATCTTCGTTGGTAATCCCGGCTTCACAGAGCAGGACTTCCAGCTGAAAAGTCAGGTTGGGCAGATCCTTAAGCCGGTTTCGCTGGTAGCGCTGGATGCGCTCTTTACGCGCGGCATTAAGCGCGTAAGAGGAAAGCTGAAGCAGCCGCTCCCTGTCCTGCCAGAGACCGTCATCCACACGATAATAGTTGAGAAGGATCGGCCGGCCGCGTTTCATTAAGGTCAAAAAGGAGGATCCGTTTTTTACACAGTACTTCGCACTTTCCTCACAGGCGCGAAGGTAAAGCTCACCGTCTGACACCATGGCAAACACCGCCTCATCGACGGCCAGGGTATAGCCACCAAAAAGCGCACGATGATGAATTTCTCCTAATGGAGAGAGGTATTCCTGGGATTTATAAATCCGTTCATAAGATATCTTTTTCATGATATTTCCATTAAAAATCAGATATTAACGACGACATTTCTTACTAACGGATCCGTTAACAGGAAAATAGGCAACTTATTGCCGATGAGCAAGATGATTTTTTCAGGTTCGCCAGGAATGAATGAATTTTGCGAGTCGCTTTCCGAAATTGAGGTTGATCTTTATGCATACAGGGGTTACTGTATATTCATACAGTAACTACAGGGCTGGAATGATTATGTACACTTCAGGCTATGCAAATCGCTCAACATCTTTCTCTTCTACCGCTGGCGATGTCGCACAGAACGCCATCGGGCGTGTTTCGACAGGGCTTATCAGTGAAGTGGTTTATCGTGAAGACCAGCCCCTGTTGACCCAACTTCTGTTACTGCCGCTCTTGCAGCAGCTTGGTCAGCAATCGCGCTGGCAGCTCTGGCTGACGCCGCAGCAGAAACTGAGCCGGGAATGGGTTCAGTCTGCAGGCCTGCCGCTGACGAAGGTCATGCAAATTAACCAACTCTCTCCTTGCGATACGGTTGAGTCGATGATCCGGGCATTACGTACAGGGAATTACAGTGTGGTGATTGGATGGTTATCAGACGAATTGACGGAGCAGGAACATTTTCGCCTCACCGAAGCGGCAGAAGAAGGCAATGCGATCGGCTTTATCATGCGCCCGGTTCGCCAGGATTCTTACCGCAGAGGACAACTTTCTGGGCTAAAAATTCACTCAAATTTGTATCACTGAGCAAATTTAAGAGTTTTCCTGGAATTTTTTTCGACCTTAAGATGCGCTTTTAGTTCCATCGTCCAAAACGGCGGCAAGGCTTGTCTGGTGCGGTTCTTCTTAATTTTATTGCACAAATTTCGTTCAGAAATTGTTAAATAATCGGTATACGGAACTTTTTTTTTCATATGCCTGACGGACTTCACACTTGTAAGTTTTCAGCTACGTTGTAGACTTTACATCGCCAGGGGTGCTCGGCCTAAGCCGAAGATATCGGTAGATTTATATTTGACCACGCCCCCCGGTGAAGGATTTAACCGTGATTCTCGATTGAGATTTTCATGGCGAATTTTGGATGATAACGAGGCGCAAAAAATGAAAAAGACAGCTATCGCGATTGCAGTGGCACTGGCTGGCTTCGCTACCGTAGCGCAGGCCGCTCCGAAAGATAATACCTGGTATGCAGGTGGTAAACTGGGCTGGTCTCAGTTCCATGACACCGGCTGGTACAACAGCGCAAACAACAATGATGGCCCGACTCACGAGAGCCAGCTTGGTGCAGGTGCGTTCGGTGGCTATCAGGTTAACCCGTATGTTGGCTTTGAAATGGGTTACGACTGGTTAGGTCGTATGCCTTACAAAGGCAACGAAACCAATGGCGCTTTCAAAGCTCAGGGCGTTCAGTTGACTGCTAAACTGGGTTACCCAGTAACTGACGATCTGGACGTGTACACCCGTCTGGGCGGCATGGTTTGGCGCGCTGACTCCAGCAACAGCAACGCTGGCGACGACCACGACACTGGTGTTTCCCCAGTATTCGCTGGTGGCGTTGAGTGGGCTATGACCCGTGACATCGCTACCCGTCTGGAATACCAGTGGGTTAACAACATCGGTGACGGTGCTACCGTTGGTGTTCGTCCAGACAACGGCATGCTGAGCGTAGGTGTTTCCTACCGCTTCGGCCAGCAGGAAGATGCAGCACCAGTTGTTGCTCCAGCGCCGGCTCCAGCTCCAGAAGTACAGACCAAGCACTTCACTCTGAAGTCTGACGTTCTGTTCAACTTCAACAAAGCGACCCTGAAACCAGAAGGTCAGCAGGCACTGGATCAGCTGTACACCCAGCTGAGCAACCTGGATCCTAAAGACGGTTCTGTAGTGGTTCTGGGCTTCACCGACCGCATCGGTTCTGACGCTTACAACCAGAAACTGTCTGAGAAACGTGCTCAGTCTGTTGTTGATTACCTGATCTCTAAAGGTATCCCAGCTAACAAGATCTCCCCACGTGGTATGGGCGAATCTAACCCAGTTACTGGCAACACCTGTGACAACGTTAAAGCTCGCGCTGCTCTGATCGACTGCCTGGCACCAGATCGTCGCGTAGAGATCGAAGTTAAAGGCGTTAAAGACGTTGTAACTCAGCCAGCGGCTTAAGTTATCGTCTTATAAAAAAACCCCGCGATGCGGGGTTTTTTATTATCTGAAGAAACTCAAAAGTTATTTTTTACCCAGCAGCGCCTGAAGATCGTTCTTCAGCGTAGACATCTGGTTGGCGTATTTCTCTTTATGCTCGGCATCTTCAATCAACTGCACCACCGTTTCTGACAACGTTTTTCCCCGCCGTTGCGCAAGCCCTGCAAGACGCTGCCAGACCATGAATTCGAGGTCGATGGATTTTTTACGGGTGTGCTGATGCTCAGCATTAAAATGCCGTTTGCGTCGTGCGCGGATAGTTTGCTTCATCCGGTTCAACAGTGCCGGATTGATATGTTTCTCAATCCAGCCATTCACCTGTACCGGTTCATTTTCGAGGGTCAGCAAAATATCCACGGCCTCTTGTGCGGCGCTGGCTTCGATGTAGCAGGTAATCAGCTCCCCTTCTCGGTGCTTCTTGACCAGGTACTTCCATTTCCAGCCGCTTTCGAGATTTTCCAGTTGTTGATATTTCATTGCGATCTCAGTGTTACCACGTAACTCTGTTCAGAATATCAGTTTTTTAGCAATCTGCTGAAAAGAAATCATATCCTGTGAAGCATTGCAGGCGATTCGCTTCCCGAAAACCCCAATCCTGCTTGGGAAGAGCCCCCCGCTTACGGTATACTCCACGGTTTTACATCTGACTAAAAAACATCAACTTTGACCATTACGAAACTTGCATGGCGTGACCTTGTTCCGGATACCGAAAGCTATCAGGAATTGTTTGCACAGCCAGACCTCGCACAAGAACACGAATTCATACTTAGCGATACACAACCGCGTTTGCATTACGCACTGGAGCAGGTGTTAAGCCCGTGGGCGACATCTCCCTTCATGCTGCTCAAAGCCCCGGAAGAAGCCGAGTATTTAACGCTTCTGGGTGATGCCATGCGCCAGTTGCAGCCGGAAGCCAATGCTATTTACGGCGGCCAGTATCGTATTTCAGGACATGATGTCTCTTTCGAACCCGCAGAACAGGCTGATGGCCGTTTTGCGGTAAAGGGCGAAGTGGTATCCGCTAACTGGGCCGAGGCCGAACAACTCTTTGGTTGCCTTCGCCAGTTCAACGGTGAGTTATCGCTGCAACCGGGCCTGGTGCATCGCGCCAATGGCGGCGTACTGATCATTTCCCTGCGTACCCTGCTCTCCCAGCCGCTGCTATGGATGCGCCTGAAAACGATTGTGAGCCAGCAACGATTTGACTGGGTGGGCTATGACGAGTCTCGTCCTCTGCCGGTCTCTGTCCCTTCCATGCCGCTGTCGTTGACCGTGGTGCTGACGGGTGACCGTGAATCGCTGGCTGATTTCCAGGAAATGGAGCCGGAGCTGGCTGCACAGGCGGTGTACAGCGAGTACGAAGACAATATTCAGATTGCTGATGCCGATGACATGGCGCAGTGGTGTCAGTGGGTGATGGCCGTTGCTGCCCGCTTTGCCCTGCCGACGCCTGCGGCTGACGCCTGGCCGGGACTTATCCGCGAAGCGGTTCGCTATACCGGTGACCAGGAGACGCTGCCGCTGTGTCCGCTCTGGATCAGCAAACAGTTGCGTGAAGTGGGTGCAATCAGCGGGAATGGCGCATTTACCGGTGAGCAACTTTCCCAGATGCTGGCCCAAAGAGAGTGGCGGGAAGGCTATCTGGCCGATCGTATGCAGGATGAAATTCTGCTGGAGCAAATTCTGGTCGAGACCGAAGGCGAGCGCATCGGACAGATCAATGCCCTGTCGGTGATTGAATTTCCCGGGCATCCGCGTGCGTTTGGCGAGCCTTCACGCATCAGTTGCGTCGTCCATATTGGCGATGGCGAGTTTACCGACATCGAACGGAAAGCCGAGCTGGGTGGAAACATCCACGCCAAAGGCATGATGATCATGCAGGCGTTCCTGATGTCAGAGCTGCAGCTTGAGCAACAAATCCCCTTCTCTGCCTCGCTGACGTTTGAGCAATCCTACAGCGAAGTGGATGGGGATAGCGCCTCTATGGCCGAGCTGTGTGCCTTAATCAGCGCCCTGGCGGAAGTCCCGATCAATCAGAACATCGCCATTACCGGTTCGGTCGATCAATTTGGTCGTGCCCAGCCTGTGGGGGGCCTGAATGAAAAGATTGAGGGCTTCTTCTCTATTTGTCAGCAACGCGGGTTAAACGGCAAACAGGGTGTGATTATTCCAGCCCCCAACGCACGCCATTTAAGCCTCAGCCAGGCACTGCTGGATGCGGTAGAGCAGGGACAATTCTCCCTCTGGGCCATCGAAGGCGTCGAGGATGCACTACCCTTACTGACAAACCTGGTATGGGACGGTGAGGGACAAACGACCCTGATGCAGACCATCCAGGAGCGCATTGCTCAGGCGACCCAGCAAGATGCTCGTCATCGTTATCCGTGGCCGTTACGCTGGTTAGGTTGGTTTAGTTCAAACTGATCGGACTTGTTCAGCGTACACGTGTTAGCTATCCTGCGTCCTTCACTAAAATAAGGCTTACTGAGAACATGGTAGATAAACGCGAATCCTATACAAAAGAAGATCTTCTTGCCTCTGGTCGCGGTGAACTGTTTGGCGCGAAAGGCCCACAGTTACCGGCCCCGAACATGCTGATGATGGACCGTGTCGTGAAAATGACCGAAACCGGCGGCAACTTCGATAAGGGTTACGTAGAAGCAGAACTCGATATCAATCCGGACCTGTGGTTCTTCGGTTGCCACTTTATTGGCGATCCGGTAATGCCTGGCTGCCTGGGCCTGGATGCGATGTGGCAGCTGGTTGGCTTCTACCTGGGCTGGCTGGGCGGCGAAGGTAAAGGCCGTGCGCTGGGCGTGGGTGAAGTGAAATTCACGGGTCAGGTTCTGCCATCTGCGAAGAAAGTGACCTATCGTATTCACTTCAAACGCATTGTTAACCGCCGCCTGATTATGGGCCTGGCGGATGGCGAAGTGCTGGTAGATGGCCGTCTGATCTATACCGCGAACGACCTGAAAGTGGGCCTGTTCCAGGATACATCTGCTTTCTAAACGCTGCTTTACGCAGCTTCAGAAAGGCGAAACCTCCGCATTGCGGAGGTTTCTGTTTTTAAAGAGACGTTATCAGGCTATGAGTGCCCTGTCGCCGATGGCTTCTCGCCAGCCTCCCAGCCATTGTGACCTTTGATTAATCGTCTGATAAGGACACATTTCTTTAGATCGTCCAGCGATGCCGGCCTGATAACCACGTTGATGAGCCCGTTCCAGGCGATCTCGTTTCTGTCTCTTCATGCCTCGTTTCCCTCATTCTTTTGTCTGGTGGAAAGAAAACAGTGACTGCACAATGCGTGCAGGCACAGATAACGAATACCCCGAATTAGTCGTAGCGTCAACGTTCAAAATTCATACGGATGTCATATTTGTGAGCTAGCCAGAAGATCATTTGTACAAAAATTGTGACCCGGGACAAGTAACGGTCTGACGTAAAACCGAAAAAAAACCGCAATCAGTGGCAGACCGATTGCGGTTTTTGATGTTGAATTTTACTTATGGCAGCCGGGAGATTTCTCTCGCGATGTTGGCCGATTCCTGTGCCCACCCCTGGGCAAGCACTTTCACCATTTCATCATAGCCATCTTTTTGCTGCTTGAGCTCCAGATGGAACGGACGCTTAATCAGCTGTCCCTGATGGTTAAGCAGCCATTCTCCGCTGATGACAACGGCACCGTCATAACGACCATGGAAGCCCGTTACCGTCACGTTCAGCGTGTCCTGGTCGCTTCCAAGAGGCTGGGAGGCGACAACCCAGCCCGGAAGCTGGCTGCTGAGATTCGCCACCAGCGTATTGCGCAACTGTTGATCCAGCGGGCTGGCCCACAGGTTATTATTCGCAATCACATACTGCACATCGCTGGTCTGGTAAACCACCCCGTTGCCGGCCAGATAATCTGGCACAGCCACTTGCTCAACCCACAGCAGACGGTTGCCCTGTGAGGCGGTGCTCTGCGTACCCACCTGCGCCATCAGCGGCAGCTGATAGTAGCTTTTCGTTTCACTCCCTGAGCTACAGGCCGTGAGCACCATCGCACCTACAATCGCTAGCCATTTTTTCATTGTTTCGCCCTCTTCGGCTCAGGATCCTTTTTATCTTTTGCTTCAAACACCAGCGCGTTGCTCTTCTCATTGAGCGTTTTCAGTACGGGCTGCAGTTCACGCAAGACCTGATCAAGACGCTGCATATCTGCCACCATCTTGTTGTAGGCCGCCGAACCAGGCTGGAAGCCCTGCATGCTACGGTTCAGTTCACGCAGCGTTTTCTGCATATCCTGCGGCAACTGCTGCATGCTCTGGCTTGCCGTGAGCTTATTGATGTTATCCAGCGTGGTTTGCAGACGCTGCATCGTCTCCTGGCTCTGATGCAACGAGCCTGTCGCCGCTTCAATCATCGGATTCAGTGGCAGATTGTTGATCTTATCCAGTGTTTCCATCAGACGCTGCTGGATTTGAGCCAGACCGCTGCTCACCGTTGGAATGATCTTGTAGCCGCCAAATTCACGGATACCAGTAATCGGCGGAGCTTTTGGATAGAAATCCATATCCACATACAGCGCACCAGTCACCAGGTTGCCAGTCTTCAGCGAGCCGCGCAGGCCACGGTTCATTAAATCGGTAATATGCGCGCCGATATCCTGATTCTCGCCAATCTGGTTAACCAGACGCTCTGGCTCAATGCGGATCAGCACCGGAATACGATAGTCATCATCAAGTACTTGCTGAAGTCCCGGCACAAAGAACGGCACCTGTCCGACCGTACCCAGACGAATACCGCGGAACTCAACGGGCGCCCCTGGCTGCAGGCCGCGGACGGAATCTTTAAAGAACATCAGGTAATCAATGTGATCGGTATAGAGCGCGTCCTGAATGCTTCTTTGATCGTCAAAGAGCCTGAAGGCCGTTTTCTCGGCCACCGGCTGCCCCAGATCCAGCCCTTCCGGCACGTCAAAGCTGACGCCGCCGCCAAACAGGGTGGTCAGCGACCCCATTTCAACGCGCATACCTGCTGAGGTGAGATCGACCGCGATCCCGCTGTCTTTCCAGAAGCGTACGTTGCTGGTCACCAGACGATCGTTTGGCGCATTGATGAACAGCTGATAGCTGATGGTCCTTTTTTGCGGATCAAAGGTGCTGGTCTCGACCGAGCCAACACGATAGCCGCGGAACAACACCGGATCGCCAGGTGAGAGCTGGCCCGCTTTTTTACTGTCGAGAATCACGCGGATCCCTTTTGCATCAGGCGGCGCTAGCGGTGGAGAGTCTAAAAGCTGATACTGGGCTGGCTGCGCCCCTTTTGCCCCCGGCTGTAGCTCAATATACGCGCCCGAGAGCAGCGTGCCTAAACCACTGATCCCTTCCCGTCCGACCTGCGGTTTAACCACCCAAAAAACGGAATCACCGTGAAGCAGCTTTTCCATCCCGGCATTTAACCGCGCTTTAATTTCTACGTGCGTTAAATCATCCGTCAGGGTGGCGCTTTCAACCACCCCTACATCCACGCTGCGGCTTTTGATGGTCGTTTTACCGCCCTCAATCCCCTCGGCATTGGTGGTGATGAGCGTCACTTCCGGTCCCTGATGGCTGTAATGATAAAACAGGATCCATGCACCGATCAGCGCCGTCACGATGGGAAAAATCCACACCGGTGACCAGTTTTTGACCTTCTGCACTTTCGCCTCTCCACTCTTATTTTCCATGCTCTTACTCTTCCTCATGGCTTGATTCAGGCTCACGATCCCACGATAAACGAGGGTCGAAGGTCATGGCCGCAAACATGGTCATAATTACGACCAGCGCAAACATTAAAGCCCCCATCGCAGGATAAATACTCATCAAACCGCCCATCCGCACCAGTGCAGAGAGAACGGCAATGACAAACACGTCAATCATTGACCAGCGTCCAACAAACTCGACAACTTCATAAATGAGGTGCATGCGTTCGCTGTCGCGTTTGCCGTGCCCTTTCGCATCCCAGCAGAGCCAGGCAATCGCGATCATTTTTAAGGTAGGCACCATAATACTGGCGATAAAAATCACCCCAGCCACCGGATAAGATCCCTCGCCCCACAGCAATATCACCCCGGCGAGGATCGTCGAGGGCATTTTGTCACCGAGCAAATCGGTGATCATAATCGGCAGAATATTCGCGGGAAGATACAGCATGACAGAGGTCACCAGCAGCGCCATGGTCCACTGCAGGCTATTTTTGCGTCGCACATGGCCTTTGGTTTCACAGCGTGGGCAGACGTCCAGATCCGCGGGCAGCACGGCAGTACAGCAGGAGCAAGAGCGCAGCCCCTGGCGGATCCCCGGCACGCCAACCTTCACCGTCTGGGCAAGCGTGGGAGCCGGAGCGATATCATCCCATGCCCAACGTCGGTCAACGCACTGGAATGCGCGCAGCTGCAGCACACAATAGAGACACCACGGGATAAAGCTGCTGCCAATCCCCACGTCACCGTAGGCCATCAGCTTTACGAAGCTGACCAGAATACCCGCCAGAAAAATCTCGGCCATCCCCCAGCTTTTAAGCTGAAACAGGACTCGCGCCAGTTTGATTTTCAGGGCTGCGGGCATTTTTACGCGGTTGACCAGCAAAAGGATGACAACCAGACAAAAAGCCGGAACGATCTGCACAAACAGAAGGAAGAAGGTGCCGAGGCTGGCGTAATCTTCCGAGAACATCACCCCCGGAATTTCAAGCAGATCAACCTGGCTTGTCATCCCTCCCACCTTCATATAGATGAAGGGGAAGAGATTAGAGAGCAGCAACATGAACAACGCGGCCAGCGCATACGCCGTGGGACGCTGTCTTGGCGCGTCCCATTCGGTTGTCAACGTTGTGCCGCAACGCGGGCACAGGGCCTTATGTCCGTGACCAAGCTCTGGCAACGCCACGAGCATATCGCATTGCGAGCATAGTATATGCCTGTCGGCATGGTGCTGGTCACACATATGTTATCCCTGTTTATGCGCCGTTTTTCAGAGACTCAAGGTACTCCCAGCGCTCAAATGCTTCTTCCAGAGCTTTTTCAGCTGCGGACAATTCGGCCAGGACTTTTTGAGTATAGTCGTGCGATTGGGTGAAGAAGGATGCATCGGCAACCTGCGCTTGCAGCGCCTCCAGCGCGGCCTCCAGCTCCTCAAGACGCTGAGGCAAACCCTCCAGTTCGCGCTGCAGGTTATAGCTTAGTTTAGCCGAGGTTTTCTTGACAGTTTCTGCTTTTGTTACAACAGGTTCAGTCGTTGTTTTAGACTTCGCCTGTTTTTGCGCCAGCGACTGTGCCTGCTGCCCTTTCGCGTCGTGGTAGCCACCCACATATTGACCAATCCGCCCTTCGCCTTCGAAGATCCAGCATTCGGTCACGGTGTTGTCAACGAACTGACGGTCGTGGCTCACCAGCATCACGGTGCCCTGATAACCATCGATCAGCTCTTCCAGCAGTTCGAGCGTTTCGACATCCAGGTCGTTGGTTGGTTCATCGAGAATCAACAGGTTGCTTGGTTTCAGGAATAACCGCGCCAGCAGAAGACGGTTTCGCTCACCGCCAGACAGCGCACGCACCGGGGTCATCGCCCGTTTAGGATGGAACAGGAAGTCCTGGAGATAGCCCAGCACATGGCGCGGCTTACCGTTTACCATGACCTCTTGCTTACCTTCGGCAAGGTTATCCATCACCGTTCTGTCCGGATCCAGCTCCGCGCGGTGCTGGTCAAAATAGGCCACTTCCAGTTTGGTACCGCAGTGAATTCGGCCGCTATCCGCCTGCAACTGGCCCAGCATCAGCTTCAGCAGCGTGGTTTTACCGCAGCCATTGGGGCCAATCAGGGCGATTTTATCCCCGCGCTGAACCTGGGCGGAGAAGTCTTTCACCAGCACTTTCCCGTCAACCTGGTAGTTAACATTTTCCATCTCGAAGACGATCTTGCCGGAACGGGAGGCCTCTTCTACCTGCATTTTGGCGCTGCCCATCACTTCGCGACGTTCGCTGCGTTCACGACGCATCGCTTTCAGGGCGCGAACACGACCTTCGTTGCGGGTACGGCGGGCTTTGATCCCCTGACGGATCCACACCTCTTCCTGCGCCAGTTTGCGGTCGAATTCGGCGTTTTGCAGCTCTTCTACGCGCAGGTTTTCTTCTTTTTCCAGCAGATAAGTATCGTAATCGCCGGGATAGGTGACCAGCTTGCCACGATCGAGATCGACAATGCGCGTCGCCATATTGCGAATGAAGGAACGGTCGTGGGAGATGAAGATAATGGTACCGCTGAAAGTTTTCAGGAACCCTTCAAGCCAGTCGATCGCTTCAATGTCCAGGTGGTTGGTTGGTTCATCCAGCAGCAGCACCTTCGGCCCGCTGACCAGCGCGCGGCCCAGTGCCGCCTTACGCAACCAGCCGCCAGATAGCGCAGACAGCTGCATATCCGGCTCCAGGCCCAGCTGAGCCAGCACCTCGTTAATACGGTTCTCCAGCTGCCACAGGCCGTGATGATCGAGCATCTCCTGGACTTTCGCCAGTTCGTTAAGATTTTTGTCGCTCGGGTCGGTCATCACCAGATGAGAAATCTCGTGATAGCGCTTCAGGTATTCAGCCTGCTCCGAAATCCCTTCCGCCACGAAATCGTACACGCTGCCGGTGACATGACGCGGCGGATCCTGCTGCAGACGGGAGACAATCAGATCCTGCTCGTAAACAATACGCCCGTCATCCAGACCCTGCTCGCGGTTGAGGATTTTCATCAGCGTGGATTTACCCGCGCCGTTACGGCCCACCAGACAGACGCGTTCGTTGTCTTCGATGTGCAGTTCAGCATTATCGAGAAGCGGTGAGTCGCTGAAGGAGAGCCACGCACCGTGCATACTAATTAAAGACATTTATTTTTCCTTTCAGGCCGCGGTGATAAGCCAGCAGTTATGGATCTGACGATTACGGGCAAAGTCCTGAGACAGCGTTTTTTGGCTAATTTCTTGTGCTTTCAGTCCCAGAGCGGCCAGGCCGTCGTGATCCATGCGGAAACCGCGTTTGTTATTCGAGAACATAATCGTGCCGCCTTTACGCAGAAGGCGCTTCAGGTCGGTCATCAGGCGCAGGTGATCGCGTTGTACATCAAAGCTATCCTCCATACGCTTGGAGTTGGAGAACGTTGGCGGATCGATGAAGATCAGATCGAACTGTTCATCGGTGTCACGCAGCCAGCCCAGGACATCGGCCTGCATCAGACGATGCTGGCGTCCGGTCAGGCCATTGAGACGCAGGTTGCGCTCCGCCCACTCCAGATAGGTGCGCGACATATCCACCGTAGTGGTGCTGCGCGCGCCGCCCAGGCCCGCGTGCACGCTGGCGCTACCGGTGTAGGAAAAGAGGTTAAGGAAATCCTTACCTTTGCTCATCTGGCCCAGCATACGACGGGCAATGCGGTGGTCGAGGAACAGCCCGGTATCGAGGTAATCCGTCAGGTTAACCCACAGGCGAGCGTTGTATTCGCCCACTTCAATAAAGTCGCCCTTCTCACCCATCTTCTGATACTGGTTTTTCCCTTTCTGACGCTCGCGGGTTTTCAGCACCAGTTTGTTTGGCGCGATGCCAAGCACGGCAATCGTCGCTGCGATCACGTCCAGCATGCGCTGGCGCGCTTTTTGCGCATCAATGGTTTTTGGTGGAGCATATTCCTGAATCACCACCCAGTCTGCATAGCGGTCAACCGCCACGTTGTACTCCGGCAGATCGGCGTCATACAGGCGATAGCATTCAATGCCTTCCTGTTTGGCCCATTTTTCAAATTTCTTCAGGTTCTTGCGCAGACGGTTAGCGTAATCTTCCGCCACGCCCGACGGTTTGCTGTCCGCCGCTTTCTCCGCCAGATGGTAGTTTTTCTGCACACAGTCCAGCGGGCCGTTCTTCGCCTTAAACTGGCGATCGGCACGCAGCTGCAGACAGCTCAGCAGTTCTGGTGAAGCGCTAAACAGGGAGAGATTCCAGCCGCCAAAGTAGTCTTTCATATTGCGGCCCAGCAGGCTGTGCAGGGCAATCAACGCCGGTTCGCTATCCAGACGCTCGCCGTATGGCGGGTTGCTGATAACGGTACCGTAGGGGCCTTTCGGCAGCGGGTTGGTCAGGTTCGCGACATCTTTCACGTCAAAGGTCACCAGCTCACCGATACCTGCGCGACGGGCATTGCTGCGCGCGCGTTCAATGACGCGCGGGTCGCTGTCAGAGCCATAGAAATGCGAGGTATACTCCGCCAGGCCTTTACGCGCACGGGCCTGCGCTTCGGCTTTGACCTCTTTCCAGAGCGCTTCATCGTGCTGCGCCCAGCCGCTAAAGCCCCAGTGGCCACGATGCAGGCCGGGAGCGCGGTCGGTGGCCAGCATCGCAGCTTCAATCAGCAGCGTACCGGAACCACACATTGGGTCGAGCAGCGGCGTGCCCGGCAGCCAGCCGGAGCGCATCACGATGGCGGCAGCCAGCGTTTCTTTGATGGGCGCCATACCGGTGCGATCGCGGTAGCCACGCAGATGCAGACCTGCCCCGCTCAGATCCAGAGAGATGCTGGCGGTATCGCCATTGAGCCAGACGTTAATGCGCAGATCCGGGTTTTCACGATCGACGTTTGGTCGTTCTTTGTTTTTACGGGTAAAGCAGTCCACGATGGCATCTTTCACGCGCAGCGCGCCGTACTGGCTGTTGCGGATCTCATCGTTTACACCGTTAAAATGCACCGCGAAGGTCGCGTCTGGCGTGAAGATCTCTGTCCAGTCGATCATCTGTACGCCGGTATAGAGATCAAGATCGCTGTAGACCTTGCACTCTTTCATCGGCAGCATGATGCGCGACGCCAGGCGGCTCCACATCAGGCTCTGGTAAATAAGCCGTGTGTCGCCCTCAAAATGGACACCACCCTGAACCACCTGGCACTCTTGCGCGCCCAGGGCTTCCAGTTCAGTTTTTAACAGCTCTTCCAGCCCACGGGCCGTACTGGCAAACAGAGAATTCATATCGTCACTTTTACTCTAAGAAAATTGTCGCGCATTATAGCTAATATGACGTGTATGTCATAAAGTTGAAGGCTTATTTTCATTCGAGGGACTGTGCACAGTGGCGACGTTATCCAGGCTTTTTATTCATCCGGTGAAATCCATGCGCGGTATCGGCGTTTCTCACGCCCTGGCTGACATCAGTGGATTTGCCTTCGATCGTATTTTTATGGTCACCGAGCCTGACGGTACGTTCATTACCGCACGCCAGTTCCCGCAGATGGTGCGCTTTACGCCTTCACCGCTGCATGACGGCCTGCACCTCACCGCCCCGGATGGCTCAAGCGTATTGATTCGCTTTGCTGATTTTGCGCCTGTCGATGCGCCAACGGAAGTATGGGGCAATCATTTTACCGCTCGCATCGCTCCGGACGAGATTAACCGCTGGCTGAGCGGCTTCTTCTCCCGTGAGGTACAGCTGCGCTGGGTGGGTCCGGCGCTGACACGACGCGTCAAGCGCCACGACGCGGTTCCCCTCTCGTTTGCCGATGGTTTCCCGTTCCTGTTAACCAGCGAAGCCTCGCTGCGTGACCTGCAGCGTCGCTGTAAGGCCAGCGTGCAGATGGAGCAATTTCGCCCGAATCTGGTGGTGACCGGTACGGAAGCCTGGGAGGAAGATACCTGGAAAGTGATCCGCATCGGCAGCGTCATTTTTGATGTCGTGAAGCCGTGCAGCCGCTGCATTTTCACCACCGTAAGTCCGGAGAAAGGCCTGAAGCATCCTTCCGGCGAGCCGCTGAAAACCCTGCAATCATTCCGTACCGCGCAGGATAATGGCGACGTGGATTTCGGCCAGAATCTTATTCCGCGCTCAAGCGGAGTGATCCGCGTGGGTGACGAGGTGGAAATTCTCACCCGTGGGCCTGCGCGCGTGTACGGTGCGGGTCAGGAAGAAGAAACGGTAGAGGTTGAGACGCAAGCCAGTTCGGCAGTGGATATTCACTGGCAGGGCCGCGTTATACGGGGTAACAATCAGCAGGTGATACTTGAGCAGCTGGAGCAAGCCGGGATCCGTATCCCGTATTCCTGTCGGGCGGGTATCTGTGGTTGCTGTCGAATCAAGCTGGTCGGGGGCGATGTCAGTGCGCTGAAGAAATCCGCAATCGGTGATGACGGGACGATCCTGTGCTGCAGCTGTATTCCAAAAACGTCGATACAGCTGGAAGCTTAAACCGCCTGTTCCAGGCTGAATGAATCCACGCGCAGCTGCGGTTTCAGCCTGTCATTCATGACCTTAATGGCATCCCCGAGCTGCATCGTCCGCCCGGCAATGGTCACGCCGGGCTGGGCCAGCAGACAAAGCGCGGCATTTTCGCCAGGTTCCACCACCAGTAAACTCACCTCTTCTGCGGTATCGCTCAGATTGACGCTGGCCGCATCGCCCGTGGACGGCGTCCAGTTCATATCATGCGGCAGAAAGTGCCAGCTTTTCGGCATTTGCGGTTTCAGAAAACGAATCGCCACCAGCGCGTTTAATATCAGTTCGGCACGCTGTTCTTTTGAGAGCAGCAGGTCACGGCATTTCTCTTCAAAGGAGAAATAAAGCGCAGCATCGTCTACACAAAAGCCAGACGGGGAGAAAGCGTCCGGGGTTAACATTCGACGCGCAAAACGAGAACGGAACAACATGCCATTGGCTAAATCGAGCATCATTCGATCATGCTCTTCACAAAAATACCAGCGCCAGTTATCGTCAGGTTTAATTCGCATGCGTCTCTCCCGTACCCAAACGTCCTGTACTAAAAATGTCCCATTCGCCGCTTCGTTTATAACACCATTAATAAAAGACTATAATGTCTAAATAAGCAACAGTGACGGAATATAAAACAACCAGGGCTGGAAATAAAGCCCTGGTTGTCTGATTAAGAGAAAAGATTAGATATGAGTAACGATTTCTTTTATGAGCGGCGGGCCTTTAAAAATAAAGCCGGAATAGATTTGCACCAGTGAGGCGCCCGCAGCCATCTTCTCGCGCGCAGCAATCACCGAATCGATACCACCGACACCGATTATTGGCAGACTGCCTTTTAATTCGGCGGAGAGCGCCCGAATAATTTCCGTACTTTTTAATTGTACCGGACGTCCACTTAACCCACCCGCTTCGTCACAGTTTTTCATTCCCTGGACGAGGGATCGATCGAGCGTCGTGTTGGTCGCAATCACACCATCAATATTATGGCGAACTAAGCTGTCGGCAACCTGGATCAATTCTTCAGCAGAAAGATCCGGTGCGATCTTAACCGCCACCGGAACATATTTATGATGGATCGCCTGCAGCTCATTTTGTTTATTTTTAATGGCGCTGAGAAGATCGTCCAGCGCTTCACCATATTGCAGAGAACGTAGCCCCGGGGTATTCGGCGATGAAATATTCACGGCGATATAACCGGCATAGGCGTAGACTTTTTCCATACAAATCAGGTAGTCATCTTTACCCTGCTCAACCGGCGTGTCTTTATTTTTGCCAATATTGATGCCTAATACACCATCAAAATGGGCTTTTTTAACGTTTTCTACGAGATGATCCACGCCGAGGTTATTAAAGCCCATGCGGTTGATCAGCCCCTCGGCTTCGACCAGGCGGAACAAACGCGGCTTATCATTACCCGGCTGTGGACGCGGTGTGACGGTACCGATTTCGATGGAACCAAAGCCCATCGCGCCCAGGGCATCAATGCACTCGCCATTTTTATCCAGACCTGCCGCCAGACCCAGCGGGTTTTTAAAGGTCAGACCCATGCACTGCACAGGTTTTTCCGGCACGTTCTGACGCACCAGCGCGGCCAGCGGCGTTCCCGTAATACGGCGTAATTGCTGGAATGTAAATTCATGAGCGCGCTCAGGGTCGAGCTGGAAAAGGGCTTTACGAACGAAGGGGTAGTACATGAACTCTCCTGGATTCCCGGTGTGCAAACCGGGAGGGGATTATGTGCGATCCTGCCCGGAAAGGGAATTGACCTGCGGCAAAAAAATCAGCGTAAAACGCAAACGTTTACTTCCCCGTACACTTCTTATGCGCTTTTTCGCATTTTAATTGCGGATAAATCATTTAGTGGAATAACCACGCAGTGTCACACTCCTGAAAATTGTTATGAATGTTAGATAAAAGCAAACAATTAGTTATAAGGAGCACACATGCGCGTCATCACCCTGGCCGGAAGTCCACGTTTCCCTTCTCGTTCCAGCGCCCTGCTGGAATATGCCCGCGAAAGGCTTAATGCTCTGGATGTGGAAGTGTGCCACTGGAATCTGCACAACTTTGAACCTGAGGATCTGCTCTACGCGCGCTTTGACAGTCCGGCATTGAAAACCCTGATTGAACAGCTAAAAAGTGCTGACGGGCTTATCGTCGCGACCCCGATTTATAAAGCCTCATTTTCCGGCGCACTGAAAACCTTGCTCGATCTGCTGCCTGAACGTGCACTTGATGGAAAAGTGGTGTTGCCGCTGGCTACGGGCGGTACGGTTGCGCATTTACTGGCCGTGGATTACGCCCTGAAGCCGGTACTGAACGCGTTGAAGGCGCAGGAGATCCTGCACGGCGTTTTTGCCGATGACTCGCAGGTTATCGATTACCAGCACAAACCGCATTTCACACCGAATCTGCAAACCCGGCTCGACACTGCGCTGGAGACATTCTGGCATGCCCTGCACCGTCGCGATATTCAGGCACCTGCGTTTGGACAGCCACAAGGAGTCGCACATGTTTAAAACACTTACCCGTATCAGCCTGGCTGGTCTGCTCACACTCTCGTCCCTGACCCATGCAGCAGAGACGGCACCTGACAGTTTGCGCATTGGTTACCAGAAAGGCAGCGTCAGTATGGTGCTGGCAAAAAGCCACCAGCTTCTGGAAAAACGCTTCCCACAGACCAAATTCTCCTGGGTGGAGTTTCCTGCCGGGCCACAAATGCTGGAGGCGCTGAACGTTGGAAGCATCGATTTAGGCAGTACTGGCGATATTCCACCGATCTTTGCGCAGGCGGCCGGGGCCGATCTGGTCTACGTTGGCGTTGAGCCACCGAAACCCAAAGCCGAGGTGATTCTGGTGCCGGAAAATAGCGCCATTAAAAATGTCGCCGAACTTAAAGGTCACAAAGTCGCATTCCAGAAAGGTTCCAGCTCGCACAACCTGCTACTCCGCGCCCTGCAGGAGGCCGGGCTAAAGTTCACCGATATTCAGCCCGTCTATCTCACCCCTGCTGATGCCCGCGCCGCCTTCCAGCAAGGCAATGTCGACGCGTGGGCTATCTGGGATCCTTACTACTCCGCGGCATTACTTCAGGGCGGCGTACGGGTATTGAAAGATGGCACTACCCTGAAACAGACCGGTTCGTTCTACCTGGCAGCCCGTCCGTATGCAGAGAAAAACGGTGCCTTTGTTCAGGAGGTCCTGAATACCTTTACCGAAGCCGATACCCTGACGCAAAGCCAGCGCCCCGAGAGCATCACCCTGCTGGCGAAAACCATGGGCTTACCGGAGGCGGTGATCGCGAGCTACCTCAACCACCGTCCACCCACCACCATTATCCCGGTGGACGCGCATGTTGCAGCCCTGCAACAACAGACTGCCGACCTCTTTTATCAAAACCGCTTAGTACCAAAACAGGTGAACATTCGCGAACGCATCTGGCAACCCGCAGCCAAAGAAGGAGCCAAATCATGAGTCTGAATCTTTTCTGGTTTTTACCCACCCACGGTGATGGACACTATCTTGGTACCGAAGAGGGGTCGCGCCCGGTTGACCACGGCTATCTGCAGCAGATTGCGCAGGCGGCAGACCGAATCGGTTTCACCGGCGTGCTGATCCCCACCGGACGCTCGTGCGAAGACGCCTGGCTGGTCGCCGCGTCGATGATTCCGGTCACCCAGCGCCTGAAATTCCTGGTGGCATTGCGTCCGAGCGTGGTTTCCCCGACCGTTGCCGCACGTCAGGCGGCAACGCTCGACAGGCTCTCCAACGGACGCGCGCTGTTTAACCTGGTCACCGGCAGCGATCCGCAGGAACTGGCCGGTGACGGCGTGTTCCTCGATCATACGGAACGCTATGAGGCCTCCGCCGAGTTTACCCGCGTCTGGCGACGTCTGCTTGAGGGGGAAACGGTCACCTTTGATGGCAAGCATATTCATGTTCGCGACGCGAAACTCTACTTTCCTTCGGTACAGCAGCCGCGTCCACCGCTCTACTTCGGCGGATCGTCGGATGTGGCACAGGATCTGGCGGCAGAACAGGTCGATCTCTATCTGACCTGGGGGGAGCCACCTGAACTGGTGAAAGAGAAAATTGCCCAGGTGCGGGCCAAAGCCGCCGCCCACGGCCGAAAGGTGCGCTTTGGCATTCGCCTGCACGTGATTGTGCGTGAAACCAACGAAGAGGCCTGGCAGGCCGCTAACCGGCTGATCTCGCATCTGGACGATGAGACCATCGCCAAAGCGCAGGCGGCATTTGCGAAAACCGACTCCGTAGGACAGCACCGGATGGCTTCGTTACATAACGGCAAACGCGAGAATCTGGAGATCAGCCCCAATCTCTGGGCGGGTGTCGGCCTGGTTCGTGGTGGCGCAGGTACTGCGCTGGTGGGTGACGGCCCGACCGTGGCGGCGCGTATCAATGAATATGCTGAGCTGGGTATCGACAGCTTTATCCTCTCGGGCTATCCGCATCTTGAGGAGGCATACAAAGTGGGTGAACTGCTGTTCCCGCATCTGGATGTCGCTATCCCGGACATTCCGCAGCCCCGCCAGCTGCAGCTTCAGGGCGAAGCCGTGGCCAACGAGTTTATTCCGCGTAAAGTCGCGCAAAGCTAAGGAGTGGCTATGTCTCTCACCTCACAAAAATGGTTGTTGCGCGCCGCCCCGTGGTTTTTACCTGTCGGCATTGTCCTTATCTGGCAACTGGCCTCCTCTACCGGCTGGCTGTCGAGCCGCATCCTGCCCTCTCCGGAGGGCGTAATCGAAGCCTTCTGGTCGCTGAGTGCCAGCGGCGAGCTGTGGCAGCACCTGGCCATTAGCTCCTGGCGCGCGGTGATTGGGTTTGCCATCGGCGGGAGCATCGGCCTGACGCTGGGGTTGATCAGCGGCCTGTCCCGCTGGGGGGAACGGTTGCTGGATACCTCCATTCAGATGCTGCGCAACGTACCGCATCTGGCGCTGATCCCCCTGGTCATTCTGTGGTTTGGTATTGATGAGAGCGCCAAAATTTTCCTCGTGGCGCTGGGCACGCTGTTCCCGATTTATATCAATACCTGGCATGGGATCCGCAATATCGATCGCGGGCTGGTTGAGATGGCACGCAGCTACGGATTATCAGGATTTGCCCTGTTTATCAACGTGCTGCTGCCGGGCGCCCTGCCCTCCATTATGGTTGGCGTTCGCTTTGCGCTCGGCCTGATGTGGCTGACGCTGATCGTCGCGGAGACCATTTCAGCCAACTCCGGCATTGGCTATCTGGCAATGAACGCCCGCGAATTCCTGCAAACGGACGTGGTGGTAGTCGCCATTATCCTTTATGCCCTGCTGGGCAAACTTGCTGACGTCAGCGCCCAGTGGCTGGAACGCAGCTGGCTGCGCTGGAACCCGGCCTATTTCTCTCAGGAGGCGAAAGCATGAATACCGCCCGACTCACTCAGGGGACACCGCTGTTACTTAACGGCGTCACGAAACGCTACGGCGACAAAACCATTCTTAACGCCCTGGATCTGCATATCCCCGCCGGACAATTTGTGGCCGTTGTCGGCCGCAGCGGCGGCGGCAAGAGTACGCTGCTGCGCCTGTTAGCCGGACTGGAAGCGCCGAATGGAGGGGAGATTCTGGCAGGGACAACGCCGCTGGCCAATATTCAGGATGATACCCGCATGATGTTTCAGGATGCGCGCCTGCTGCCCTGGAAAACGGTGATCGATAACGTCGGGCTGGGCCTGAAAGGTCACTGGCGGGAGGAGGCGCGTCAGGCGCTGGCCGCCGTCGGGCTGGAGGATCGCGCCGGTGACTGGCCTGCGGCCCTCTCAGGCGGGCAAAAACAGCGCGTAGCGCTGGCGCGGGCGTTGATACATCGTCCAGGCCTGCTGCTGCTCGATGAGCCGCTCGGGGCACTTGATGCCCTGACGCGGATTGAAATGCAGGATTTAATTGCCTCGCTCTGGCAGGAGCACGGTTTTACGGTCCTGCTGGTGACGCACGACGTGAGCGAAGCCGTCGCCATGGCCGACCGGGTGCTGTTAATAGAAGAGGGAAAAATTGGTCTGGATCTGACGGTGGATATTCCACGCCCTCGCCGTGTGGGATCGGCCAGACTGGCAGAGCTGGAAGCGGAGGTGCTGGAGCGGGTGATGAGGCGCGGTGTGAATGAGCGCGCGTTGATTACGGCTAATGCCTGATGCCTTCACCCGGCCCTCTCCCACAGGGAGAGGGTGGGATTAACGTTTATATTACGCCAGCGCCTTCGAAATCTTCTCGTACAGATCGCCAGAGAGATTTTCCAGCCCTTTAAGCTGCTCAAGCGCGGCACGCATCTTCGCCTGGCGCTGCGCATCGTAGCGTTTCAGGCGGATCAGCGGCTCAATCAGACGTGATGCCACCTGCGGGTTACGGCTGTTCAACTCGGTCAGCATTTCTACCATGAACTGATAACCGCTGCCGTCTTCCGCGTGGAACGCAGCCGGGTTGCTGCTGGCAAACGCGCCAATCAGGGAGCGGACGCGGTTCGGGTTGCTCATGGTAAAGGAGCGATGCTTCAGCAGGCTGCGCACGTTGCTGAGCGCATCGGCTGCCGGACTGGTCGCCTGCAGAATGAACCACTTGTCCATAACCAGGCCATCCTGGTGCCACTTGTCGTCATACTCTTGCATCAGCGCATCACGGCACGGTAACTCGGCTGCCACGCTTGCCGCCAGGGCTGCGAGCGCGTCGGTCATATTATCCGCTTCGTGATACTGCTTGCTCACCAGCGTGTTCGCCAGGTCTGTTTCACCAAAGGCCAGGTAGCGCAGACAGGTATTGCGCAGGGAACGTTTACCAATGTCGCCATGTTCCACGCGGTACGCATCCAGCTTGTTGGCGTTGTAGATCGCCAGGAACTCATCCGCCAGTTCGGCCGCCAGCGTGCGGGTCAGCGCTTCACGCACAGCCACGATGGCAATAGGATCGATGGTCTCGAACAGCTCGGCGATTTCGGTCGCGGACGGCAACGTCAGGATTTCAGCCGCGAGGGCCGGATCAATCTGTTCATCCAGCAGAACCGCACGGAACGCGTCAGCCACGTGAACCGGCAGCGACAGCGGCTGGCCCTGCTGATGACGATTAACGTTCAGCTTGATGTATGTCGCGAGCAGGCTTTGAGCGGCATCCCAGCGGGAGAAATCGTTGCGCGCGTGACGCATCAGGAACGTCAACTGCTGATCGCTCCACTTGTACTCCAGCTTCACTGGTGCAGAGAATTCACACAGCAGCGCAGGCACCGGCTGGAAATAGACGTTATCGAAGATAAAGGTCTGCTCTGCCTGGGTCACGTTCAGCACGTGGTGTACCGGGTGGCCACCCTTCTGCAGCGAGATCACTTTGCCTTCGTTATCATACAGTTCAATGCTGAACGGGATGTGCAGCGGATATTTTTCTTCCTGCTCAGCCGTTGGCGGCGTGCGTTGGCTGATGGTCAGGGTGTACTGCTCGGTCTCCGGATTGTAATCGTCTTTAACGGTGACAATCGGCGTACCGGCCTGGCTGTACCAGCGGCGGAAGTGAGAGAGATCCACATTCGACGCATCTTCCATTGCCTGCACAAAATCATCGCAGGTGGCGGCGCTGCCGTCGTGACGCTCGAAATAGAGCTGCATCCCTTTCTGGAAGTTCTCCTCGCCCAGCAGGGTATGGATCATACGGATAATTTCCGCCCCTTTTTCATACACCGTCAGGGTGTAGAAGTTATTCATCTCGATGACTTTGTCCGGACGAATTGGGTGCGCCATCGGACTGGCATCTTCCGCGAACTGCAACCCACGCATGGTGCGCACGTTGTTGATGCGGTTAACCGCCCGCGAGCCCAGATCGGAGCTGAACTCCTGGTCACGGAATACGGTCAGGCCTTCTTTAAGGCTCAGCTGGAACCAGTCGCGGCAGGTGACGCGGTTACCGGTCCAGTTATGGAAATATTCGTGGCCAATAACCCGCTCGATATCGAGGTAGTCTTTATCGGTGGCGGTATCGGTACGGGCCAGCACGTATTTGGAGTTAAAGATGTTGAGACCTTTGTTCTCCATCGCGCCCATGTTGAAGAAGTCGACGGCGACAATCATATAGATGTCGAGATCGTATTCCAGACCAAAACGCTCTTCGTCCCATTTCATGGAGTTGATGAGCGAGGTCATCGCCCATGGCGCGCGATCGAGGTTACCACGGTCAACGAACAGTTCCAGCGCCACTTCGCGGCCAGAACGGGTTTTGAAGGTGTCACGTAAGACGTCGAAATCACCCGCCACCAGCGCAAACAGGTAGCATGGTTTTGGGAACGGATCCTGCCACTGTACCCAGTGACGGCCGTTTTCCAGCTCACCCTCACCCACGCGGTTACCGTTAGAGAGCAGGAAAGGATAAAGCGTTTTATCCGCGATGATTTTGGTGGTAAAGCGCGCCAGCACGTCCGGACGGTCAAGATACCAGGTGATGTGGCGGAAACCTTCCGCTTCACACTGGGTGCACAGCGCCACGCCAGACTGGTAGAGCCCTTCCAGCGCCGTATTGGCGGCAGGGCTGATTTCATTCACGATGCGCAGCGTAAAGCGTTCCGGCAGGTTATCGATCACCAGCTGGTTGTCTTCTTCTTTATAGTCAGTCCAGGCTGCATCATTAATATGCAGGGAGACCAGCGTCAGGTCTTCACCATCCAGACGCAGCGGCACTGCCGTCGCGCTCTGGCGCGTCACCTGGCTTACCGCCGTCACAACGGTTTTAGTGGCATCCAGGTCAAAAGTCAGATCGATATCGCTAATCAGGTAATCCGGCGCACGATAGTCGTGGCGGTATTTGGCTTGTGGCTGTTGTGTCATAGAAAACCTTATGCATCGTTTGTCGAATAACGATTCCAGTCTATTCCTGTTGTGTAGATCGCGCTATGCAGAATGTTCATCTTTTCAGGTACAAACACCCTTTTTGCTACATTTGTATAACACGGGGCACAAAATGCCCTCGACCATAAAGAGCGCTTATGTTGTGATCGGGGTTCAATAAATCACTAAACAAGGTATACTCCGGAGTTGTTTATTGTACTAAACGCTCCTGTGAGAGGATGCTACTGCGCACCTATGACTCGATTCGCTTCTCCTGTTCTGCATACGTTGCTGGATACCGACGCGTATAAACTGCACATGCAGCAAGCCGTTTTCCACCATTACTATGATGTTGATGTTGCGGCGGAATTCCGCTGCCGTGGCGACGACTTGCTCGGTATCTACGCAGATTCCATTCGTGAACAGGTCGATGCTATGCAGCATCTGACGTTGCAGGACGACGAATACCAGTGGCTTTCCGGCCTGCCTTTCTTTAAAGCGGACTATCTGAACTGGCTGCGCGACTTCCGTTATAAGCCAGAGCAGGTCACCGTCACGAATGATAACGGCAAGCTGGATATTCGCCTTGAAGGCCCATGGCGTGAAGTGATCATGTGGGAAGTTCCGCTGCTGGCTGTGATCAGCGAGCTGGCTCACCGCTACCGTTCGCCGGAAACCGGGGTGACTCAGGCACTGGCCGCGCTGGAAAACAAACTCGCAGGGTTTGCCACCCTGACGGATGGGTTGGATATGTCCCGCTTCCGTCTTATGGACTTTGGCACGCGTCGCCGTTTCTCCCGCGACGTTCAGCAGGCCATTGTTCAGCGTCTGCAGCAAGAGTCGTGGTTCGTGGGCACCAGTAATTACGATCTGGCACGTCGTCTGAACCTGACACCCATGGGTACCCAGGCGCATGAATGGTTCCAGGCGCATCAGCAGATCAGTCCAGATCTGGCCAACAGCCAACGCGCCGCACTGGCCGCGTGGCTTGACGAGTATCCGAATCAACTCGGCATCGCCCTGACCGACTGTATCACGATGGATGCGTTCCTGCGTGATTTCGGCCCTGAGTTCGCTGAGCGTTACCAGGGGTTACGTCATGACTCCGGGGATCCGGTTGAATGGGGTGAGAAGGCGATAGCGCATTACGAAAAACTCGGCATCGACCCGATGAGCAAGGTGCTGGTCTTCTCCGACAACCTCGATCTCGCGAAAGCGGTTGAACTCTATCGCCATTTCAGTACCCGAGTGAACCTGAGCTTCGGGATTGGCACCCGTTTAACCTGCGACATCCCTCAGGTAAAACCGCTGAATATCGTGATAAAACTGGTGGAATGTAACGGCAAGCCGGTAGCCAAGCTCTCCGATAGCCCGGGTAAAACCATCTGTCATGATAAAGCGTTTGTCCGCGCGTTACGCAAAGCTTTCGATCTCCCTCAGGTCAAAAAAGCCAGTTAAGCGCTTAAGGGAGCCAAATGGCTCCCTACTTCTTATTTATTTCTTAATTCTTCTCTTTTGACTGCGAAATTTACTTGTCTGATAGCGGATGGCAGGTAACATAGATATCCCCCCATTTGGGTGGACAAGTGTTTATTTTTTCCGACTATTAACAGAGAGAATATTATGAGCGTTGTGCCTGTAGCCGACGTACTCCAGGGCCGTGTCGCCGAAGACCTAGAAGTCACCGTGCGCGGATGGGTGCGTACCCGCCGAGATTCTAAAGCTGGCATCTCCTTCCTTGCCGTCTATGACGGTTCCTGCTTTGATCCTGTACAGGCCGTCATTAATAATTCTCTGCCCAATTACAATGATGACGTTCTGCACCTGACAACCGGTTGTTCCGTAATTGTTACCGGCGTGGTTGTCGCATCACCGGGTCAGGGTCAGAGTTTCGAAATTCAGGCCACTGCCGTTGAAGTAACTGGCTGGGTTGAAGATCCTGATACCTACCCGATGGCCGCAAAACGTCACAGCATCGAATATCTGCGTGAAGTGGCTCACCTGCGTCCACGCACCAACCTGATTGGTGCGGTGGCCCGTGTCCGCCACACGCTGGCGCAGGCACTGCATCGCTTCTTCGATGAGCAGGGTTATTTCTGGGTATCTACCCCGCTGATCACCGCCTCTGATACCGAAGGCGCTGGCGAGATGTTCCGCGTTTCTACGCTGGATCTGGAAAACCTGCCGCGCACGCCAGAAGGTAAAGTGGACTTTGACAAAGACTTCTTTGGTAAAGAAGCCTTCCTGACGGTATCCGGCCAGCTCAACGGCGAAACCTACGCCTGTGCGCTGTCTAAAATCTATACCTTCGGCCCAACCTTCCGCGCGGAAAACTCCAACACCAGCCGTCACCTGGCAGAATTCTGGATGCTGGAGCCTGAAGTGGCTTTCGCAGATCTGAACGATGTCGCTAGCCTGGCGGAAGCCATGCTCAAGTACGTCTTCAAAGCGGTACTGGAAGAACGTGCTGATGATATGAAATTCTTCGCTGAGCGTGTCGATAACGAAGCGATTGCACGTCTGGAGCGCTTTGTTTCCTCCGACTTTGCCCAGGTGGATTACACTGATGCGGTCGCTATTCTCGAGAAATGTGGTGAGAAGTTTGAGAACCCGGTTTACTGGGGCGTGGATCTCTCTTCCGAGCATGAGCGTTACCTGGCTGAGAAGCACTTCAAAGCACCGGTTGTTGTGAAAAACTACCCGAAAGACATTAAGGCGTTCTATATGCGCCTTAACGAAGACGGTAAAACCGTTGCCGCAATGGACGTACTGGCGCCGGGCATTGGTGAAATTATCGGTGGTTCCCAGCGTGAAGAGCGTCTGGATGTGCTAGATGCGCGCATGCAAGAGATGGGGCTCAATCCGGCGGATTACAGCTGGTATCGCGATCTGCGCCGTTACGGTACTGTGCCACACTCAGGCTTTGGTCTGGGCTTCGAACGTCTGATCGCCTACGTCACAGGTGTTCAGAACGTACGTGACGTTATTCCGTTCCCACGTACGCCGCGTAATGCCAGCTTCTAAGTAACCAAAATCATAATGGCCAGCATTTGCTGGCCATTATTTTATTCTGCTCTGTCAATTTTCGTCAGCGAAAAGTAAGCACCTTTCAACTTTGACCCCGTCACAACCACTACTTGTTACGTATTGTTTCCACGAAATATCTACGAACAAAAAATAAACCCTATTCTTATTGCGATTATTTAATCCTCAAGCGATAGCACAAATTTCAACCAAAATCACAGCCATCCAGAAGTCCTTTTTGGGTCATAAGAAAAAATGAGTCGTTGAAGGTGCGCGTATACGAATTGCCTTTATCTAAATTAATTATAAGGAATTCATATATATAGGAATCTTCTTGCCGTTTAATTCGCCAGGCCTTTCTGAAATTTGAGGTGGTTCACAAAGTTCCGAAAAATACACATTCAGTTACATATAATTTCTTTTTGTTACTCAATCTTGAAAACTGTAGCACTTTCAGGCTAGCGAAACGCTTCTATGAATGGAAAGATGCCTGACAGATACATAAAGACACCAAACTCTCATCAATAGTTCCGGAAATATTTATTGACGGAATTTATTGGCGGCAGTGGCGAGTGTCATAAAAAAACCAATGAGGGTAATAAATAATGATGAAGCGCAATATTCTGGCAGTGGTAGTCCCTGCCCTGCTGGTAGCCGGTGCAGCTAACGCTGCAGAAATCTATAACAAAGACTCTAATAAACTGGATCTGTACGGGAAAGCAGTTGGTCTGCATTACTTCTCTGATGATGACAGCAACGATGGCGACCAGACCTATGCTCGTCTGGGCTTCAAAGGCGAAACCAAAATCAACGACCAGCTGACCGGCTATGGTCAGTGGGAATACAACTTCCAGGGTAACAACTCTGAAGGCGCCGATGCTCAGACAGGTAACAAAACCCGTCTGGCGTTCGCAGGTCTGAAATTCGGTGATGCAGGTTCCTTCGACTACGGCCGTAACTATGGCCTGGTTTATGATGCAATCGGCATCACCGATATGCTGCCAGAGTTCGGTGGCGACACTGGCAAAAGCGATAACTTCTTCTCCAGCCGTAATGGTGGTCTGGCGACTTACCGTAACAGCGGCTTCTTCGGCCTGGTTGACGGTCTGAACTTTGGCGTTCAGTACCTGGGCAAAAATGAGCGTACTGAAGCAGTACGTTCTAACGGCGATGGCTGGGCAACCTCTCTGAGCTATGATTTCGATGGCTTCGGCATCGTCGGTGCTTACGGCGCAGCTGACCGTACCAACAACCAGCAGACTCTGGCCTGGGGTAAAGGCGATAAGGCTGAGCAGTGGGCAACTGGCCTGAAGTATGACGCAAACAATATTTACCTGGCAGCGTTGTACGGCGAAATGCACAACGCCGCGCGTTTGAGCAGCAAAGGTTTCGCTAACAAATCTCAGGACTTCTCTGTTGTCGCTCAGTATCAGTTCGACTTCGGTCTGCGTCCATCCATCGCTTACTACAAATCTAAAGCGAAAGACGTAGAAGGCATTGGTGATGAAGATTTCATCAACTACATCGACATCGGCGCGACTTACTACTTCAACAAAAACATGTCCACCTATGTTGACTACCAGATCAACCAGCTGAAAGATGACAACAAACTGGGCATCAGCAATGATGACATCGTAGCACTGGGTCTCGTTTACCAGTTCTAATCAGTACACCACTTTGTTATATGCTTAATGAACAGGGCTTCGGCCCTGTTTTTTTATGCCTGACAGAAAATAATGGCGACTTTTGAAAAGCCGCACGCTTTTCGTCGCAAACGGTTGGCATTTTGTAAATCTACCGTTAACCTGATAGCGGATTTCACTTCTGTAATCACAATGGAACTTCGTCATGTTTGAGAACATTACCGCCGCTCCTGCCGACCCTATTCTGGGCCTGGCCGATCTGTTTCGTGCCGACGACCGCCCTGGCAAAATCAACCTGGGTATTGGTGTATATAAAGATGAAACCGGCAAAACCCCGGTACTGACCAGCGTAAAAAAAGCTGAGCAGTATCTGCTGGAAAATGAAACCACCAAGAACTACCTCGGTATTGATGGTATCCCTGAGTTTGGTCGTTGCACGCAGGAGCTGCTGTTCGGTAAAGGTAGTACAATTGTGAGCGACAAACGCGCGCGCACAGCACAAACGCCTGGCGGTACCGGCGCACTGCGCGTGGCGGCGGATTTCCTTGCAAAAAATACCGCTGTTAAGCGCGTATGGGTAAGCAACCCAAGTTGGCCGAACCATAAGAGCGTCTTTAACTCTGCGGGTCTGGAAGTGCGCGAATATGCCTACTACGACGCCGCAAACCACGCTCTGGACTTCGACGGTCTGCTGGCGAGCCTGAGTGAAGCCCAGGCGGGCGACGTGGTCCTGTTCCACGGCTGCTGCCACAACCCAACCGGCATTGATCCGACGCTTGAACAGTGGGAACAACTGGCGAAACTGTCTGTCGAAAAAGGCTGGCTGCCGCTGTTTGACTTCGCTTACCAGGGCTTCGCCCGTGGTCTGGAAGAAGACGCTGAAGGTCTGCGCGCTTTCGCAGCCGTCCATCAGGAGCTGATCGTTGCTAGCTCCTACTCTAAGAACTTTGGCCTGTACAATGAGCGTGTTGGTGCCTGCACGCTGGTCGCAGCAAACGAAGAAACTGCCGATCGTGCGTTCAGCCAGATGAAATCAGTTATCCGCGCTAACTACTCTAACCCACCAGCACACGGTGCCTCTGTCGTTGCCACCATCCTGAGCAACGATGCGCTCCGCGCGATTTGGGAGCAAGAGCTCAACGATATGCGTCAGCGTATTCAGCGCATGCGCCTGCTGTTTGTGAACACCCTGGCAGAGAAAGGTGCAGACCGTGATTTCAGCTTTATTACTAAGCAGAACGGTATGTTCTCTTTCAGTGGCCTGACCAAAGAACAGGTTCTGCGTCTGCGTGAAGAGTTTGGCGTGTACGCCGTGGCCTCTGGCCGCGTGAACGTTGCAGGTATGACCCCTGACAACATGGCGCCACTGTGCGAAGCGATTGTCGCCGTACTGTAATGTAATTAGCGCCCACAAAAAAGCCTGCACGATGCAGGCTTTTTTATTATCCGGATTTACCAGACAGGCATTTCATCCTGAAGGAAGGGGTTATGCACCCGCTCGTAGCCCAGCGTCGACATCGGGCCGTGTCCAGGGATAAACGTCACGTCATCACCCAGTGGCAATAACTTCTGTTTAATCGACTGGATCAGCTGTCCGTGGTCGCCACGCGGGAAATCGCTGCGTCCTACGCCACCTTTGAAGATCACATCGCCGGAAATCAGCAGACGGGACTGGTCATCAAAGAAGACAATATGGCCTGGCGTATGCCCAGGACAATGCAACACCTGTAAAGTCACATTCCCTACGTTCACACGCTCTCCTTCGTTTAACCAGCGATCGGGCGTCAATGGCTGACACTCATCGAGGCCAAACATGCGGCTTTGGGCTGGCAAACCCTGCAGCCAGAACTCATCTTCTTTTTCCGGACCGATCACCGGCACTCCATAGTGCTGTGCCAGCTCCGCCGCTGCGCCGACATGGTCAAGGTGACCATGCGTCAGTAAAATCTGCATCAGCGTCACACCGCTTTCTGCAACTTCCTGTTTGATCTTCTCAGCGTCACCACCGGGATCGACAAGCGCGGCCAGTTTGGTTTGCTCACACCAGATCAATGAACAATTCTGGGAGAACGCCGTAACCGGAATAATACGATAGTTCATACTGCTCCTGTGTTTCGTTATTACCAGTGCCGAACTGGACCGGTATCAATATGCACAAAGTTACTACTTGGGTAATATCCTACACCACCTGCGCGCATAGATAACGCAGCTTTGCGAATATTGGCTAACGAAACGCCTTCAATATGGAAATCCATTGCCTGTCCCCTGGTGTGATAGCTTTTTTTCGCTACCCCACGGCTGCGGGCGCGCAATTCATTATTGGTATCAATGGAACGATAACCCGAAATGAGTTGCACCGGCTTGCTGGTACCCAGCAGGCCCTGAAGGCGGAACAACTGGTCAAATAATCCTGGGTCGATGGCTTTTACTTTATTCGCGCGGAAATCACGGAAAAAATGGTTAAGTCTTGCTAATTCATCCTGAATATAGCCTCTGCCATCGAAGAATTCCGCTTTTAGCGACTCACCAGTATGCAGATTGTTGAGCGTTAAAATACGCGGACGAGGTGTCGAGAGGGTGGCAAATGCTGGCGTCGGCAGGATGGCCGCTGCGCCGAGCGCAACGCCACCTAACGCCAGCAGTTTGCGGCGATTAGCGTCAAATTTGTCCATGATAATCAGGTCTACAGGTCAAAGAAATCGTAATATGCTTAGCGCACGAAGGGCACCTTAACTGGCAAAGCCGACGACGTCAAGGCACCCAACCCCAGCAAACACGCGGCTTCCAGCCATATCGCCACGTATTTGCCCTAACTTACGACAACCTATTTTCCCGAACTGCTTCATTTACCTGATTAATTGTTCAGCTTTTGGCAAAATTTGTGCGCCGGATCGCGCCGTGAGATCATAATTGTAAATATCTGTACGATACTGGGTACGTCCATCTTCACCAACAAACGCCGTCAGATAGTAAAGATTGACCGGTATATTGTGTCGAATGTTAACGTAACGGGTGTCCCCCTGCTTGAGGGCATCGGAAATCCGCGTGTCGTTCCAGCCCGCATCCTGCAACAGCATATTCGCCAGTTCCGATGCCTTATTCACACGAACGCAGCCTGAGCTGAGCGCGCGGGCATCTTTCTGGAACAGGTTATGGTTCGGCGTATCATGCAGATAGATAGCGTCCGAACTTGGCATGTTGAATTTATAGCGCCCCAGCGAGTTATGCGCACCCGGTGCCTGCTGGAAACGGAATGGCAGGTTCGACGGCGTAATTGTTGACCAGTCAACCATCCACGGATCGATCGTCTCTTTGCTGTTCCAGCCACGGATCACCGTATAGTTATGACGCTCCAGATAGCCAGGATCGTTCCAGACCTTAGGCAGAATATCCTTGCGCGCCAGCGTCGGTGGCACGTTCCACGGCGGGTTTACCACCACGTTATTCAGGGCACTGCTCATCATCGGCGTTTTACGGTCAGGACGTCCGACAATCACGCGCGACGCCAGCACCTCGCTACCGTTCTGATAATAAACCAGCGAATACGCTGGAATATTCACCATAATCCCGGTCGACAGTGTTCCCGGCAGCAGACGTAAACGCTGGATATTCAGCGCCAGCACCCCAGCACGCTGGGCAGGCGAGACGTTCAGCCAGTCGCGGGTGGATGGACCGATCACCCCGTCTGCGCCCAGCCCCTGCGCGGCCTGGAACTGCTTAACCGCCGCGACCAGTTCGCGATCGTAGGCGGCAGGTTTGTTGCTCTGTGCAACGGCCTTTTTCTCTTTTACCGGGGCCGACGGGCTGACGACCGCGCTTTGCGTATCGTCGCCGGGCAGCGCAATCTTAGGACCGCTTTCGAGAATGCCGGAGCGTTTCATAATTTCGCGGATCGCCGGGACATCGCTGCTCCACTGTCCCGGACGAAGCGTGGTTGTGCCACGCACCTGAGGCCACGGGCGGGAATCCGCAACCAGCTCAAGCAGCGACTGATGCATGGTGGCATACTGCGGATGGGCCGGTGCCAGGCTTGCGATAAAGCGCGGCAGGTCACCGTTGTCCAGCGCCAGTTGCCACTGGTTAATGACCGACAGCGCAGGCGTCGCCAGCTTGTACGGTTTTTGACTGTATAACCAGCGATTGCCATTGACCGGGATGCCCGCCACGAACTGGAGGTAGCCCATCATGGCATCAGACAGCACCACATCACGCGCCTGACCGGTAACGCCTGGATCGGTCAAGAGTTCAACCCAGGTGGTGAATTGCGGCTGAAAACCTGCAATGGCGACTTCCGCCAGCTGCTGCTGAAAAGCGCGCACGGCGTCCCGGTTTTCCCACATCGGCTTCATATCACGCGCGGCATAAAGCAGCGTAAGCTGGTTAATGTAAGCAGGCGTGTATCCTGCAGGAAGCCCGGTAAGAAGCTGCTGGCGGAGCGCGCCGGTGTCGATACCTTCGGGTAGCGGTCTGATACCCGCTAAAATGGCCGTCGCCGGAGATTGATCCAGCGGTTGTGACAGCGACGTCGGCTGCGCACCCATCGTCGCGGAACTGTCTGACGGTACAACTTCAGGCTCATCGGCCTGAGCGCTTAACAGTGGAGCAAACATCACCGCCAGACACAAACTCAACGCTGACAGCTGATGACCACGATTTTTCTTTAGCAACATCCCTTGCCCCCTGTTTTCTCACGACATGCCCATCACACTGGGGCTTTTATTCATTATAGGAAGGCACAAACGCAGTTGCCTTACCTTATGTAAAGAAGTTTAAAGATAACGCAGCCGTAAGCATAAGTTAAGCGTAAAAAAAAGCGGCGCTAATGCGCCGCGCTTTGTAACAACACGCCTCAGGAGGCGTCTGCTGTGCCCGGTAAGGACTCCGGCGGCTGCGGAGCGAAGCCACGCAGGCCTACCACGTGAACGTGCTCGCTGTTCTGGAACACTTTACGCACCAGTTTATAGGTTGTGCCTTTTTCCGGACTAATATTTTCCGGTGCCGCAATAATGAGCTGCATATCCAGACGTTCGCAGAGCTCAAACAGCGTGGCGATGGAGCGGGCATCCAGACGCGCTGCCTCATCAAGGAACAGCAGACGGCATGGGGAAATATCTTTGCCGCGCAGACGACGCGCTTCATCTTCCCAGCTCTGCACCACCATCACCAGAATCGACATCCCGGTACCGATAGCTTCACCGGTCGACAGTGCGCCGGATTCCGCACGCAGCCAGCCGTCTGAACCACGGTTAACCTCAACTTCCATCTCCAGGTAGTTACGGTAATCCAGCAGCTCTTCACCGATGGTTTGCGGCGTACGTTGCCCCATATCAATCTGCGGATTCAGACGCTGATACAGCTTCGCCAGCGCTTCGGAGAAAGTCAGACGGTTGCTGTTAAACAGATCCTGATGCTGTTCATGCTGCTCAGAGAGCACATCCAGCAGCGTAGAGTGCGCTTCACGGACGTTTACATTCAGACGTACGCTGTTCACCTGACCAAACGATACGCTCTGCAACCCCTGGTTCAGCTGGCGAATACGGTTCTGCTCGCGCTGAATGGTCTTGCGGATGATGTTCGCCACGCTACGGGAGCTGATAGCCAGCTTCTGCTCACGGGAGGTCAGCTCTTCCGTCAGGCGCCCCAGTTCAATTTCCATCTGTTCAATGGCTTCGACCGGATCGTCGGTACGGATGATGTCCTGACGAATACGCTCACGCAGATGCTGGTATACCGCCACGAAGAACTGAATTTTACGCTCAGGACGCTTCGGATCTTCAGACATACGCAGCACATCGCGCAGATGTTCGTTATCGGCCACCGCCAGACGCAGCGCACCCAACGCCTTATCCGACATGGATCGCAGTTCATCAGCAGAGAGGTACGCCAGTTCACGACGATGCAGACGGCGTTCAACATTATTGTCTTTCACCATGCGCATCACCGCGCACCAGCCAGCCTTCGCAGATACCACCTGCTCACGCATTTCGTGATAGTCGCGCTCCAGCTTGCGCAGGCGGCGGGTCAGGTTATCCATCTCCGCTTCACAGAAGGTCAGCGCTTTTTCCAGCTGATTACGACGCGCACGGTTATTGCTCAGCTGGGCATGCAGCTCATCACGACGAACACGCGCCCGCTCTTCTGCCCCGCTGTCGGCACGGACGCCGATATCCTGCAGCTCTTTTTGCAGATCGTTTAACAGCTCTTTCTTGGTATCAAAGGAGCTTTTTAGCGAGGCCAGAACCTGGTTGTACTGGTTCAACTGGGCCGCGTGGCTACGCATCGCTTCACGGGCACGCGTACGTTCTGCTTCAGCCTGCTCAAGGCGCTGGCGTAATTTCTCGTTCAGATCGCTGTTACCGCTCAGCATTTCCGCCGAGTCAGAGTAGCCGAAGTGAGCGCGACGCTGCACCACTTCCGTCAGGGCAAACGCCTGCTGGCGTGCTTCACGCTGCACCTGCTGGGACCAGGCATAATCTTCTTTTAGCTGCTCAAACTGCTCTGGATCGCTCTGAAGCACCGAAACGACCGGCTCCAGCTTCGCCAGCTGATTACCGTGTTGCTGCACGAAGCGCGCAGCCTCCTGCGCTTCATCCAGACGTTCCTGGATTTCATCCACACGGTCAGCCAGCGTATCGTCCGCCAGCAGATTCAGACGCGGCAGAATGCGGTTAAGGGCAGCAACGCCCTCTTTCGCCTGTTCAAACTGAACGCGGCTCTGCTGGTTGTCATTTTCATGGCTGGCAATTGCGCGCTCAAGCTCGCCACGGCGGGTGTTGAGCTTGCGAATTTCCGCTTCCGGCTCAGCCTCAAAGGCCACTCCCAGATGGCTACCGATAAAGCGGCTAAATGCCTGATGCAGGCGCTGGGTTTTCTGCACGTCAAACGACAACGTCGCAAAACGTTCAGACAGTGTTTCACGCTCAGCGTGCAGGCTCTCAATACGACTTTCACGCGCGGCGCGGCCGAACAGAGGAAGTTCCGGGAAGCGCGAGTAACGCCACTGACGATCAGCGATTTTCACCACTACCGCTTTTTCCAGCTCGTCAACGCTGAACACGCTGTCATCGAACGACTGCGGATCCCCTTCGATCAGATAGAGATCTTCCGGGCAATCTTCCAGCCCTTCGAGCTGTTCGGCAATCAGAGACAGATCCGGCACCACAATCGCGTTACGCGACGGGCCATACAGCGCGGAGAAGTACGGCGCATCGTCCAGACCCACGTCATCATAAATTTCTGACAGCAGTACGCCACCGAAACGCTCCGCCAGCGTATTCAGGCGTGCATCTTCCGCACCGCCCGGCTGGCTTAAGCGTTCAATCTCTTCGTCAACCTCGCGCTTGCGCGCGCCAACTTCATCACGCTCAACAATCGCCTCGCGCTCGCGCTCAAGCAGCTGTTGCAGATATTCGGTCACTTCCTGGCTGGATTCGAACGTTTCACCGCACTGTTCGCTGAGCTGGTTCAGGCTGCTTTGCGCCGCCAGCCAGACGGGTGCGCGTTGCAACAGCGTCTGCGAGCGGGACTGAAGCTGCTCCAGCTCCTGACGCAGCGTCATCCGCTGTTCGCTGGCGCTGGATACTGTATCGGAAAGGGCGGCGATACGGGCTTCAAGCTCCTGGTGCAGAGCCTCGAGATCGTCAATATCGTAATGTTTACCCTGACGCTTACAGAACTCGACCAGCAGACGCTCGGCCTCCTGCTGCTCGCGCAGACGCTGTTCCAGCTCGTTCAGACGCATACGCAGCGGTTGCACCTGTTCGGCCAGATGACGCTGGTTGACGCCGTCGCGCAGCAACTCGCGGGCTACGTCCCACGCTTCGTTTCGCGCCAGCGGGCCGTTAATCGCCACCACCAGCTGATAAGCTTGTTCAAACTGGCTGTGCGCGGTCTGCGCGACGCTCATTTTCTGTTCCAGGGAGAGCAGTTTTTCCGTGGCTTCCTGCTCTTTCGCCTGGAAGGTGTCCAGCCATTCATCGGCGCTGTCCGGCGTCAGGTCAGGCAGATGGCATAGCTCTTTCGCACGCTGCAATGCCTGCAGGGCCTGGTTGTACTGAATTGCACGCGTCTGCTGTACGTCTAGCGCCTGCTGGTAATCGGCGAGCTGGCTTTTCAGCTCATCCACTTCCAGTTCGGCGGCTTCGGCACGCGCTTCGTTCTCTTCCTGCATGTCGGCGGCTTCGGCCACCACTTCGTTTTGCTCTTCGAGACGAATTTGCAGTTCATCGAGATCGGCTTCGTAGCGCTCGATTTTTTCCTGCTGGCGCAGCGCGGTCTGAACCAGGTTCAGGTGATCGCTGGCGGCCTGATAATCGGCTTCCAGATCGCCTTCAGCCCCGTTGTGTTCGCCCAGTTCACGGGCCATTTCAACGTGCTTATACTGCTCGGCCACCAGCTGTTTACGGGAGGTGAACAGCTCGCGGCGGTACTCTAATGCCTGATCGAGATGCACGCGGCGCTCGTTGGCGTGACGCATATAATCCGCCGCCACATAGTTGGTGGCTTCACTGATCAGGTGTTTAAACAGATCGCGGTCAGACTGGGTAACGCGAATCGCTTCCAGCGTCATGCGGTTTTCACGCAGCGCGGCTTCCATGTCCTGGAAGGCCTTACGCACGCCGCTGTTTTCCGGCAACAGGTAGTCGCGCAGGGAGCGGGTAATGGCGCTGGAGATCCCGCCGTACAGGGAGGCTTCAATCAGACGGTAATATTTGCTGCGGTCGGATGCGGTACGCAGACGACGCGCCACCACGCCCAGATCGAACATCAGGGAGTGGTAATCGGTAATTGAGTTGAACTGCTTGAACTGCACGCCTTCGATAGCTTCGAGCTTGTCTTTCAGCTCCTGCAGCGTCAGTACGCGCGCCTGGCGCTCATTGAGCGTTTCCGTCAGCAGCGCCGTTGGCTGCATTGAGGTTGGCAGCCCCTGAATCGCGAACGGTTTGATATCCACTTTTCGATCGCGACCGGCGACCTGCTGCAGACGCACGCCCACCACCACACGCTGGTGACGGGAGTTAATCACATCCAGCACCGAATAACAGACGCCAGCTTTGAGCTTACCGTGCAGGCCTTTATCGCGGGAGCCGCTTGTCGCCCCCGCTTCGGTGGTATTACGGAAGTGCAGCAGCGTCAAATCAGGGATCAGCGCCGTCACAAAGGCCGCCATGGTGGTGGATTTACCCGCACCGTTACCGCCGGAGAGCGTTGTCACCAGCTCATCGAGATCAAAGGTTCGGGCAAAAAAGCCGTTCCAGTTAATCAGCGTTAGTGAGCGAAATTTACCGCGTTCAATCATTACTCTTCCTCCCCGCTATCCGGCTGATTGTCTTCAGGCTCGTCATTGAGCTGCAAATGGTTTTCCACCGGCATCGCCTCACCGTCGCGGATCATGCGAAGCTGCGCTTCACGCGCGTCGTCGCCCGCACGCACGTCGGCACCGAAGCGGAAAACAGATTCCGTAATGCGGAATTTGCTGCTGTCGTGGCCCATAAACCAGACCATCCCCAGACGACGCAGACGGTTCAGAGAAGAGCGAACTTTTTCCTGCAATTTCTGACGATCGAGATCCGACCCCGTTGAACGGTTGTTCACAAGCTTCAGCAGCTTGTTTTCGTCTGCCAGCGTCAACAGCTCATCGTAAAGCTCCTGCTGGGTGAAGATCCCTTCATTTGCCAGACGTTCCGGGCTGAGGTAGAGGTAGCACAGAATTTTGCCGACCATCATATCCAGCTCGGAGAGCACGGAGCGCGGAATAAGCGTGGTGGAACGCGGACGCAGGTAGAAGAAACCTTCCGGCGCGCGGATAAGCTCAACGTTATAGCGTGCGTAAAACTCTTCCAGATACTCCTGGAAGTCCATCAAAAAGGCGTGATTATCCAGCTCGTCGAGGCCAATATGACGACCGGCACGCAGCTGGCTGTCCAGCGCCGGAAATAACGGATTCGCCAGCGCCTGTGCCAGCTTTAATGGCATCACTTGTTCAATATTTGTCAATGACATGCGCCTGTACCTTGGCTCCGTAATCGTTAATCGGCTGCCACTTCGGCGGCAGTCCGGTGAAATCTGCTTGCGCGATACCCAGGCGAACCGCCTGGTCTACCACAATGCGGGCAACGTCGAAGTGGCGCGCGCGAGGATATTGCGCCAGATAGTCGCGCACCACGAGACCAAGATCCAGCGGTACCTGTCTGGTTTTGTAGACAGCGAGCTGTTCTTCGATCATGGCCGCAAGTTGCTCACGAATTTCGTTGAATTCTTCGTACTCCAGATCCGGTGGCAGCTCACCGGTTACCTCTTCATCACGCAACGCCATCTCTTCGTCACGCATATCGAGCAGACGATCGGCATTGGCGTAGGTTAGCGCCCACGGCGCATCGAAGTAGGTTTGAACAGACTGACGCAGACGCTGAGCAAAGACGCGGTTTTTATCCATATCGATGGCGGTACGGATAAATTTATGTACATGACGATCGTAACCGATCCACAGGTCAATCGATTGCTGGCCCCAGCTAATGATGCGATCGAGCTTGCTCTGCAAATCAAAGACCAGACGGTCGATAAAATGCAGATCGTCATGTGCCATGGTCGCATCCTGAATGCGCAGCAGGTTGGCCTGGAGTTTATCGCCTGCAGCCTCCAGCGTATCCTGCAGTTCACGCAGCGTGCCGGAGGTTTCCGACAGCAGCAACTCACAGCTGGAGATGGCCGCACGCCAGTCTTTATTCAGCAATTGCGCGATATCATCTTTCACCTGCTGCTGCTGTTCGTCCATCAGACGCTGGGTCAGATCGATACTGTCAAAAATCTCCGCTACCGAATATTTCAGCGGCGCGTAGACGTTACGGTGCCAGTGGAATTCATCACCGTTTTCATCCGCAGCATCGGCTGCACGCTTGAGTTCACCCGCCACAATGGAGAGCTGCATGGAAAGACGCAGCGTGGAAAACTCACGCTGGCGGATGTAGTAATCGGTAATGCCGATGCCCAGTGGCGTCAGTCGATAAATGGCGTTACCTTCCGCCTGCTCGCTGGTAAAGCGGTTCAGCAGACGTTGACGCACCATATCGTTGATTGCGTTGTTGGCACGCACGCTAATGGTTTCGCTGGTTTGCTCAAACGCATCACTCACATGGCGGAACGCATCCACCAGTTCACCCTCGCTCATTTCGCCATCGAGCCGTTCGCCGTTCAGCGTGGCAACCGCCAGCAGGAAAGAGAGTCTGTCTACCGGCAGCGAGATGGAGAAATCATTTTTCCTGGCCCAGGCAACCAGTTCGGGGACTGTCTGGGAAAATTCACTCATAGGTTATCCTTGCATCTGCGGCTTGTGCGCGGTGACGTGAATATAGCGGCCAAGACTGATAAACGGTTCCTGACGGCAATACCGCGTTTCTAATTCTGTTAAGGTGTCAAAACAGTCACGCTGTTTGTGTTTTTCACGCAGATAATCATGAAACACCCTGACGCCCGTCTTCCCGGTTATCTGCCAGCCAATCTCTTCCAGCCAGCCGTAAACCTGCTGGGGATCGCGCGGATAGTCCGGGGAAAGCGTGCGCTTTTTCTTTTTCGGCATTCCGACCTGAACATAGTCGAAGTTGCCCGCAACCATGTTGTGCATCAGGAAGCCGTTAGCATTGTAGAACATCAGCGACAGCGTACCGCCCGGGCGTAGCATCGACCACAGGGTTTGTAACACGCTTAAGGGATCGGCTACCCATTCCAGCACCGCATGAAACAATATCAGATCAACCTGTGTTTCCAAATGCTGTGCGATGTCCTGAGCGGCGCATTGTACAAAATGCATGTTGTCGCTCACACCTTTCTCCTCTGCTGCACGCGTGGCACGCGCAACCATCTCAGCAGAAAGATCGCAAAGTGTGACGTGATGACCGCGCTCAGCCATTTTTATGGCCGTCTGCCCTTCACCGCCTCCGGCGTCAAGCACGCGCAACGTTTGACCGCCATACGTGGCCAGAATGGTGTCCAGATCCTGCCAGAGGATCGTCTGACGTAACTGCCCTTTTGTGGTGCCGTATATGTTGCGCGAAAACTTTTCCGCGATGTCATCAAAATTGCGATCCCGCATTGGGAGAGTTCCACTCGCTAACTGCAAAACCGCTATTTTGTCACACCCGCGCGGAGAATGAACCTCTCTGGTGTAATATCACGGGTATTCGCCTGCTATATGGTTAAAAAAGGAACCAAAAAGGATGCTTTTTACCCTGAAGAAATACATTGGAGGCATGATGCTTCCCCTTCCGCTACTGCTGCTCATCATCGCGCTGGGGCTGGGGCTGGTGTGGTTTAGTCGCTTTCAGAAAAGTGGCAAAACGCTGATCACCTTCGGCTGGCTGGTACTGCTGCTGCTGAGCCTGCAACCCGTCGCAGACAAACTGTTACGTCCCATCGAAAACACCTACCCAACCTGGCAGGGAAACCAGAAAGTGGAGTACATCGTGGTGCTGGGCGGCGGGTATACCTGGGATCCAAACTGGGCCCCCAGCTCCAACCTGATCAATAACAGCCTGCCGCGCCTGAACGAAGGTATTCGCCTGTGGCTGGCTAATCCGGGATCAAAAATGATCTTCACCGGCGCGCCAGCCAAAACCAACCCGGTCAGCACGGCTGAAGCCGGCGCCAGGGTGGCGGAATCCCTCGGCGTGCCGCGCTCCGCTATTATCACGCTAGACAGTCCGAAAGATACCGAAGAAGAAGCCGCCGCGGTGAAACAGGCTATTGGCGATGTTCCGTTCTTACTGGTGACATCTGCTTCACATCTGCCAAGGGCAATGATTTTCTTCGAAAAACAAGGTCTGCACCCGCTTCCCGCGCCGGCGAACCAGATGGCCATTAACGCCCCGCTCAACCCATGGGAACGGGTGATCCCGTCCCCAATGTGGTTGATGCATAGCGATCGCGTCGGCTATGAGACGCTGGGACGCATCTGGCAGTGGCTGAAAGGCTCCTCAGGCGAGCCAGGGCAGGAGTGATTTTGTCGCAAGGTCAAAGTTGGCGCGGTTGAAACGTCCGGTATTCACCAGCTGCGCCACTTCATCCCACAATAAATAAAGCCAGCGCCGCCAGAGAAACGCCTCCGCAACGGGCGCGCGCTGCAGATAGTGCCACAGCAAGCCTTCAGCGGCCGCGCTATCGCTGAGCCTGAACAGGTCATACTCGCGCGGAGCCCAGAGCATGACCCCTGGCCCCAGCATCGCCAGAAGCTGATCGCTACGAGAATCTTTAAGCATGCTACGCAGGGTAAAATTACCATGTATCAACACGCAGTTGTCGTTAAAGCCCTCAAACAGCGCCGGTAAACACTCCCGGGTGCGGAACAGGATACGTTTATCCTGCATGGTCAAGCCGGTGTTGTTGAACTGATTAAGCGTTCCCCACAGCACCTCCACCCGCTGGCGATACCACAGCGGCCAGAGATTTTCCTGAGTGCTGTCGACGGGTCCCACAAGGCCACGGCTATCCTGCCGGTGCCAGGCCAGCAGAGCCTCCACAATCTGGTCTTTCAGCTGTTCCCAGCGCTCCGGTGTACGCGCCGGGGCTTCAACGGATACTCCGCGTAAACGCTCAATCAGCAGAACATCCGGACCGGGGTGCTCTTCATGCGTCATCACCCCGTAAACCGTCGGCATACGCACGGTTCCTTGCCGCGCGAGCATTGAAATTTTCCAGGCAAGCTGCCTGGCCACACCCGGCGAGGTAAAGCTTCGGGCCATCAGCGGCATTGGGTTTCCCTGACTGTCGTACAACGACCAGAGCGCGGTATCTGCCTTTTCACTTACACATTCCACCCGGCTTAACTTCTCGCCAAGCAGGTGACTCAGTTCGGCACGCAGCTGTTCCATATGAGATTACCCCCATTAAGACTACTGCTTTTATAATGAGCGCGCAGGACGCAGATGTCACCCTGCGGAGATCAATTATGGAAAAGATAAGAGAAAATAAACGGCGGAGTGCATCCCTCCCAAAAGAGGGATGCCGCAAGGATTAACGCAATTCAGCGCGAACGCGCTCAAGATCTTCTGGGGTGTCTACGCCTGTACCAGGCACCTCTTCGGCGACGGCAACGTGGATCTTTTCGCCATACCAGAGCACACGAAGCTGTTCCAGCATTTCAATATGCTCCAGCGGACTCGGTGTCCAGGTTACATAGCGGCGAATAAAGCCCGCGCGATAGCCGTAGATGCCAATATGGCGCAGGAAGGTATCGCCAATGGTCTCTTTGGACACCGCAAAGCGATCGCGATCCCACGGGATGGTGGCACGGGAGAAATAAAGCGCATAGCCCTCCGCATCCGTCACAACCTTCACCGCGTTCGGGTTGAACGCTTCTTCCGCGTGGTGGATAGGTACCGCGAGAGTTGCCATGCCAACCTGACGCTGCGCCAGGTTTTCCGCCACCTGACGAATAATCGCCGCCGGGATCATCGGTTCGTCGCCCTGCACGTTAACGATTACCGTATCGTCGCTGAATGCGCATTTCTCAACCACTTCAGCCAGTCGTTCAGTACCAGACTGGTGATCGGCGCGGGTCATGCACACTTCCCCGCCTGCGGCTTCAACCGCACGCGCAACATCAGGATGATCGGTGGCCACGATAATACGGTCAGCGCCGGACTCACGGGCGCGTTCAAGGACATGCACAATCATTGGCTTGCCGTTGATATCTACCAGCGGCTTACCCGGCAGACGCGTTGAGGCGTAACGGGCAGGAATAATGACGACAAAGCTCATGGTTTGCTCTCTTCAGCCACCAGGGAACGGGCTTCGTTTTCCAGCAGTACCGGAATACCGTCACGCAGCGGGAAAGCCAGGCTGTCCGGTTTGCAAATCAGCTCTTGTTTGTCCTGGCTATAGTAGAGTTTGCCGTTGCACACCGGGCAGGCAATAATTTCAAGTAAACGGTGATCCATAGTTCCTCCGTATGGGTAATCGCTAAAGCTTATCACATTCCCTTTTCAGGGCGTGCCTGTTTCCCAGCCACTTCGACAGGATGTAAAGAGTCCGTCAGGCACGCGGCCCAGCGTCACTTCGCAGGCCTTCTGCCAGCAGGCGAAATCATTGATGGCGGATGTTAACCCTTTTTCCAGGGTCGCGGTTATCCTGACGCCCTCTTCCAGATACAGCGCAATGACCTCTAGCGTGCCGGTTTTACGGTGCATTTTGGCATCCATGCGCCCTACCAGTTGACCTTTGTGCAGCAGGGGCAAAACAAAGTAACCGTACTGGCGCTTTGGCGCGGGAGTGTAGCACTCCAGCCGGTAGCTGAAATCAAACAGCTGCTCGGCCCGTTTTCTGTCCCAGACCACCGGATCAAAAGGTGACAGCACCGCGCTATGGGTTGCCTGAAGTTTACCTGCTTCAGCTTGTGGCAGCAGCGGGAGTAAATCCGCATGCAGCCACATTTCGCCCAACCTCTCTACAGAGACCGGGATAACCCGCTGCTCGCGCTGCCAATTATCCAGCAACGGTTTCAGCGTGGGCTGTCGGAGACGGTAATAATCGGCCAGCCATTGCGGACGGAAAATACCCAGACTGCGGGCGCTGTTTTCAAGCATGATGGCTTCGGCTGCCTCCTGTGTGAGCAGGTCGCGCTCGTCGTCCCAGTGAGGCATCACCCGCTGCGTCAGGTCGTACACCCGTTGAAAATTACGCCGCTCGACTACCATCACCTTGCCTGATGTAAACAACCCTTCGAGATGACGCTTGTGCGGTTTCCATTCCCACCAGCCGCTTGCCCCTTTTCGTGGATGTTCAAAATCCGCGGAACGTACTGGCCCCTTTTCCGCGATATGGGCAATGAGCTGCTCAATTTCAGCCGCATGCTCGTGCATCCACGCCTGCCGGTATTTCCAGCCCATTTTTTCCGGGGCAAGCATACGATGGCGAACCAGGGCAAAATCGCTGCGGGGCAGGAAACAGGCTTCATGTGCCCAGTATTCCATCAGCTCTCCCTTGCTGAGCGCATCATCGAGCCACTGAGGCGGATAATTGCCCAGCCGGCTGAACAGCACCAGGTAGGGGCTACGAGCCACAATGTTGATGGTGTCGATTTGCAACAACGACATGCGTTGCACGGTAGTGAGGATATCGGCAGGCTGCGCGCGGCGACGGGACTTTTTAAGAAGTCCTTGCGCAGCAAGGTGCAAGTTACGTGCGGCTGAAAGCGAGAGTTGCGGTAAAGACATGCGTTTTCCTGTCAGTCAAAGCGCCACCAGAACCGCGTAAGCTCTTAATGCACCAACGCAATCAGTTCCTGGAGCAAGTGTTCCGGCTGCTCGCCGCTGAGTTCAGCGTCAACCGGCAGATACCACCAGTTTTCTTTCGCAAAAGCGCGGCATTTCACCGCATCTTTTTCGGTCATGATTAATGTCTGACCGGATGTTGTCAACGCGTCTACCTGCTCCGCCACCAGCGCCTGGTGATCGGCCAGCGGAACACGTTTATCAAGGCGGGCACCACACTGTTCCAGCGTTGCGAAGAAACGCGGAGGATGACCAATACCTGCCATCGCGACCAGCGCGGGTAGCCGGGAAACGGCCTGTCGTTCACCGGTCAACAGGTTAATTGCCATGCCTGGCTGGAGTTGCATCGGGATCTCCCCCGGCTGTGCCACACCGCCGTTGACAATCACCGCATCCACGGACTTCAGGCGCGAAGCGCGTTCACGCATGGGGCCTGCAGGCAGCCACCAGCCGTTGCCAAAACGGCGGACGCCATCAATGACCACAATCTCTTTATCACGCGCCAGCGCGTAATGCTGCAGACCGTCATCGGTAATAATTATTTGCACGTCGTGTTCGGCAAGCAACGCCTGAACAGCATCACTACGCACCGGAGAGACTGCGACAGGCGCGCCAGTGCGCTGATAAATCAATACCGGCTCATCCCCCGCCTCGGCGGTCGTCGTGTCCGGCGTCAGGAGCAGTGGATAGTGCGCCGCTTTTCCGCCGTAACCTCGCGACACCACGCCGGGGCGGATGCCGCGCTTTTGCAGTTGCTCAACCAGCCAGATGACCACAGGGGTTTTACCGTTCCCCCCTGCCGTAAGGTTGCCCACCACGACAACCGGCACCGGCGCACGCCACGCCCGCTTTAGCCCCAGACGGTAAAACAGACGGATAATGCCGCTCACCAGACCATACAGCCAGGAGAGCGGCAGAAGCAGCAGCCACAGCGGGGACTCACCGGACCAGATGCGGGCAATCATTCGCCGAACTGCATCTTATGGAGCTGAGCGTAAACACCACGCTGTGCCAGTAAATCGGTATGGCTACCGCGTTCTACAATGACCCCATCCTCCACAACGACGATTTCATCAGCCTGTTCAATCGTTGACAGGCGGTGCGCAATCACCAGTGATGTACGGTTCTTTTGCAGTTCATCCAGCGCAGACTGAATTGCACGTTCAGATTCTGTATCCAAAGCAGAGGTTGCTTCGTCAAGGATCAGAATAGGGCTGTTACGCAGCAGTGCACGGGCGATGGCGATACGCTGGCGTTGACCACCGGAGAGCAGAACTCCATTCTCACCGATGATGGTATCCAGGCCGTTGTCCATCTTGTTAATAAAGTCCATGGCATAGGCCATGCGAGCGGCTTCTTCAATCTGCTCGCGGCTGTACTCTTCAGTGCGCGCATAGGCAATATTGTTCGCAACAGTATCGTTGAACAGATGCACGTTCTGAGACACCAGCGCAACCTGGTTACGCAGCGACTGCAGGGTGTATTCCCGCAGGTCGTGACCGTCTAACAGAATTTCACCCTGATCGATGTCGTAGAAACGGGTAATCAGGCTGGCAATCGTCGATTTACCCGAACCGGAACGGCCGACCAGCGCAACGGTTTTGCCTGCCGGAATGGTCAGGTTGATGTTACGTAATGCTGGAACTTCACGGCCAGGGTAAGTGAAGGTCACGTTGCGGAATTCGACATCGCCCTTTGCGCGCTCAATGACGCGAGTACCTTCGTCTTTCTCTTGCTCAGAATCCAGGATGCTGAACAGCGTCTGGCATGCTGCCATCCCGCGCTGGAACTGGGCGTTAACGTTGGTCAGCGACTTCAGCGGACGCATCAGCGCAATCATGGAAGAGAACACAACGGTGATGGTTCCCGCCGTCAGCGTTTCCATTACGCTCGGGAAGCTTGCCGCATACAGGACGAATGCCAGAGCCAGAGAGGCAATCAGCTGAATAATGGGATCAGAGATTGAAGAGGCCGAGACCATTTTCATCCCCTGCAGACGCATTTTGTTGCTGACTTTATCGAAGCGTTTTGTTTCGACCTCCTGCCCGCCGAAAATCAACACCTCTTTATGTCCTTTCAGCATCTGTTCAGCGCTGGTGGTCACCTGCCCCATCGTATTCTGCATATTCTTACTGATATTGCGAAAACGCTTTGAGACGACGCGGATCGCGACAGAAACAACCGGAGCCAGCACGATGAGGATCAGCGACAGCTGCCAGCTGTAATAGAACATCATCACGAACAGACCGATAATTGACGCACCTTCACGCACAACGGTAATCAGTGCGCTGGAGGAAGAGGATGCCACCTGTTCTGAGTCATAGGTGATACGTGACAACAACGTACCTGTCGATTGTTTGTCAAAGAAGGCCACCGGCATGCCCATCATGTGGCTGAACAGCCGACGGCGCATTGTCATGACCACTTTTCCTGACACCCAGGAGATGCAATAACTGGAAATATAGCTGGTGATACCGCGTAAGATCATCAGTCCGATCACCACCAGAGGCATCCATAGCAACACTGAGCGATCCGTTTTACCAAAACCGTCATCCAGTAACGGTTTGAGGAGCGATAACATAAAAGTATCGCTGGCTGCGTTGAGAACTAACGCTATACCCGCCACGATTAAACCTGCTTTAAAAGGTGCAATCATCGGCCAGAGTCGGCGGAAGGTTTGCCACGTGGAGAGATCTTTGTCGTTATGCATTCAAAAAACCAGCATCTGTTGAAATAGCCGCATATTCTACCCGTTATCGACGGGCGCGCCAAACCACTGATGATACCAACGCGGTAAATATTGCTCCCGCAACCGTCGGATTTGCCAGGCATGTTGCGAAAACGTCACCGATATTTGGCCCGAATGAGGGGTATCGTGCCAGACATAGCCCTCTTTTCGATAACGCTTCACCACCTTCACTGACGGGAATCGCCACGCATTGTAACGGGCCGCAGAATCCAGCGCGATTTCGCCTCCCACCCGTTGTACCAGCGGCAACGATGAGGAGGTATTACTGCCATGGTGCGGCACCTGTATCACCGTTGACGTCAGATAACGCCAGTAATGGCTAAGCATAGCCTGTTCCGCTTGCGCTTCAATGTCCCCTGTCAGCAAAACACTCTGCTCACCGTCATCAATTTTAACCACGCAGGAGCGATTGTTACCCTGGGCAGTGGATCCAGCCGGTGGCCAGTGGACGGTGAATGTTAACCCCTGCCATTTCCACTGCTGCCCGCGAAAGCAGGGAAGATGCTGCGCCCACCCCAGCGGGCTTCGTACCCACAAGTCTGGCCATGCCGCCTGCAGCGATGCCAGACCACCAGCATGGTCCAGGTGCTCGTGACTGAGAATAACGCCATCTGGTTGCAGGTGATGCCAGCGTAACCACGGAATGATCAACTGCTGCGCACTGTCTCCCCCAGGCCAGCCGGGACCGGTGTCGTATAGAAGCGCTTTACCCTGCCGCTCAATAACCATTGATAGCCCCTGCCCCACATCCAGCATATGCAACGTCCAGCTATCGGTTTTCGCCGTTTGCATGAATGGGGATGCCAGCACGACAGTTCCTGTCAGACACACCGCCGGCATGCTTTTCCAGGAGCGAAAGCGCCAGCCGATAATGGCCAGCCAGGGCAGCAATGTCAGGTACTGCCAGCGCTCATCGACGTCCTGCCAGCCATCAGGCAGACGCTGCAGCAGCCAGAACAAACCGGCCAGGGACTTATCTGCCGCAAACCATACGCCAGTCTCCAGGGGGACCAGCGGGAGCAGGTGCAGTAGCATACCGAGCAGGATCAGCGGAACCGAGATAAAGGTCACCAGCGGAACGGCAAAGAGATTGGCCACCAGCGAAGAGACGCTGAAGCCATGGAACATCAACACCTGCAAAGGCAGGAGCAGCAGCAACATCCCAACCTGCAGATAGAGTAAATTTATCAGGGGTCGCACCCGGCGAGTCCAGCGCCAGCTGGGGAGTGGCAGCCACTGATACCAGAAAATCAAGGCCGCGACAGCAAACGCTGACAACGCCAGGCTTTGAGAAAGCACCGCCAGCGGATCAACGATGAGTATCGCTGCAATACAGCTACACCAGACCTGCCATGCAGACCACTGACGCGCGCCGATCCGCAGAGCGGCCAGCACCGCAAGCGCGATGACCGTGCGTAATGCTGGCGGCTGCAAACCCGTTAGCCATGCGTAGAAGGCCGCAAAAAACAGTCCCGCAAGCAGTGGCATCTGCCAGCGGATCCACTGACACGGCAATAAAAACTGAATACCCCTGGCAAGCAACCAGACGATGGAAGCCGCCAGCGCGATGTGCAAACCCGAGATAGCCATCAGATGCGACGTGCCGGTTTCACGCATCAGTGTTTTTATTTCCCGGGGCACATCCAGGCGCTCGCCCATCCCCAGCCCCAGGATCACCGCTCCCCAACGATAGGCTGAAAGCGTGTCGTGCAGCGATGACAGATAGCGGGCACGCAAGCTGCAGCGTTCATCAATAATTTCTGCCCGCGTAAAACGTCCGCTTAACGTTTGATGCCGGGCAAAAGCATTTCGTTGAGGATCATATCCCCCGTCGTTCAGTTCACCGTGTACAGGCCTGAGCCTGAGCGTCATGGCCCAGCGCTGACCCGCGCAGGCCTTTTGCGGCAGGTAATTGCCATACAGCACGATGCCCGTCGATGCCCACCAGCGTTTGCCATTAAGTGCAACGATTTTCCCCTGATGGACTGTTGCGCCATCGGTGGCGGTGATCTCTACCTCAGCCTTGACTGCACCGGTGGTTAAATGCTGCATCGGCCAGACGCTTTCCTGCGCAGCCAGAATGCCCCACGCGCAAAATAACAACCCCATACCGATACACTTCAGACTGAAGCTTCGCTGTAAGCCCAGCACCAACCCACCGGCAACCATGGTCCATACAGTATGCCGTGCAGGTAGTTCTGGTAACCAGAGTAGCGGCACTATCGCCAGAATGGCGCACAGACTTAGTGTGGGAATTCCCATTACGACCTCCCTGTTTCAGGGCGGCAGTATGTAAGAAGAGGGAGAGAGGCGTCAGTTGAATAAAATGCAGGTTACAGCGCACGCTGCACTGTTTTTGTCGGTTTGCAGAAAACGACACGGGGATTGCGGCACAGCTTCAGAATAAAAACGATAAGTACAAAAAAAGCACCCGGAGGTGCTTTCTTTTGAACCCAGTTTAACCAGATGGCTAAACTCAGTTGCCGTAAATATTGGCGCGATCGCGCAGTTCTTTACCCGGCTTAAAGTGTGGAACGTACTTACCTTCCAGCTCGACTTTATCACCAGTCTTCGGGTTACGCCCGGTACGTGGAGCACGATAGTGCAGAGAAAAACTACCGAAACCGCGGATTTCAATGCGCTCGCCCTGGGCAAGAGTGGTGGCCATATGCTCCAGCATCTCTTTTACGGCATCTTCCACTGCTTTAGCTGGGATATGCGGTTGCTGACTGGCAAGTCTTTCAATCAATTCTGACTTGGTCATGATTCCTCCGGTTCCTTTCAAACCAATTAGCTGAACAGCTCATTAAACAAGGGCGGCCGTAGCCGCCCTTTGTTATTGATTACAGGACGAATCCTGCAATCTGTCAAGTTTGCTCCTCATCCTTCGCGCGATAAATGCGTTACCGCTCAAAGGATGCTGAGGACTTGATATTACTCGCCTTTAGCTGCTTTGAAAGCTTCAGCCATTGCGTTGTTAGAGAAGTTTGCATCTTCCTGTTTGTTAACAGTAGCGATTGCATCTTTCTCGTCAGCTTCGTCTTTCGCACGAACAGACAGGCTGATTGCACGGTTCTTACGGTCAACACCGGTGAACTTAGCTTCAACATCGTCGCCAACGTTCAGAACCAGAGTGGCATCTTCAACGCGGTCACGTGAAGCTTCAGAAGCGCGCAGGTAACCTTCAACGCCGTCAGCCAGTTCTACGGTTGCGCCTTTAGCGTCAACTGCAGTCACTTTACCGTTTACGATTGCGCCTTTCTTGTTCAGTGCAACCCAGTTGTTGAACGGATCTTCTGCGAGCTGTTTAACGCCCAGAGAGATACGCTCACGCTCTGCGTCAACCTGCAGAACAACTGCTGCGATTTCGTCGCCTTTTTTGTATTCACGAACTGCTTCTTCGCCTGCAACGTTCCAGGAGATGTCAGACAGGTGAACCAGGCCGTCGATGCCGCCGTCCAGGCCGATGAAGATACCGAAGTCAGTGATAGACTTGATTTTACCTTCAACACGGTCGCCCTTGTTGTGGGTTTCCGCGAACTGCTGCCATGGGTTGTTTTTGCACTGCTTCAGGCCCAGGGAGATACGACGACGTTCTTCGTCGATATCCAGAACCATAACTTCCACTACGTCACCAACGTTAACAACTTTGGATGGGTGGATGTTTTTGTTGGTCCAGTCCATTTCGGAAACGTGTACCAGACCTTCAACGCCTTCTTCGATTTCAACGAAGCAGCCGTAGTCAGTCAGGTTGGTCACGCGGCCAGTCAGTTTGGTACCTTCTGGGTAACGCTTAGCGATAGCTACCCATGGATCTTCGCCCAGCTGTTTCAGGCCGAGGGATACACGAGTACGCTCGCGGTCGAACTTCAGCACTTTAACAGTGATTTCGTCGCCCACGTTCACGATTTCGCTTGGGTGCTTAACGCGTTTCCACGCCATGTCGGTGATGTGCAGCAGGCCATCAACGCCGCCCAGGTCAACGAATGCGCCGTAGTCAGTGAGGTTCTTAACGATACCTTTGACTTCCATGCCTTCCTGCAGGTTTTCCAGCAGCTGATCGCGTTCTGCGCTGTTTTCGGATTCGATAACGGCACGACGGGAAACAACAACGTTGTTACGCTTCTGGTCCAGCTTGATTACTTTGAACTCAAGCTCTTTGCCTTCGAGGTGCAGGGTGTCACGGACTGGACGAACGTCTACCAGAGAACCTGGCAGGAACGCACGAATACCATTCAGCTCAACAGTGAAGCCACCTTTAACTTTGCCGTTGATAACACCGACCACAGTTTCAGCTTCTTCGTAAGCTTTCTCCAGCGTGATCCATGCTTCGTGACGTTTAGCTTTTTCACGAGACAGCAGGGTTTCGCCGAAGCCGTCTTCTACTGCGTCCAGAGCAACGTCAACTTCGTCACCTACCTGGATTTCCAGCTCGCCCTGGGCGTTTTTGAACTGCTCTGCCGGAATGGCGGACTCAGATTTCAGACCGGCGTCAACCAGTACTACGTCTTTGTCGATAGCAACAACAACACCGCGAACGATGGAACCCGGACGGGTTTCGATTTCTTTTAAGGATTCTTCAAACAGTTGAGCAAAAGATTCAGTCATGTTTAATCTTCAGGTTAATATTAACGTCCACCTGGCTCCGTGCCGGATGGGGTTGTTTCACATACCCGCCGTCAATCCATTGCAGCGGGGGTACTGCTAAATCGGTCGCAATTACGCGAGTGCCAGTTTTTGGCGCGCATATTGTAGCGCTTTTTCAATCACTTGCTCAATAGTTAAACTGGTGGAATCCAGAACTAATGCATCTTCTGCAGGAACAAGTGGGGCTACGGCGCGGTTACGGTCGCGGTCATCGCGCTCTTTTATCTCGGATAAAAGGCGATCAAAGTTAACACTAAACCCCTTCTCCTGCAACTGAAGCATGCGGCGTTGAGCCCGTTCTTCCGAGGAGGCGTCAAGGAAAATTTTCACTGGCGCATCAGGGAATACCACCGTCCCCATATCTCGTCCGTCAGCGATCAGGCCGGGTGCTTCACGGAAAGCACGCTGACGGCGTAACAGGGCCTCACGAACGCGCGGGAAAGCCGCCACCTGAGAGGCAGCGTTAGCAACCTCCTGCGTACGAATTTCGCCGCTCACATCTTCCCCTTCCAGGATCACTTCGAGGTTGCCATCGGTCGAGACAAAACGCACATCCAGATGCGCAGCCAGCGGAACCAGCGCCTCTTCAGACGCAACATCCACATGGTGATGCAGCGCTGCCAGCGCCAGCACGCGATAGATAGCTCCCGAATCTAAAAGATGCCATTGCAATGCTTCCGCCATCGCCTTGCACAGAGTTCCTTTCCCTGCGCCACTAGGCCCATCAATGGTGATTACCGGGGCAACTGCCGTCATCTTTTTCTCCTTAATAAAGGCATACCGTTAACATGAACGCCGCGCATTATACGCGCCAACGTGCGCAACTGTTACCTTTGCGTGCAAATTACGGAATTAATGAAGCAGAGTGTAGAAGAAATGTGCGGGAACAAACGTCAGAAAACGTAAGGAAATGCCGCATCGGGTGATGCGGCATCATGTCATCAGGCCAGTGTACTGATGCGGGCCAGCTGTTCGAAATAGTCCGGGAAGGTTTTCGCCGTACATTTCGGATCGAGGATCGTGACAGGTGTATCGGACAACGCCACCAGCGAGAAGCACATCGCCATACGGTGATCGTTGTAAGTTCCGATTTCCGCGAACTGCAGTTTTGCCGGAGGCGTTACGCGAATGTAGTCTTCGCCCTCTTCCACTTCGGCGCCTACTTTACGCAACTCGGTAGCCATCGCGAACAGACGGTCGGTTTCTTTCACGCGCCAGTTGTAGATGTTACGCAGCGTCGTAGTGCCTTTTGCAAAGAGCGCCGCGGTAGCAATGGTCATTGCCGCGTCAGGAATGTGGTTCATGTCCATATCGATGGCGTTGAGTTCACCACGTGTACAGGCGATGAAATCCTCCCCCCAGGTCACCACCGCACCCATTTTCTCCAGCACACCAGCAAAACGAATATCGCCCTGCACGCTGTTACGGCCAATACCGGTCACTTTCACCGTACCGCCTTTAATAGCACCTGCCGCCAGGAAGTAAGACGCAGATGAGGCGTCACCTTCAACCAGATAGTTACCCGGAGACTGATACTGCTGCGCACCGCGAACCACGAAGCGCTGATACGCGTGGTTTTCCACCTCCACACCGAAGGTTTTCATCAGATGCAGGGTGATATCAATGTACGGCTTAGACACCAGGTCGCCCTTGATAGTGATGACCGTATCCTGCGGTGCCAGCGGTGCAGTCATCAGCAGTGCCGTCAGGAACTGGCTGGAGACGCTGCCGTCCACCTCGACGTTGCCGCCGGTAAAGCCACCGCGAAGGCGCAGTGGTGGGTAATTTTCTTGCTCCAGATAGTCAATCTGGGCACCGCCCTGACGAAGGGCATCCACCAGATGACCGATCGGACGCTCTTTCATGCGCGGCTCGCCGGTAAGAACAATATTGTTGCTGCCCAGGCACAGAGCTGCCGCCAGTGGGCGCATGGCGGTTCCCGCGTTACCCAGAAACAGCTCCAGTTCCTCGGCTGAACGTAGCGCACCGCCGTTCCCCGTCACTTCACAGCGGGTACGGTCGTCAGACAGCGTGTAGTGAACTCCCAACGCTTTCAGCGCATTGAGCATATGGCGCACGTCATCGCTGTCCAGGAGGTTCGTGAGGACGGTGGTGCCGTTTGCCAGAGCTGCCAGCAGCAGAGCGCGGTTCGAGACACTTTTTGAACCAGGCAGATTGATGGTGCCATCTACCCGCGCGATAGGTTGTAACGTCAGGGATTCCATGAAACTTAACTCTCAACTCAACATAATAAAAACCCCGCAGCAGGGCTACGGGGGTGAAAACAGCGCAATCAACCGTGGCGACGTTCGAAGTCAATCATGAAATCGGTCAGGGCGTTAACGCCTTCCAGCGGCATGGCGTTATAGATGGAGGCGCGCATGCCGCCTACCACACGGTGACCTTTCAGCGCATGCAGACCTGCGGCGAAGGACTCTTCCAGGAAAACTTTATCCAGGTTGCTGTCCGCCAGCTGGAACGGCACGTTCATGCGGGAACGGTTGGCTTTCGCCACATCGTTACGATAGAAATCACTCTTATCAATGACGCCGTACAGCAGTTCTGCTTTCTGCTGATTGATCTTGTCCATCTGCGCCACGCCGCCGTTTTGCTTCAGCCATTTAAAGACCAGGCCGGAGAGATACCAGGCAAACGTCGGTGGGGTGTTGAACATGGAGTCGTTATCGTTCAGCACAGTGTAATCAAGAATCGACGGGCAGGATTTATGCGCTTTACCCAGCAGATCGTCACGTACGATGACGATAGTCAGGCCTGCAGGGCCGATATTTTTCTGCGCACCCGCATAGATGACACCGTAGCGGCTGATGTCAATCGGCGCAGAGAGAATGGTGGAGGAGAAGTCAGCAGCAACCACCACGTCTTTACCGAAGTCCGGCGTCTCGTCGATGGCAATCCCGTCAATGGTTTCGTTCGGGCAGTAGTGCAGATACGCGGCGTTGTCAGAGAGCTGCCACTCGCTCATTGGCTTCACGGCACGCAGGCCATCAACAGTCACTTTGGCGTCGATGACGTTTGGCGTGCAATACTTGTGCGCCTCCTTCACCGCGCTGGCCGCCCAGTAGCCAGCGTCAACATAGTCTGCCGTGGTTTTGTCACCCAGAATATTCAGCGGTACGCCAGCAAACTGGCCGCGTCCACCACCGTGGCAGAACAATACTTTGTAGTTCGAGGGAATGTTCAGCAGATCGCGAAAATCCTTTTCTGCTTCTTCCGCCACCTGAATAAACTCTTTACCTCGGTGGCTGATTTCCATCACCGACGTACCCAGACCGTTCCAGTCACAAAGTTCCTGTTGAGCCTGTTTAAGCACGTCTGCCGGTAACATTGCCGGACCTGAACTGAAATTAAAGACTTGAGCCATTTCCCCTCACCACGCTAAAAGCCATAAGTTATAACTGTGGATATCGGTTTTATCATTCAGTGACACGCGCCGCAATGTCTAAAACTTATGACCGGTGAAATGTGCCCTTCGTCACACAATACAATCTGTCGCCTCGCTGTCACAAAACCGACAAAATGGCTGTCAGACAAGGCGTTTGGCCCGGCTAACCTTCGACCATTCCGGATTTGTACAGCGGGGACATAATTGATGATCGCCCACGTGCATGGCAACGACATGGCTACATCTTACACAGGCATATTCGCCGGATTCCGGTACCGTTTTAAACCGCTCGATCAACATATCCGGCAGAATACAGAGCCCTGGCTTAACCTCGTCGTCAGGATAGTAATACACGCTGATTTGCCCATTCGTTTCCATTATCGCCAGACGCACTTGCCCAAGCTGCTCCACGCTGTTCAGCCGCAACTCCATAAAGAACTCAAATTCGGTCATATTGGCGCTTTGGACATTTTCCCAGGCCAGCTGTCCATTCTCAACGATAACGACGGGTTTCCCTTCAAGCATGTCTTCCAGCTTTTCGCTTTTCGACATCAGCCACATGACCAGCCGGTAAAGCAGCGCCAGCGTGACGAAGACAATAAACACCGGCACCATTGGCACATCATCGTAAAAAGCGACATCCCCCGCCGCTGAACCCAGCGTCAGAATGATCAGCACCTCAAACAGCGACATCTGCCGTACGCCACGCCGACCGGTGATTTTAAGAAACAGGAAGACCAGGACGAAGGTATACAGACTACGCAGCGCCACTTCGCCTAAAAATTCGGGTGGGACTTTATCAAACGCCATCCTTTGCAGATCGAATGCTTTCATTTTTTTATGCCTTAACAGTCAGTTACTGACAGTAAGCATAGCCCAGTCTTTTATTTTCGCCGGAGATAGCACCCGTCACGCAAAACCCGTATCATTGCGCGCTTTACGTACGATAAAAGTGAACGCCATGACTCAAACGTTTATCCCCGGCAAAGACGCCGCCCTGGAAGATTCCATCGCTCGCTTCCAGCAGAAACTGACCGACCTGGGCTTTAATATCGAAGAAGCCTCCTGGCTTAATCCAGTGCCTCACGTCTGGTCCGTGCATATTCGCGATAAAGACTGTGCACTGTGCTTTACCAACGGTAAAGGCGCGACGAAAAAAGCGGCGCTGGCTTCTGCGCTGGGTGAGTATTTTGAACGTCTGTCGACCAACTACTTCTTCGCCGATTTCTGGCTGGGTGAAACCATTGCTAACGGCCCGTTTGTTCACTATCCCAATGAAAAATGGTTCCCGTTGACCGAAGACGATGAACTGCCGGAAGGCATTCTGGATGCCCGTCTGCGTGCGTTCTACGATCCGGAAAATGAACTGACCGCCAGCATGCTGATCGATCTGCAGTCGGGTAATGAAGGGCGTGGGATCTGCGCCCTGCCGTTCACCCGTCAGTCTGATGAACAGACCGTGTACATCCCGATGAACATTGTCGGTAACCTGTATGTCTCTAACGGCATGTCCGCCGGTAATACCCGCAATGAAGCGCGTGTGCAGGGGCTGTCAGAAGTGTTTGAGCGCCACATTAAAAACCGCATCATTGCTGAATCCATCAGTCTGCCTGAAATTCCGGCCGACGTGCTGGCGCGCTATCCGGGCGTGGTGGAATCCATTGCTAAGCTGGAGGCAGAAGGCTTTCCTATCTTTGCGTATGATGGCTCGCTGGGCGGTAAATACCCGGTTATCTGCGTTGTGCTGTTTAACCCGACGAACGGCACCTGCTTCGCCTCCTTCGGCGCGCATCCTGACTTCGGCGTGGCGCTGGAGCGTACCGTCACCGAGCTGCTGCAGGGCCGTAGCCTGAAAGATCTCGATGTATTTACTCCACCAACCTTTGACGACGAAGAAGTGGCCGAGCATACCAACCTCGAAACCCACTTCATCGACTCCAGCGGTTTGATCTCCTGGGATATGTTCAAGCAGGACGCAGACTATCCATTCGTCGACTGGAGCTTTGCCGGTACGACCGAAGAAGAGTTCGCTACCCTGATGGCCATCTTCAACGCGGAAGATAAAGAAGTCTACATTGCTGACTACGAACACCTGGGTGTTTACGCCTGCCGTATTCTGGTGCCGGGCATGTCCGATATCTATCCGGCTGAAGATCTGTGGCTGGCAAACAACAGCATGGGTGCGCACCTGCGTGAAACGCTGCTGGCCCTGCCAGGCAGCGAGTGGGAAAAAGAGGATTATCTGAACCTGATCGCCCAGCTGGACGACGAAGGCCATGATGACTTCACGCGCGTACGTGAACTGCTGGGTCTGGCTACCGGTAAAGACAACGGCTGGTATACCCTGCGCATCGGCGAGCTGAAAGCGATGCTGGCGCTGGCTGGCGGCGATCTGGATCAGGCCCTGGCCTGGACCGAGTGGACCATGGAATTCAACCAGTCAGTGTTCTCTGCCGAGCGCACCAACTACTACCGCTGCCTGCAAACCCTCCTGCTTCTTGCGCAGGAAGAGGATCGTGAGCCACTGCAGTACCTGAATGCCTTCGTGCGCATGTACGGTGCCGAGGCGGTAGAAGCCGCCAGCGCGGCCCTGAGCGGCGAAGCGCCATTCTACGGACTGCAGGCGGTCGACAGCGATCTGAAAGCCTTCCCTGCGCATCAGTCGCTGTTGAAGGCCTATGAAAAACTGCAGAAAGCAAAAGCCGCTTACTGGTCAAAATAAGCGCATATAACATTATCAGCAGTAGGCGTATTTAATCGTCTGGGCTATATTACGGGGCAATTTCATTGCCCCGTTTTTTATTTTTTTCGGCAATGAACGTTGAATGTAATAATAAAGTTAAATATGGGTAAATATAATAATATTTGCCTGGGCTTTACTGTTACTTTTTATGGCAAATACTCCATATTAATTAACTGTTTCAGAGGTGGCCGACCGAAAAAATTCAACTCTTTTCATAACTTTTAAAATTTATTTTTATACGGATAATCAAAAACTTACACCGCATTTGTCGTAAAACCATACACACTGCGGGCCTATAAGCCAGGCGAGATATGATCTATATCAATTTCTCTTCTATAATGCTTTGTTAGTATCTCGTCGCCGACTTAATAAAGAGAGAGTTAGTGTGAAAGCTGACAACCCTTTTGATCTTTTACTCCCTGCTGCGATGGCCAAAGTGGCCGAAGAAGCAGGTGTCTATAAAGCAACGAAACACCCGATGAAGACGTTCTATCTGGCGATCACGGCTGGTGTGTTCATCTCTATCGCGTTCGTCTTCTACATCACTGCCACCACCGGTACTGCCGCGATGCCTTACGGCATGGCCAAACTGATTGGCGGCATTTGCTTCTCACTGGGTCTGATTCTGTGCGTTATCTGTGGCGCCGACCTCTTCACCTCAACGGTGCTGATTGTCGTAGCAAAAGCCAGCGGAAGAATTACCTGGGGTCAACTGGCGCGCAACTGGCTTAACGTCTATGTTGGTAACCTGATTGGCTGTCTGCTCTTTGTTTTGTTGATGTGGCTCTCTGGCGAGTATATGACCGCCAACGGTGGCTGGGGACTGAACGTCCTGCAGACCGCGGACCACAAAATGCACCACACATTTATCGAAGCGGTTGCACTTGGCATCCTCGCGAACCTGATGGTCTGTCTGGCGGTATGGATGAGTTACTCCGGCCGTAGCCTGATGGACAAAGCCATGATTATGGTTCTGCCGGTTGCGATGTTTGTTGCCAGCGGCTTCGAGCACAGTATCGCGAACATGTTTATGATCCCAATGGGTATTGTAATCCGCAACTTTGCGAGCCCGGAGTTCTGGACTGCAGTTGGTTCAACCCCGGAAAGTTTCTCTCACCTGACTATTATGAATTTCATTACTGATAACCTGATCCCTGTCACTATCGGGAACATTATCGGTGGGGGTCTGTTAGTTGGGTTGACATACTGGGTCATTTACCTGCGTGGCGACGATCATCATTGATGGTTATCTCAGGCAGTAAATAAAAAATCCACTTAAGAAGGTAGGTGTTACATGTCCGAGCTTAATGAAAAGTTAGCCACAGCCTGGGAAGGTTTTGCAAAAGGTGACTGGCAGAATGAAGTAAACGTACGTGACTTCATTCAGAAAAACTATACCCCGTATGAAGGTGACGAATCCTTCCTGGCTGGCGCAACTGAAGCGACCACCAAGCTGTGGGACAGCGTAATGGAAGGCGTAAAACTGGAAAACCGCACTCACGCGCCAGTTGATTTTGACACCTCCGTTGCTTCCACCATCACTTCTCACGATGCTGGTTACATCAACAAAGCCCTTGAGAAAATCGTTGGTCTGCAGACTGAAGCACCACTGAAACGTGCGATCATCCCGTTCGGTGGTATCAAAATGGTTGAAGGTTCCTGCAAAGCGTACAACCGCGAGCTGGACCCAATGCTGAAAAAAATCTTCACCGAATACCGTAAAACCCACAACCAGGGTGTATTCGATGTTTACACCAAAGACATTCTGAACTGCCGTAAATCCGGTGTTCTGACTGGTCTGCCAGATGCCTACGGCCGTGGCCGTATCATCGGTGACTACCGTCGCGTTGCGCTGTACGGTATCGACTTCCTGATGAAAGACAAATACGCGCAGTTCGTTTCCCTGCAGTCCGATCTGGAAAACGGCGTAAACCTGGAAGCGACCATCCGTCTGCGTGAAGAGATCGCTGAACAGCACCGTGCGCTGGGTCAGATCAAAGAGATGGCTGCTAAATATGGCTGCGATATCTCTGGTCCTGCAACTAACGCTCAGGAAGCTATCCAGTGGACCTACTTCGGCTACCTGGCCGCGGTTAAGTCTCAGAACGGTGCAGCAATGTCCTTCGGTCGTGTATCCACCTTCCTGGACGCGTACATCGAACGTGACCTGAAAGCAGGTAAAATCACCGAGCAAGACGCTCAGGAAATGATTGACCACCTGGTCATGAAACTGCGTATGGTTCGCTTCCTGCGTACCCCAGAGTATGATGAACTGTTCTCTGGTGACCCAATCTGGGCAACCGAATCTATCGGTGGTATGGGCGTAGATGGCCGTACTCTGGTCACCAAAAACAGCTTCCGCTTCCTGAACACCCTGTACACCATGGGTCCTTCTCCGGAGCCAAACATCACCGTTCTGTGGTCTGAAAAACTGCCTCTGAACTTCAAGAAATTCGCCGCTAAAGTGTCCATCGACACCTCTTCTCTGCAGTATGAGAATGATGACCTGATGCGTCCGGACTTCAACAACGACGACTACGCTATCGCATGCTGCGTAAGCCCAATGGTTGTTGGTAAACAAATGCAGTTCTTCGGTGCGCGTGCAAACCTGGCGAAAACCATGCTGTACGCTATCAACGGCGGCGTTGATGAAAAACTGAAAATGCAGGTTGGTCCTAAGTCTGAACCAATCAAAGGCGATGTGCTGAACTATGACGAAGTCATGGATCGCATGGATCACTTCATGGACTGGCTGGCGAAACAGTACGTTACTGCACTGAACGTTATCCACTACATGCACGACAAGTACAGCTACGAAGCCTCTCTGATGGCGCTGCATGACCGTGACGTTATCCGTACCATGGCGTGTGGTATCGCAGGTCTGTCCGTTGCTGCTGACTCCCTGTCTGCTATCAAATATGCGAAAGTTAAACCAATTCGTGACGAAGACGGTCTGGCTATCGACTTCGAAATCGAAGGCGAATATCCGCAGTTTGGTAACAACGACGCTCGCGTTGATGACATGGCGGTTGACCTGGTTGAACGTTTCATGAAGAAAATTCAGAAACTGACCACTTACCGTAACGCTATCCCGACTCAGTCTGTTCTGACCATCACCTCTAACGTTGTGTATGGTAAGAAAACCGGTAACACCCCAGACGGTCGTCGTGCTGGCGCGCCATTTGGCCCAGGTGCTAACCCAATGCATGGTCGTGACCAGAAAGGTGCGGTTGCCTCTCTGACTTCCGTTGCAAAACTGCCGTTTGCTTACGCGAAAGATGGTATCTCTTACACCTTCTCTATCGTGCCAAACGCGCTGGGTAAAGACGACGAAGTGCGTAAAACTAACCTCGCGGGTCTGATGGATGGTTACTTCCACCACGAAGCGTCCATCGAAGGTGGTCAGCACCTGAACGTGAACGTCATGAACCGTGAAATGCTGCTTGATGCGATGGAACACCCTGAGAAATATCCTCAGCTGACCATCCGTGTATCTGGCTACGCAGTACGCTTTAACTCCCTGACTAAAGAACAGCAGCAGGACGTTATCACCCGTACTTTCACTCAGTCCATGTAACTGGAATTGACTGAAATCACGCGTTAAAAAGCGTACAATAAAGGCTCCACGTCAGTGGGGCCTTTTTCTTCCCCACCCCAGTCTCTTTTGGCCGCTATCTATACTGAATGGATAACAGCCAAAACAGACTCGACATAGCCTTTGAGCTGTGCATCAACACAGGCCCCGGGATGGGCCAAATTCGGAGATATCACCGCAATGTCAATTATTGGTCGCATTCACTCCTTTGAATCCTGTGGCACTGTTGATGGCCCGGGCATCCGTTTTATCACCTTTTTCCAGGGCTGCCTGATGCGCTGCCTGTACTGCCACAACCGTGACACATGGGATACGCACGGCGGCAAAGAAGTGACCGTTGAAGATCTGATGAAAGAGGTGGTGACTTACCGCCACTTTATGAACGCGTCCGGCGGAGGCGTCACCGCATCCGGTGGTGAAGCCATTCTTCAGGCGGAATTTGTGCGCGACTGGTTCCGCGCCTGCCACAAAGAAGGCATACACACCTGCCTCGACACGAACGGGTTTGTGCGCCGCTACGATCCGGTCATCGATGAATTGCTTGAAGTCACCGACCTGGTCATGCTCGATCTCAAACAGATGAATGATGAGATCCACCAGAACCTGGTTGGCGTATCCAACCACCGTACGCTGGAGTTCGCCAAATATATTTCAGCCAAGGGCATCAAAACCTGGATCCGCTATGTCGTGGTTCCAGGCTGGTCTGATGATGATGATTCCGCACATCGCCTGGGCGAATTTACCCGCGATATGGGCAACGTCGAGAAAATTGAGCTTCTGCCCTACCATGAGCTGGGTAAACATAAATGGGTGGCGATGGGTGAAGAATATAAGCTTGATGGCGTTAAGCCGCCGAAGAAAGAAACGATGGAGCGCGTGAAAGGTATTCTGGAACAATACGGACACAAGGTCATGTATTAAAGAAGAGGCCCGGTAAGAACCGGGCCTTTTTGTATTTTATTTAAAGACACCATTAATAATGGAAGTCACAATCGCAGTACTCAGCGCAACCAGGACCAGATCGTCACCGACCACGCGCCATTCATAGCCAGGATAGTTAGGGAGCTGGCCCAGCATGGAGGCTGGCACGGTTTTCTTCGCAATGCCTGGAGGCAGTGGTTTGCCGCGTGCGAGGTTTTTAGCAATGCCCGGAGGCAGCGATTTATACCCCGTTAATCCATAGTTCACTGCCAGATGGCGAGCATGATCGAAGCTCACGCGAGCATCGACATCATCGCTGACGCTTTTATTCGATTTACCCGGGTTGTCCATACCACTTTTTTTATTGCCATGAGTATCGGACATTCCGTTGCCATGATTGCCGGAATTCCCGTTGCCGTGATTACCGCCATTACCTTGTCCGCCACTGTTACCGTGACCACCACCGCCATTCCCGTTTCCAGGGTTAGCCATGACCGGTGCTGTAGCAAACGTTAAAGACAACACTACTGCCAGTGCGGTAGTGGTTAAACGACGTGTAGCCATGATTGCTGCCTTTTAGTGTTAGAACTCACCTGAATTATCGCCTGGCGCGATAAACAAACAATGCGTAAAATTCTTATATGTGATGGGGACAAAAAAGCCAGTCAATGACTGGCTTTTAATTCATCAGGCATGCGCCACTGGCGTGGGATGTTCGCCCGCTTTGCGCAGTAGCATTAAGAGATAAATAAACGACACGCTGGCAATCATGATAAACAGCAAATTGTCGGAATAATTCTGCATCAGCATCGCGGTGAATGTCGGCCCCAGCAAACTGCCAATGGTATAACTTAATAACAGCGCCTGGTTCATCGCCACCAGCTGGTGATGTTCAACTTTTTCACAGGCCCAGGCCATCGCGACCGGATAAAGTGTGAAGCCTGCCGCCCCCAGAATAAACAGCGCAGGCGCCATCGCGGCATTGCTGAGCATGGCAAGGCAACCCATGATCACCACGAAGACCTGAACGCGCAACACCAGCAGACGCCCAAAACGGTCTGCCAGACGGCCAATCGGCCACTGTCCGACGATGCCCGCGCTGACCATTACCGCCATCCAGAAGCCGATCCCGGAATCACTGACGCCCTGATGGTTCAGGTAGAGCGGCATCAGACCATAAAGCGACCCCAGAACAATTCCGGAGATGATACAGCCGTTCACGCCCAGACGCGCCTGTCGCAGTCTCAGCATCGGCCAGACGTGGGTCGCTTCCTGATGCTCACTGTTTTGATTCACAATGCGAGTAAAGAGCAGCGGCAGGATCGCCGCCAGGACCATGCCCGTTACCCACGGCAGAACGCTCATCAGGTCGGTCGGCAGTTTGCTGACCATTAATTGCCCAAGCACGGTTCCGACGTAATAGACCATCATATACGCTGCCAGCAGACGTCCCCGGTTGCGCGAGGTACCGCTGCACATCAGCGCACTTTCCACCACGACCCAAATCATCGCGCAGCCTACGCCAGCGATAAAGCGCCAGATCATCCAGCTCCAGAAGCCGACCATCAGGCCCAGCCCGGCACAGCCGGCAGCGAAAATCAGCGAGGCCAGATAATAGCTGCGGTTAAAGCCAACGCGTTTAATCAGGCTCCCCGTCATCAGGGTGCCCAGCAGGTTCCCCGTGAAAAAGGACGAGCTGACCATACCCACCTGCCAGGTTGGTAAGTTTTCATGGGCAAGCCATAGCGGGACGAGCGTATTCAACACTGCGATCGCCAGGGTCAACAAAAGCAGGCCACAGAGCAACAGGAGCACTGGCCGGGTATAGATGGTCATGGATTAAAAACCGTGAGGAAGTTCAGATTTCGTGCGCATCATGCCACTGGCAAAAACAAAGTCAATCCACCGATTCAGGCGTCACGCACGATATGTGCCATGTCGATTTAAAAAACTCATCCTGCTAATGCAAAGTCTGCTACTGATATTAATTATCTGGTTGTTTTTATTTATTTCAGGGGATTTTTAATACCAAACATCAGTCGAAAAATTTCATGATGGAAAAAAGAAAAGCCGGGCGCTATGTCCCGGCTTTTTATAACGAAAAATCAAATCAGCTGGCGATAGCCATGCCTACCGTCATATGCAGGCCGTAAAACACACCGCGACCGATCAACTCCCCTGCCAGCACCAGCACAAAGGCCACTGACAGTAACGGCAGTGCGGGCTGATAACCTTTAAGCTGAGGGGCAATCCAGCACACCAGCGCAACAGCCAGCAACACCACACGCCAGGCCATCAGAGAACCGTACTCTGGCACCAGGGCTGAGGCCTGCTGAATGGAGCTGTGAATGGTTGCCAGCTCAGCGCCCTGCATCAGCGCAACCATCGTGCTTACCACCAGCGCCAACAGCGAAACGGCAGGGAGCAGACGCATCGCCCAGCCGTCCACACCCGCCACGCGCAGCAGCAGGTAGCCCAGCAGCGGCCCGCCGATAAACATCGTCAGGAAGAAACTCATTGGCGTCCAGACGCTATACCAGGTGGGAACGGTATCGATGGTGTTATAAACCCGCACCATCATCCACACGAAGACCACGCCCAGCACCATTGTCACGATCAGCCACACGTTGCGCAGCCCCGCAGGAAGCTTTTTCAGGGCTGCCAGCAGCCACCCCAACCCACCGACGGCAAAGAAGATCGCCCCGCTGGCAATTTCGTTACTCAGTGAGGATGCCCCCACGCGATTGAGAGAGTTGAACGCGCGCATTGGCGAGCCGAGGTGCAGCGTAGAGGCAATAAAACCGATCCCCATCAACACCCACAGACCAAACATACTCAGCACCACGCGCTGCTGCTGTTCAGCTTTCAAATCGCCTTTCAGTAACGCCAGCGCGAGCACAATAAAGCCACCCGCCACGCACTGCCCAAAGACCGTGAAGATCATCAGCGGCCATTCATGCCATCCACTTCCCATCTCACACCTCCTTCGGGTTTGCCAGATAGCCGGTGGTATCTCCCGTCGGGCGGCTGTTGGCGTTAGGTTTAATCACAATGCTTGGCTTCGTGAAGTGCGCAGACGGCAGCGGCGCGACGGCCGCAAGCTGGCCGTGTTTTTTACGCAGCTCGTCAATCGGGCCGAAGTCCAGCGCGCGCAGCGGACAGGACTCCACGCAAATCGGCTTTTTGCCCTCTGCGACGCGGTCATGGCAGCCGTCGCACTTGGTCATGTGGCCTTTGGCAGCGTTGTACTGCGGCGCACCGTAAGGACAGGCCATATGGCAGTAGCGGCAGCCAATGCAGACGTCTTCATTCACTACCACAAACCCGTCGTCGCGCTTGTGCATCGCCCCGCTCGGGCACACTTTGGTGCAGGCCGGGTCTTCACAGTGGTTACAGGCAATCGACAGATAATAGGCAAAGACGTTCTGATGCCAGACGCCGTTATCCTCCTGCCAGTCGCCGCCCGCGTATTCGTAGATCCGGCGGAAGCTGACGTCCGGGGTCAGGTCTTTGTAATCCTTGCAGGCCAGCTCGCAGGTTTTGCACCCGGTGCAACGGCTGGAGTCAATAAAAAATCCATACTGGGTTGTCATCGGTTACTCCTTACACCTTCTCAACCTGAACAAGGTTTGTGTGGGACGGGTTGCCTTTCGCCAGCGGCGATGGGCGCTGCGTGGTCAGTACGTTAATACTGCCAGCCTGGTCGATGCGGTTTGCATCCGGGCTGTACCACGCGCCTTCCCCCAGCGCGACAACACCAGGCATCATGCGGGGCGTCACTTTGGCTTCGATATGCACCTCGCCGCGATCGTTAAAGATACGCACGCGATCGCCATTGCTGATACCTCGCGCTTTCGCATCCATCGGGTTAATCCACATCTCCTGGCGGCAGGCGGCTTTCAGCACATCAACGTTGCCGTAGGTGGAGTGAACGCGCGCTTTGTAGTGGAATCCGGTCAGTTGCAGCGGGAATTTTGCGGTCAGCGGATCGTTATAGTTTTCAAACCCGGGCGTGTAGATCGGCAGGGGATCGATAACATCCCCTTCCGGCAATTCCCAGGTTGCGGCAATGTTTGCCAGCTCTTCGGAGTAAATCTCGATTTTGCCCGATGGCGTGGTCAGCGGATTCGCCTGCGGATCGTCGCGGAAGGCTTTGTACGCCACGTGGTGCCCTTGCGGATCGCGCTGTTTATAGATGCCCTGCTTGCGGAAGGTATCGAAATCCGGCAGGTCAGGGATCGCTTTACGGGAAAGTTCATGCAGATGACGCATCCACTCTTCCTGAGTGCGGCCTTCTGTGAACTGTTGTTCGACACCAAGACGTTTCGCCAGCTCAGAGGTCATCTCATAGATGGTTTTGCACTCGAAACGCGGTTTGATGGCCCGGTCGGTGAAGATCACGTAGGACATGTTGCCGCAGGAGGCATCCAGCGCGAAATCCATCTGCTCCGAGGCGGTGCAATCCGGCAGCAGAATATCCGCATATTTCGCCGATGAGGTCATGTGGCAGTCGATCACCACAATCATCTCGCACTTCTTGTCATCCTGCAGGATTTCGTGGGTGCGGTTGATCTCCGAGTGCTGGTTAATAAGGCAGTTACCGGCGTAGTTCCAGATCATCTTGATCGGCACATCCAGCTTGTCTTTGCCCCGTACGCCATCGCGCAGGGCGGTCATCTCCGGCCCGCGCTCAATGGCGTCGGTCCACATAAACATGGAGATACTGGTCTGAACCGGGTTTTCCAGGGTTGGCATCCGTTCAAACGGCAGCGAATAGGAACCTTCGCGCGCGCCACTATTCCCACCATTAATACCCACGTTACCGGTCAGAATGGAGAGCATCGAAATAGCACGAGTGGCGATTTCGCCATTCGCGTGACGCTGTGGCCCCCAGCCCTGGCTGATATAGGCCGGTTTCGCTGAACCGATTTCACGCGCCAGCTGGACAATACGTTCCGCCGGTATCCCGGTGATTTTTGATGCCCACTCCGGGGTTTTCGCCACGCCGTCACTGCCCTGGCCCAGAATATACGCCTTGTAATGCCCGTTGGCAGGCGCACTGGCGGGCAGGGTTTTCTCGTCATAGCCGACGCAGTATTTATCGAGGAATGGCTGATCGACAAGGTCCTCGGTGATCATGACCCACGCCAGCGCGCTGACCAGCGCCGCATCGGTGCCCGGGCGAATGGGGATCCACTCATCTTCCCGGCCTGCCCCCGTATCGGTATAACGCGGATCGATGATGATCATCCGGGCGTTAGATTTGGCGCGAGCCTGTTCAAGGTAATAGGTTACCCCACCGCCGCTCATCCGCGTTTCACCAGGGTTGTTACCGAAAAGCACCACCAGTTTACTGTTTTCGATATCGGACGGGCTGTTACCGTCTGCCCAGCCACCGTAGGTGTAGTTCAGGCCGGCAGCAATCTGTGCAGAAGAGTAGTCACCGTAGTGATTGAGATAACCGCCGCAGCAGTTCATCAAGCGCGCCACCAGCGTTTTACCCGGTGGCCAGGAGCGGGTCAGCGTTCCCCCGAGCGTTCCGGTGCCATAGTTCAGGTAGATGGATTCGTTACCGTACTCTTTTATCAGACGCTGCATATTGCTGGCGATGATATCGTAAGCTTCATCCCAGCTGATGCGCTCGAACTTCCCTTCCCCGCGCTTACCGACGCGTTTCATCGGGTACTTCAGACGGTCCGGGTTATAAACCCGGCGGCGCATTGAGCGGCCACGCAGACAGGCGCGAACCTGATGCAAGCCGTCGTAGTTATCGTCACCGGTATTGTCGGTTTCGACGTATTTGATCTCGCCATCCACCACATGCATACGTAATGGACAACGGCTACCACAGTTTACGGTACAGGCGCTCCACACCACGTTTTCCGGGGCCGTAGCCGGGGACAACGCATCCGCCGCCGACGCCAGTCGGGTAAAAGGGAGAGTGAAGGCACTGCTGGCAACGGCGAGACCGCCAATTGCCGTGGTTTTCATCAACCCACGGCGAGTGACCTCGGCAGCCATTAACGCTTCAGGCGCTTTGATTTTCATAAAGACTCACTTTGGTTGCTCACAAAGAATAAGGGGCGGAATTAACCGCGATATAGTTTTATATATAACGAGCTAATGCGTTATGCGTGTTTTATGCTGGCTTTCATTCGCAGGAGTATTACTACTTTAGAGGGAGGGGGTATTGCGTCGTATCAAACCGAGGGTATAAAAAAAGCGCCAAAAGGCGCTTTTTTGTTGTAAGGCAAAGAATTAGCCGATGTACTGCTGGCCTTTCATGTATGGGCGCAGCACTTCAGGGATCTCAATACGTCCGTCTGCCTGCTGATAGTTTTCCAGCACGGCAACCAGCGTACGGCCAACAGCCAGACCAGAGCCGTTCAGGGTATGCACCAGACGGGTTTTCTTGTCGGACTTGCTGCGGCAGCGTGCCTGCATACGACGCGCCTGGAAATCCCAGACGTTAGAGCAGGAGGAGATTTCACGGTAGGTGTTCTGCGCAGGTACCCACACTTCCAGATCGAAGGTTTTGCAGGCGCCAAAGCCCATATCACCGGTGCACAGCGCCATACGACGGTACGGCAGACCGAGCAGCTCCAGCACTTTCTCCGCGTGGCCGGTCATCTCTTCCAGCGCGTCCATGGACTCTTCCGGACGAACGATCTGTACCATCTCAACTTTATCGAACTGGTGCATACGGATCAGACCACGCGTGTCACGGCCGTAAGAACCCGCTTCAGAGCGGAAGCACGGAGAGTGCGCCGTCAGTTTGATTGGCAGGTCGTCTTCGTCGATGATCTCATCACGCACGAGGTTGGTCAGCGGCACTTCCGCGGTTGGGATCAGCGCGTAGTTGCTGCTGTCGGCTTCCTCGTCCAGCGGACGGGTATGGAATAGATCGCCGGCAAATTTCGGCAGTTGTCCGGTACCGTACAGAGTATCGTGGTTAACCAGATACGGAACGTAGGTTTCGCTGTAACCGTGCTGCTCAGTGTGCAGATCCAGCATGAACTGTGCCAGTGCACGGTGCAGATGAGCAATCTGACCTTTCATCACCACGAAGCGAGAACCGGTCAGCTTCACGGCTGCCGCAAAGTCCAGGCCCGCGTGCATTTCGCCCAGAGTAACGTGATCGCGAACCTCGAAGTCGAACTCACGAGGCGTACCCCAGCGTTTCACTTCAACGTTGTCGTTTTCGTCTTTACCGACAGGAACGCTGTCGTCAGGAATGTTCGGGATAGCCAGGGCGATATCACGAATTTCGGCCTGAAGAACGTCCAGCTCAGCTTTCGCCTGGTCCAGCTCTTCACCCAGTTTGTTCACTTCCAGGCGTAATGGCTCAATATCTTCCCCGCGCGCTTTCGCCTGGCCGATGGACTTCGATCGAGAGTTACGCTCTGCCTGCAGATTTTCAGTTTGTACCTGCAGAACTTTACGACGCTCTTCAAGAGCGCGCAGCTTATCTACATCCAGCTTAAAGCCCCGGCGTGCCAGTTTTTCAGCGACTGCGTCTGGCTCATTACGCAGCAGATTGGGATCGAGCATGCTTATCCTGTGCTTATCGAATTAAAATAGGAAAATGTGGCCACAGCCTGCGGCCACAGGGATACAATGCCAACATTACCGCAACGACTGAACTAACGGTAGCGTTTTATAGGGCTATTTTGATCCTGTGCGGCGAGCCAGGCGAGCTTTTCGCCAATCTTGCCTTCAAGACCTCTGTTTGTGGGGTGATAATAGCGGGTTTGTGCCATTTCCTGCGGGAAATACTCCTCCCCGGCCGCGTAAGCGTTGGGTTCATCGTGAGCGTAACGATACTCCTGCCCGTACCCCATCTCTTTCATCAGCTTCGTTGGCGCATTACGCAGATGCACCGGCACATCGTAGTCCGGGCGCTCACGCGCATCCGACATGGCCGCTTTAAATGCGGTATAGACGGCATTACTTTTCGGCGCGCAGGCCAGATAGACAATCGCCTGGGCAATAGCGCGCTCACCTTCTGCCGGCCCGACGCGAGTAAAACAATCCCAGGCCGAAAGCGCCACCTGCATGGCGCGCGGATCGGCATTGCCAACATCTTCTGAAGCAATCGCCAGACAGCGACGCGCGACGTACAGCGGATCGCCACCGGCAGTGATAATGCGTGCGTACCAGTAAAGCGCGGCATCCGGCGCGCTGCCGCGTACCGACTTATGCAGCGCCGAGATCAGATCGTAAAAGCGATCGCCTTTGTTATCAAAACGGGCGCTACGCTCACCGGCAATTTCGGTCAACAGTTCCGGTTTTAATACCCGTTTGCCGGCGTCGTCGACTTCGGCCATATCGGCCATCATTTCCAGAGTATTCAGTGCCCGCCGCGCATCGCCGTTGACTAGCTCCGCAATTGCCCGACGCGTGTCGTCAGGCAGGACAATGTCCTGTCCGCCATAGCCGCGGGCTTTGTCGTCCATCGCCTGGGTGAGGACGTTTTCAATATCCTCGGTGGTGAGCGATTTAAGCAGGTAGACGCGCGCCCGGGAAAGCAGTGCCGAGTTGAGTTCAAACGACGGGTTTTCGGTGGTGGCACCAATGAAAAAGATGGTGCCATCTTCGATGTGCGGCAGGAATGCATCCTGCTGACTTTTATTGAAGCGATGGACTTCGTCCACAAAGAGGATGGTTCGTCGCCCGGCGTTACGGTTCTGGCGCGCGCGCTCGATTGCCTCGCGGATCTCCTTCACACCGGATGTGACGGCCGAGATGCGCTCGACGTCCGCGTTAGCGTAGCGGGCGATCACTTCAGCAAGCGTGGTTTTACCGGTACCGGGTGGTCCCCAGAGGATCATCGAGTGCAGATGCCCGGCTTCAATGGCCCGCGGCAACGGCTTACCCGCAGCCAGCAGGTGCTGCTGGCCAATATACTGAGCTAAATTTTCTGGCCGCATACGCGCGGCCAGAGGTTGAAACGCATTATCTGAAAAATCGAGCGACAGGTTGCCCACTCATGCCTCTTACTTACGTTGGTCGTCCACCGTTACGCCCTGCGGCGGGGTAAAGGTAAATTTAGATGCATCGACAGCGCCATTTTGCTGTGATTTGAGCTGATAGCTGCTGCGCTGATCGTCCTGCTCAACGGCGCCGAACTGATTGATGGTACCGTTGGTGCTTACATTGATGGTGAACTGCTTCAGGTTGCCGTTGCTTCCTTTTGGCGTCAGGACAAACTCATCACCGTTCTGCTTAATATTATACTGCTGCCAGTCGCTGGCCTGGTTACGGGCTATCAGCATAAAGGGCGTGTTGCTGGTCGCATCTTTCAGCCAGGTGGCGGTTGCCTGCTCAACAAACGGGTTGAAGAACCACAGGGTTTTGCCGTCAGAGACCAGGATGCTCTCATCCGGCTGAGTCATGTGCCAGTTGAAAAGATTTGGGCGTTTTACCCACAGATCGCCTTGGCCTTCCTGCACCGCATTACCGCTGCCGTCAGTCACTTTTTGCGTGAAGCTGGCGTGGAAGCTGCTCACTTTATCCAGGCGGCTTTTAAGGTCGCTGGCCGCATCAGCCCAGACGCTGCTGGCGACAAAACTGGTGAGTAATGCACAGGCGATTGCGATTTTTTTCATTGTTGTTCCTTAAAATACGTCATCCCGAAATGGGGTTTCCGTTTTCTATTCTGGACCTGCCCGCAGGCAGGTGACAGAAGAAAATGCTTAAATTTGGCTGATTTACCCTTCTTTGCACACGCTGAAGATCAATCAAACGGCGGCGGAGCCAGCACCTCACGGTTACCGTTATGCCCCTGCTCACTGACAATGCCCTGGGCTTCCATCTGCTCAATGATGCGCGCCGCGCGGTTGTAGCCAATACGGAACTGACGCTGAACGCCGGAGATCGACGCTTTGCGTTTTTCGGTAACAAAATTAACCGCCTGGTCGAATAACGGATCCAGCTCTTCGCCGCCGTCAAAGCCACCGCCGCCGCCTTCGCTTTCGCTGTCGGAGGTAATGCCGTCAACGTATTGTGGACGACCGCGCGCTTTCCAGTCCTGCACCACGGCATGCACTTCCTGGTCGCGAACGAATGCGCCGTGAACGCGCACCGGAGAGGTGGAGTTCGGGCCGGAGTAGAGCATATCCCCCATCCCCAGCAGCGATTCAGCACCGCCCTGATCAAGGATGGTACGCGAGTCAATTTTGCTTGATACGGTAAAGGCGATACGGGTCGGAATGTTGGCTTTAATCAGACCCGTAATGACGTCCACAGAAGGACGCTGCGTCGCCAGGACAAGGTGAATACCGGCCGCACGCGCTTTCTGTGCCAGACGGGCAATCAACTCTTCCACTTTCTTACCGACGGTCATCATCAGGTCGGCGAACTCATCCACCAGCACGACGATGTAAGGCAGTTTTTCCAGCACCGGATGTTGGGCATCCATGCTATCGCCCGGTTTCCAGTATGGATCGGGAATTGGACGACCCATCCGCGCCGCCTCGGCGATTTTCTCGTTATAACCGGCAAGGTTACGCACGCCCAGAGCCGACATCAGCTTATAACGGCGCTCCATCTCGTTGACGCTCCAGCGCAGGGCGTTGGCCGCGTCTTTCATGTCGGTCACAACTTCCGTCAGCAGATGCGGGATCCCCTCATAGACCGACAGTTCCAGCATTTTCGGATCGATCATGATGAAACGGACATCTTCAGGCTGCGCTTTGTAGAGCATGCTGAGGATCATGGCATTCACACCCACCGACTTACCGGAACCGGTTGTACCCGCGACCAGCAGGTGAGGCATTTTCGCCAGATCGGCTACCACCGGCTCACCCGCGATATCTTTACCCAGCACCACGGTCAGTGGTGAAGGGTTGTCGCGGAATTTGGTGTTATCCAGCACTTCACGCAGGTAAACGGTCTGACGTTTTTTGTTCGGCAGCTCAAGGCCGACATAAGGTTTACCAGGAATGACTTCAACCACACGAACCGCAACGGTCGACAGAGAACGCGCCAGGTCGCGGGACAGGTTTGAAATACGCGCGGCTTTAACGCCAGGCGCCAGGTTGAGTTCGAAACGGGTAATGACAGGGCCTGGAGAGTAGTTGACCACGTCCGCTTTAATGCGGAAGTCAGCCAGACGCGCTTCTACCAGACGGGCCATTTGCTCCAGCGCGAAGGTATCGACCGGCTCAACTTCTGCTGGCGGCGGCGTTAACAGATCCAGCGACGGCAGAGGCGTGCTCGGACGTTGCAACGGACGACTGTCACCGTTACGCATCAGCAGCGGATGAATGAGACTTTCCTGCGGCTGTGCCTGAGGCTGCTGGAATTGCGGCTGCTGTGGCTGCTGTGGCTGCTGTGGCTGCTGTGGCTGCTGTGGCTGCGCATAAGATTGTGGCGCAGGCTGCTGCGGCTGGGCGTACGCCTGTGGCGCAGGGGCCGGCTGCTGACGCACCGGCTCGGCTTCCGGCATGACGCTCGGCGTGAACAGCGGTTCACTCGGACCATCACCCACCAGATCTTTCATCGGTGAGAATTCGAAATCCGACAGCGAGAACGGGTTCGCACCAGCAGGCTGCTCGCCTGAATAGCGTTGCTGCTGGGTGGCCGCAAACTGGCGTGCTAATTCTGCCTCTGCTGCATCATCATCGTCCGCCTGAGCAGGATGATCGTGCTGATACTCCTCGCCATAGCGCTGATGCTGCTGTGCGGCGAACTGACGCGCCAGTTCGTCCTGCTGCATTTCATCTGCATCATCGTCGTAATCAGATTCACGGGCTTTCTCCTCAGCCATACGCTGAGAAGGCAGCTTAATGCCATAGGATGCCAGCTCGCGGCGGGTTGGCACACGCACGCGGTTAGGACGCGGCAATTGCGGACCAATCCCCTCTTTTACCTGAGGACGTGGTGTTCCACCTGTCGCCAGGCTAAAGACCGGCGCCGCAGCCGAAGCGGCTGCTGTAGCCTGTTTCACGCTCTCTGCCACTGGTGCAACCGCAGGCGTTGGAGTAACCGGCGGTGCTGAGACAGAAGGTGTATTCACAACAGGCTCCTGCACCGGCTCAGGAACAGGCTGATACCATGCTGCCAGTTGCTCGCGCTCACGGGCACGGCGCTCTTCAACCTCTTCGAAATAGTACATTGGCGGACGAGACGGTTTGACCTCTTCCACCACCTCAGGTTCTGGTTGAGGCGCGACATAAGGCTCAGCAGGCTGAACAGGCTCAGGGACATACTCCTGATACGGTTGCGCGACGGGCTGCTCGTCGTACGGGTACCCCTGCGGCTCATGAACGGGCTCAGGCTGATAAGGTTGCTGCCACGGTTCCTGCTGGACCGGCGCATAGCTTTCTGGCTCTGGTGCGATAACCGGCTCTGGCGTATGAACGCCAGGCGCCGTTTGCCACTCTACCTGAGGCTGTTGAATAGCGGACTCGGGAGCGGGAACCGACGCAGACGGCATAACGGCTTCCGCTGGTGCTGCATAAGCCTGTGCCGCCGTGGTCGCGGCTGCCGCGGCGGCAACTGGTGCGGTAACAGAGTGACCGTTTAGCAGTGGATCGTATTCATCAAAATCGCCCGGCGTGGCGCGACTGCCAGAGAAAAGCACATCATCAGGATCGACGGCGGCACCGGCTGAACGGTACTCAACATGATCGTCTTCGTCCATACGTTTACCGGAAAAGAGCGCCGCATCGGTTTTACGGCCCAGCGGGTTGGCAAATTTCTCGGCGACGCGCTGACGGCGTGCCAGTGCTCCACGCAAAATACGTGCACGACGAGATTCACGACGCTGTACTGGCGCATCGTATTCCTCTTCGTACTCATCTTCATATTCGTCTTCATCAACCCATGTGTCGTCACGACGGGTACGGTTGCTGGCAAAGGTCAGAATAGTGAGGACAAAACTGCCGATCTTCTCGGCAATGCTCACCCACGACCAGCCGGTGAACAGCGTTAATCCTGCCGCCCAGATACACAGCAATGTCAGGGTACCGCCGCTGCTGTGAAGCATAGGCTGCAACGCAGAGCTCAGCAGGCTACCGATGACCCCGCCAGAGGCGAAATACCAGATGTCATCGGCGTTGATGGCTGCCAGCCCGCAGGAGGTGAGGATCAACGCCAGCGCGCCTATCAGGCGCAGCGAAACCGCGAAATAGTCGATGTAGTCGTCGTTCTGACGATGGCGCCAGGCAAACCAGCATCCGCCAATAATAATGACGGGAATGGTATAGGCCATCACACCGAAAATGAAAAACAGGGTGTCCGCAAGCCAGGCACCGGGAACGCCGCCTAAATTATGGATAGGCTCATGCCATGCAGTTTGTGACCAGCTGGGATCTGAGGGGTTGAAACTGAGTAAGGCTGCCATCAGCCAGACGGCAAAAAGGGCAATAACAATCAGCAACGCCTCAAGGAGCCGACGTCCGCTGCTTAGCTTCGATAATGTGACTTCTTTGTCTTCAGTGTATTCCTGGCTCAAGAAAGGCTCTCCAGGTATCAGGCATATCCTGCCTGTTTGCTAAAACGGACAACAGCGCCGGGACACCCCGGCACTGTTGCTGTATGGATTAACAGGAGTGTAATCAAACTACACTGATTTTGCACCTGTTCCGTGTTAGCGCGTCTTAATAACCAGACGATTGCTCTGTTTGACCTCTTCCATCACCACATAGGTACGGGTGTCGTTCACGCCTGGCAGACGCAGCAGGGTTTCACCCAGCAGCTTACGGTAGGCGGACATATCTGGTACGCGGGTTTTCAACAGGTAGTCGAAATCGCCAGAAACCAGATGACACTCTTGAATTTCTTCAAGTTTTTGTACAGCGGCGTTAAATTGCTCAAACACATCCGGTGCACCACGATTCAGAGTAATCTCAACAAATACCAGAAGTGAGGCATCCAGATAATGCGGGTTCAGCAGAGCCGTATAGCCCTGAATAAAACCCTGTCTTTCCAGTCGGCGCACACGCTCAAGGCACGGCGTCGGGGAAAGTCCCACACGTTTTGAAAGCTCGACGTTGGAAATACGCCCATCCTTTTGCAATTCATTAAGAATGTTACGATCGATACGGTCGAGATCTTTGCCAGGGCGCTTCTTGCTATCTACCATTATTATTGTCTCTCTGTATTCCTTCCCTACTCCTGCCTGGACCCTGTGCACATCACTGTTCAGAGCCTGTACCCGTTAGTCATCACATCGCCTGGTTATCTATTAGACGCGATGCGGATTCGGGTTCTGTTGGTAAGAAGACCGTTGCCCGAAGGCAGTCACCGACATCACGTATGGCGTCTGTCCACGCCATGCGTAGATTTCACTGACCCGGTAAAAATGGCATTTACATGCATGCCTATGCGGCACACGGTTAACGCGGTTTTTTTTCTTCCTTGAATGTTTTCGCAAAAGCGCAGGGGATTGTCAAAGCAAAACATCGATTTTTAGTACAACATGCCGGATATTCATTTCGGTAGGGTATTAATCCTCATTTTATTGCCTTATAAACAAGCGAATTTAAGAAGTAAGCCTGATGTTATAGCGCTCAATTTATCGTCATTGCCTATCGTACAGATTGAGATCAACATTGCTGTGCTCTTTTTTTACGGCAACAAATTCCCTACAATCCAGCCAACTGTCTGCCAACAACAATGGGGATCTCATGGGCACGGCCAAACACAGTAAGCTGCTAATTCTTGGTTCTGGACCTGCGGGATATACCGCGGCGGTCTATGCTGCACGCGCTAACCTGCAACCGGTTTTGATTACCGGTATGGAAAAAGGCGGTCAGCTGACCACCACCACTGAAGTGGAAAACTGGCCAGGCGACCCTAACGACCTGACCGGGCCGCTGCTGATGGAGCGTATGCACGAGCATGCGGCTAAATTCGAAACCGAAATTCTGTTCGACCATATTAACAAGGTCGATTTGCAGAACCGTCCGTTCCGCCTGACGGGCGACAACGGCGAGTACACCTGCGATGCGCTGATCATCGCAACGGGCGCTTCTGCCCGCTACCTTGGCCTGCCGTCAGAAGAGGCGTTCAAAGGTCGCGGCGTTTCTGCCTGCGCAACCTGCGACGGTTTCTTCTATCGCAACCAGAAAGTCGCGGTCATCGGCGGCGGTAACACCGCCGTAGAAGAGGCGCTCTATCTGGCGAACATCGCTTCTGAAGTGCACCTGATCCACCGTCGCGATACCTTCCGCGCCGAGAAGATCCTGATCAAACGTCTGATGGATAAAGTGGCGAGCGGCAACATTGTGCTGCACACCAACCGTACGCTGGAAGAAGTGACGGGCGATCAGATGGGCGTTGCCGGTCTGCGTATTCGTGATACCCAGAACACCGACAACGTCGAAACGCTGGAAGTGGCGGGCCTGTTTGTGGCTATCGGCCACAGCCCGAACACGGCGATCTTCGAGGGGCAACTGGAGCTGGAAAACGGCTACATCAAAGTGCAGTCCGGTATTCACGGCAACGCGACCCAGACCAGCATCCCGGGTGTGTTCGCTGCTGGTGACGTCATGGACCACATTTACCGTCAGGCGATCACCTCCGCAGGCACCGGTTGCATGGCCGCGCTGGACGCTGAACGCTACCTTGATGGGCTGGCTGAACAAGGTAAATAATCTTTACAAGTCAGTAACAAACGTAAATAAAGGCGGCGATAAGTCGCCTTTATTGTCTCCTCGTTGTAACATTGCGCTGCCCACTTTCTAATAACATCACCTGCAAAGCACGCAATGGAAAAAACCCGTCAACAAGAGTTAACACGCTGGCTAAAACAGCAGAGCGTTCTTTCCCGCCGCTGGCTCATGATTTCCCGTCTTCTGGGACTGATCAGTGGTCTGTTGATTGTTGCCCAGGCATGGCTGCTGGCCCGCATTCTCAATCATATGATCATGGAGAACATTCCGCGTGAAGCGCTTCTGCTGCCCTTCATCGTCCTGATCCTGGTTTTCATTCTGCGCGCCTGGGTCGTCTGGCTGCGCGAACGCGTTGGTTTTCATGCGGGGCAGCATATTCGCTACGAAATTCGCCGACAGGTGCTTGATCGTCTTCAGGAAGCCGGGCCCGCATGGATCCAGGGAAAACCAGCCGGAAGCTGGGCAACGTTAATCCTTGAACAGATTGACGATATGCACGACTACTATGCCCGCTACCTTCCGCAGATGGCGCTGGCCGTCTGCGTCCCGCTGCTGATTGTGATAACCATTTTCCCTGTCAACTGGGTGGCAGCGCTGATCCTGCTGGGTACCGCCCCGCTGATCCCCCTGTTTATGGCGATGGTGGGGATGGGAGCGGCCGATGCGAACCGCCGTAACTTCCTTGCGTTGGGTCGCCTGAGCGGCCATTTCCTTGATCGTCTGCGCGGGATGGAGACGTTACGCATTTTTGGCCGGGGTGAAGCCGAAACGGAAAACATTCGCCTGGCGTCGCAGGATTTCCGTCAGCGCACGATGGAAGTGTTACGTCTGGCGTTTCTGTCGTCTGGCGTACTGGAATTCTTTACATCGCTCTCTATCGCCCTCGTGGCGGTCTATTTTGGTTTCTCGTATCTCGGCGCGCTGGATTTTGGTCATTACGGCACGGCGGTAACGCTGTCGGCCGGTTTCCTGGCGCTTATTCTGGCTCCGGAATTTTTCCAGCCGCTTCGCGATCTTGGCACCTTCTACCATGCCAAAGCGCAGGCCGTTGGCGCGGCTGACAGCCTGAAAACGTTCCTGGAGACGCCGTTGGCGCATCCGGAGCGAGGAGAGGTAACGCTGAACGCCAATGAACCCGTGACCATTGAAGCACGTGATTTCTCTATCCTGTCACCGGAAGGGAAAGTGCTGGCTGGCCCACTGAACTTTACCTTACCCGCCGGGCAACGGGTGGTGCTGGTAGGGACCAGTGGTTCAGGGAAAAGCTCGCTGATTAATGCGTTATCCGGTTTTATGGCTTATACCGGCTCACTGCGCATCAACAAAACCGAACTGCGCGATCTCGATCCGAACGCCTGGCGGAAACAGCTCAGTTGGGTGGGGCAAAACCCGCAGCTGCCAGCCCCGACGCTACGGGAAAACGTCCTGCTGGCTCGCCCGGATGCACGTGAAGACGAGTTGCAATCTGTTCTCGACCGCGCCTGGGTCAGCGAGTTTCTGCCGCTGCTTCCGCATGGCGTCGATACCGTTGTCGGCGATCAGTCTGCCGGGTTATCCGTGGGCCAGGCGCAACGCGTGGCGGTCGCCCGCGCGTTGCTTAATCCATGCCAGTTAATGCTGTTGGACGAGCCAGCGGCCAGCCTGGATGCGCACAGTGAACAGCGCGTGATGGCGGCCCTGAACGCCGCCTCGCGGCAGCAAACCACCCTGATGGTCACTCATCAGCTGGAAGGCATTGCCGACTGGGACCAGATCTGGGTCATGGAAAACGGTCGTATTGTTGAGCAAGGCGATTACGCCTCTCTCGTTACCGCGCAGGGCCCCTTCGCTGCCCTGCTGGCGAATCGTCAGGAGGACATCTGATGCGTGCCCTGCTTCCCTATCTCGCGCTCTATAAACGCCACAAATGGATGCTGACGCTGGGCATCGTGCTGGCCATTGTGACCCTGCTTGCCAGCATCGGCCTGCTCACACTTTCCGGCTGGTTCTTGTCTGCCTCTGCCGTGGCGGGGGTTGCCGGGCTCTACAGCTTCAACTACATGCTTCCGGCGGCGGGCGTCCGCGGCACCGCCATTACCCGTACGGCTGGACGGTACTTCGAGCGACTGGTCAGCCATGACGCGACATTCCGCGTGCTGCAACATCTGCGCATTTACACCTTCAGTAAACTGCTGCCCCTCTCCCCTGCCGGACTGGCGCGTTTTCGTCAGGGGGAATTGCTCAACCGTGTGGTTGCGGATGTCGACACCCTGGATCACCTCTACCTGCGCGTGATTTCCCCGATAGTCGGCGCGTTTGTGGTGATTGTGGTGGTCACGCTGGGTCTGTCGGTGCTGGATGTCGCTGTTGCGCTGACGCTGGGCGGGATCATGCTTTTGACGCTCATTATCCTGCCGCCGCTATTTTACCGCGCGGGTAAATCCACCGGAGAGAACCTGACGCGTCTGCGCGGGGAGTACCGCCAGCAGCTTACCTCCTGGTTACAGGGGCAGGCCGAACTGACGATATTTGGCGCCAGCGAGCGCTACCGTGCGCGAATGGAGAATACAGAACTGAACTGGCATGAAGCCCAGCGCCGTCAGTCTGAGCTTACCGCGTTCTCTCAGGCGCTTATGATGTTAATCGGGGGTGTCGCAGTCATCGCCATGCTCTGGATGGCGTCCGGTGGCGTTGGCAATAACGCACAGCCGGGCCCTCTGATTGCCTTGTTCGTATTCTGTGCTCTGGCGGCCTTTGAAGCGCTGGCGCCGGTGACGGGTGCCTTCCAGCATCTCGGCCAGGTCATCGCCTCCGCCCTGCGCATCACGGAGATTGCGGAGCAGGATCCGGAGGTGAAGTTCACCGCAGAGCAAACGGCCACGCCTGAGCAGGTTGCCCTGACGCTCAGTAACGTCACCTTCGCCTATGACAAGCAGGCACAGAATGCGCTGGAAGGCATTAGCCTCGCTGTAGATGCGGGTCAGCGGATTGCGATCCTCGGCCGTACCGGCTGCGGCAAATCCACGCTTTTGCAACTGTTAACGCGAGCCTGGGATCCACAGCAAGGTCAGATTCAGTTTAACGGAACTCCGCTGGCAGACTTCTGCGAACAGGCGCTGCGCAAAACCGTCAGCGTGGTTCCACAGCGCGTTCATCTCTTCAGCGCCACGCTGCGCGATAACCTGCTGCTGGCTGCACCGGAGGCCACTGATGACGTACTCCGCGCCATGCTGGAGCAGGTCGGGCTGCATAAGCTGCTTGAAGACGATGGCCTGAACAGCTGGCTGGGTGAAGGCGGTCGTCAACTCTCTGGCGGTGAACTGCGTCGTCTGGCGATTGCGCGCGCGCTGCTGCATGATGCGCCGCTGATGTTGCTCGACGAGCCCACAGAAGGGCTTGATGCGACAACTGAAAGCCAGATCCTTGATTTACTTACGAATGTTATGGCCGGTAAAACCGTACTGATGGTGACACACCGCCTGCGTGGACTGGCAAGTTTTGATCGGATAATTGTGATGGACAACGGACACATTATTGAGCAAGGTAGTCACGCAGAGCTGTTGACGAAACAGGGTCGCTACTACCAGTTTAAACAGCGTCTGTAGACTATATTTGTAGCGTCCTCACTCGCGTACTGGAGTTTTGCTGTCATGCGCCTGGTCCAGCTTTCTCGTCATAACATTGCGTTCCCGTCGCCAGAGGGAGCGCTGCGTGAACCCAATGGGCTGCTGGCACTTGGCGGCGATCTCAGCCCTGCCCGGCTGCTGATGGCCTACCAGCGCGGCATATTCCCGTGGTTTTCACCTGGTGACCCTATTTTATGGTGGTCTCCCGATCCGCGCGCCGTGCTCTGGCCCACGCAGTTTCACCTGAGCCGCAGCATGAAGCGTTTCCACGCAAAATCACCGTACCGGGTCACATTGAATCACGCCTTCGGTCAGGTGATAGAAGGGTGTGCGGAAGACCGTCATGAGGGGACTTGGATCACCCGCGATATCATCACTGCCTATCATCAACTGCACGAGCTTGGCTACGCCCACTCCATTGAGGTCTGGGAAGGTGGCGAACTTGTTGGCGGTATGTACGGCGTCGCGCAGGGGACGTTGTTCTGCGGTGAGTCGATGTTCTCCCGTGCGGTAAACGCCTCGAAAACGGCCCTGCTGGTTTTCTGCCAGGAGTTTGCTCAGCGCGGCGGGCAGCTGCTGGATTGTCAGGTTCTGAACGAGCATACCGCCTCCCTCGGTGCTGTTGAAATCTCCCGCCGCCACTACATTGAGCACCTGGATAACTGCCGTCAGGAGAAGCTGCCGCGCGATTTTTGGGTACCGCGGACACTCTTTATGCCCAATGTCTAAATGTTTTCCGCATATTTTTTATGAGGGTGTTATAATTATGCCGCAGAGTAGCTTCTGCCTGTTGCCCCGCCGCCGTTTGGGACCTTCGCTTCAGATAACGTCCTGACGTTTATCCTGTTGTATCCCCTTTACGAATGCGCTTTCCGTTCGGTTGTACCGTGACGCTTGGGCAATGCGCCGAAACTGTTTTGCTGCGTTTTAAACGCGCAATTCTTTACTTAATTGATGAATTTCGGCATTATCTTGCCGGTTCAAAACTTGGTAGTGATACCCCAGAGGATTAGATGGCCAAAGAAGACAATATTGAAATGCAGGGTACCGTACTTGATACGTTGCCTAACACCATGTTTCGCGTAGAGCTGGAAAACGGTCACGTGGTAACTGCGCACATCTCCGGTAAAATGCGCAAAAACTATATCCGCATTTTGACGGGCGACAAAGTGACTGTTGAACTGACCCCGTACGACCTGAGCAAAGGCCGCATTGTCTTCCGTAGTCGCTAATTGTTTTCGCCTGTAATGGCAGATGAATATTAAAAAAGGCCGGGATAATCCCGGCCTTTTTTTTATTCATGGCTTCAGTGTTGGTGTATTGTCTTCCACGGTTGTACAGAGGCGCCAATTTATGGCTGTGGATTTATCCAGAACCAACATCGAACGAAACTGGAAAGCGCCTTGCAAAATTCCTCTGCGGCATGATGCCCTCTCCCACCGGGAGAGGGAGAAAAGCAGGCATAAAAAAACCGGGCTATTGCCCGGTTTTTAGACCTACGTAAGAAATCAGTGAGCCGCTTCCGGCTTGTGCTTCGCCGCACTCTGGAAATCGTACGTCAGTTCGTTCTTCGCCTGATCCAGTGCCACCGTCACCTGGCCGCCGTCCACCAGCGAGCCAAACAGCAGTTCGTTCGCCAGCGGTTTCTTCAGGTTGTCCTGAATCACACGCGCCATCGGACGGGCACCCATTGCACGGTCGTAGCCTTTCTCAGCCAGCCAGTTGCGGGCCTCCTGGCTCACTTCCAGCGACACGCCTTTCTGATCTAGCTGAACCTGCAGTTCGACAATGAACTTATCCACCACCTGATGGATCACCTCGGTAGACAGGTGATCGAACCAGATAATGTTGTCCAGGCGGTTGCGGAACTCCGGCGTAAAGATCTTCTTGATCTCCTCCATCGCATCGGTGCTGTTATCCTGGTGGATCAGGCCGATGGATTTACGCTCGGTTTCACGTACCCCGGCGTTGGTGGTCATCACCAGCACCACGTTACGGAAGTCCGCCTTGCGCCCGTTGTTGTCGGTCAGCGTCCCGTTGTCCATCACCTGCAGCAGGATGTTGAACACGTCCGGGTGCGCTTTCTCGATTTCATCGAGCAGCAGTACCGCATGTGGATGCTTGATCACCGCGTCGGTGAGCAGACCGCCCTGGTCAAAGCCCACGTATCCCGGAGGCGCACCAATCAGACGGCTGACGGTGTGACGCTCCATATACTCGGACATATCAAAGCGCAGCAGTTCAATGCCCAGCGCTTTGGAGAGCTGCACCGTTACTTCGGTTTTCCCGACACCGGTTGGACCGGCGAACAGGAACGAACCGACAGGCTTATGCTCATGCCCCAGTCCGGCACGGGCCATCTTGATCGCTTCGGTTAAGGCCTCAATGGCTTTATCCTGACCAAAGACCAGCATCTTCAGACGATTGCCAAGGGTACGCAGCGTGTCGCGATCGCTCTGAGAAACGCTCTTCTCAGGAATGCGCGCGATACGAGCCACTACGGACTCAATATCCGCCACGTTGACGGTTTTCTTACGCTTGCTGGCTGGCATCAGACGCGCACGCGCCCCTGCCTCGTCAATCACGTCAATCGCCTTATCCGGCAAATGGCGATCGTTGATGTATTTCACCGCCAGCTCCACCGCCGCACGCACCGCTTTCGCGGTGTAACGCACGTCGTGGTGCGCTTCATACTTCGGTTTCAGGCCGTTGATGATCTGCACCGTTTCCTCGACGGACGGTTCAGTGACATCGATTTTCTGGAAGCGACGTGCCAGGGCACGATCCTTCTCAAAAATGTTGCTGAACTCCTGGTAAGTGGTCGAGCCAATCACCCGGATCTTGCCGCTGGAGAGCAGCGGTTTGATCAGGTTAGCGGCGTCCACCTGCCCACCCGAAGCGGCACCCGCACCGATGATGGTATGAATTTCATCGATAAACAGGATGCTGTTGGTATCCTGCTCCAGCTGTTTTAACAGCGCCTTGAAGCGTTTTTCAAAATCACCACGGTATTTGGTGCCCGCCAGCAAAGAGCCGATATCCAGCGAGTAGATAGTGCAATCGGCAATCACTTCCGGTACGTCGCCCTGCACAATGCGCCAGGCGAGACCTTCGGCAATCGCGGTTTTACCCACGCCCGATTCCCCCACCAGCAGCGGGTTATTTTTGCGGCGACGGCACAGCACCTGAATCGCGCGCTCCAGCTCTTTATCGCGACCAATCAGCGGGTCGATACCGCCAACGCGAGCAAGCTGATTAAGGTTGGTGGTGAAGTTTTCCATACGATCCTCCCCGCCTGCTTGCTCTTCATTGTTATTGACCTGATTGCTGGGATCCGATGCCTGGTTAGGCTCGTCTTTGCGCGTGCCGTGGGAAATAAAGTTAACCACATCGAGTCGGCTGACTTCGTGTTTGCGCAGCAGGTAGGCCGCCTGCGACTCCTGCTCACTGAAGATGGCGACCAGGACGTTTGCGCCCGTCACTTCGCTACGTCCGGAAGACTGGACGTGGAATACCGCGCGCTGCAGCACACGCTGGAAGCTGAGCGTCGGCTGTGTGTCGCGCTCTTCTTCACTGGCTGGCAGCACCGGTGTCGTTTGTTCGATGAAGGCTTCGAGTTCCTGACGTAGCGCCACCAGATCCACGGAGCAGGCTTCCAGCGCTTCGCGGGCAGATGGGTTGCTAAGCAGTGCGAGCAGTAAATGCTCGACGGTCATAAACTCATGTCGGTGCTCACGCGCTCTGGCGAAAGCCATATTTAAACTGAGTTCCAGTTCTTGATTGAGCATAGGCACCTCCCCCAATTTTATGCCTTATCAGGCCTTTTCCAGCGTACACAGCAACGGATGCTCGTTCTCCCTCGCATAGTCGTTCACCATCGCCACTTTGGTTTCTGCCACCTCGGCGGTAAAGATGCCGCAGATAGCTTTGCCACGATAATGAACGGTAAGCATCAGTTGCGTTGCACGTTCTACATCATAAGAAAAGAACTTTTGTAGCACGTCAATAACAAATTCCATCGGCGTGTAATCATCGTTCATTAACATAACTTTATACATAGATGGCGGTTTTAGCGCGTCACGCACTTTGTCTTCCGCCAGCTGGTCAAAATCCAGCCAGTCGTTGGTCTTACCCATTTTGCATAACCACTTTGAATCTACCTCAGATGTTAGATAACAATCATCTATTACTGTCATCCGCGATGTCTGTCACAAACTGTTGCAATAGCGTTAACTGCTTCAAACTTTGGTTGATTATTGTCCCATCTCCAGCGCCAAACGCTTGACGATGTCTTTCGATTCTCTAAATTGTACAAGCGTGAGATGGCGAGGTTTTGAACAGCCCCCACTCCACCACCGGTTCATTCCATCTTAACTTATAAGATTTACGAAGGATGTCGAAGCATGGAAATGGGTACTGTTAAGTGGTTCAACAACGCCAAAGGGTTTGGCTTCATCTGCCCCGAAGGCGGCGGCGAGGATATATTCGCTCACTATTCCACCATTCAGATGGATGGTTACAGAACGCTCAAAGCCGGGCAGTCCGTCCGGTTCGATGTACATCAGGGACCCAAAGGCAATCACGCAAGCCTTATCGTACCGATTGAAGCAGAAACGGTTGCTTAGCTCTCTGTTTTATTGTGTACATCCCGCAGTCAAAATGCCAGCCCGATCGGCTGGCATTTTTATTTTCGGGTTATTCCCGAGCCAGCGCATCCACCGGATCCAGCCGCGCCGCGTTGCGAGCCGGCAGCCAGCCAAACAAGATGCCGGTAAAGGTCGAACATAAAAATGCGGTAAGAATGGCCACCGGTGAAAACCCAATCTCCCAGCCGGGTAAGAAAATCTGCAGGGCAAAGGCGATCATCATCGACAGCGCAATCCCCATGGCGCCGCCCACCAGACACACCAGCACCGCTTCAATCAAAAATTGCTGCAGCACGTCGCTGGCTCTGGCCCCGACCGCCATGCGAATACCAATTTCCCGGGTACGTTCCGTCACCGAGACCAGCATGATATTCATTACCCCGATACCGCCAACGACCAGCGAAATCACCGCCACCAGCGTGAGGAACAGCTGAAGAGTACGTGTGGTCTTTTCCGCCGTTTTCAAGAGGCCGTCCATATTCCAGGTGAAGAAATCCTTCTTCCCGTGACGCAGGGTTAACAGCCGCTCAAGCTGCTGTTCGGCCAGCGCGCTGTCATAACCCTCCTTGACGCGCACGGTGATGGAGTTCAGCCATGACTGCCCCATAATCCGCCCGGAAATGGTGCTGTACGGTAGCCAGACCCGCAGGATCTTGCTGCTGCCAAACATGGACTGCTTCTCTTCCGCCACGCCAATCACGGTGGCTGGCATGTTCCCTACGAGGATCACTTCGCCCACGACGTTGGTTTTATTGGGGAAGAGCTGTCTGCGCGAGTTCGCGTCCAGTACCACCACCTGCGCCCTGCCCGCCAGCTGTTCGGCGTTGAAGGTCGCCCCTTCGCTGAAGGTCATGCCGTAGACGTTGAAATAATCTCCGCTGACGCCATTCGCGCTGGCAGCAACGTCCACGTTACCCACGCGCAGGCGAAGGTTTTGCGACACGGCAGGAGTCGCCGAATTGACCCACGGCTGTTTCTGAATGGCCGCCAGGTCGTCGTATTTCAACGCCTGCTGATACTGCGGTTCGTCATCACCAAAGTCTTTCCCGGGATAGACGTCAATGGTGTTGGTCCCGATAGCGCGGATATCCGCCAGCACCAGCTGTTTGGCTGCATCGCCCACCACCACAATCGACACCACCGATGCAATACCGATGATGATCCCAAGCATGGTCAGCAGGGTGCGCATTTTATTGGCCGCCATCGCCAGCCAGGCCATGGTCAGCGCCTCGCGAAAACCGCTGGAAAACTGTCCCCAGCCGGTTGCAGCAGGCAAGGCTTCTTTTGGCGCGGCCGCTCTGGACGCACGCGGCGGCGGGTTGCTCACCAGCTCGCCGTCGTGGATCTCGATAATGCGCTCAGCCTGCGCCGCCACCTGCGGATCGTGAGTCACGATAATGACCGTGTGCCCCTGATCGCGAAGCTGATGGAGGATCGCCATCACCTCTTCACCGGAATGGCTGTCGAGCGCTCCGGTGGGTTCATCGGCCAGGATCACCTGACCGCCGTTCATCAGCGCACGGGCAATACTCACGCGCTGCTGCTGACCGCCAGAAAGCTGCGAGGGCTGATAATCTACCCGCTCCGCCAGGCCAAGACGCGTTAACAGCGCCTGCGCCCGCGCAAGGCGTTTCTTGCGCTCCACGCCTGCATAGACCGCCGGGACCTCCACGTTCTGCGCCGCACTCAGGTGAGAGAGCAGATGGTAACGCTGAAAGATAAAGCCGAAGTGTTCCCGACGCAGCTTTGCCAGCGCGTCGCCGTCCAGAGTGGAAACGTCCGTTCCGGCCACGCGGTAGGTACCGCTGGTCGGTTTATCCAGACAGCCAAGAATGTTCATCAGCGTCGATTTACCGGAACCCGACGCGCCAACAATCGCCACCATCTCGCCCGCTTCCACGCGCAGGGAGATGCCCTTCAGCACCTCCACCGGACCATCGCCCGACGGATAGCTGCGACGAATATCAGTCAGCTCAAGCAACGCCGTCATTTCGCCGCTCCGGGCAGGGTTTCGCTGGTGACTACCTCGTCACCCTCTTCCAGCCCTTTCACCACCACCACGTCGGTATCGTTGCGTGCGCCAATCACCACTTCACGCTCGCGCGTTTCGCCGTTGCGTAGCACCTTCACCTTATAGCGGTTATCCCCGGCGGATTCCCCCAGCGCAGAGAGCGGAACAGTCAGCACGTTTTTGACGCCGGTCAGCTGAATATGGACCTGCGCGGTCATATCCAGACGCAGCACGCCCTGCAGGTTGGGGACTTCAAAACGGGCATAGTAGAAGATCGCATCGTTCACTTTTTCCGGCGTGGGCAGAATGTCCTTCAGCACGCCTTCATAGCGCGTCTGCGGATCGCCCAGTACGGTAAACCAGGCGTTCTGCCCCGGCTTAAGATGGATAACATCCGCCTCGGAAACCTGCGCTTTCACCAGCATAGTGCTCATGTCCGCCAGCGTCAGAATGTTCGGCGCCTGTTGGGCGGCAATCACCGTCTGACCCTGAAGCGTGGTGATCTGGGTCACTTCCCCGGCCATGGGCGCCACAATCTTCGTATAATCGAGGTTGGTTTTCGCCGTATCCAGCGAGGCCTGGTTGCGCTTGATTTGCGCGTCAATAGTGCCAATCTGCGCCTGTTTCACCGCCAGTTCGGTGGCGGCCGTGTCGAGATCCTGTTTCGAGATCGCCTGTGTTTTAGCCAGCGCCTGCTGACGCGTCAGGGTCACCTGGGCAAGATTACGTTCCGCCAGCGCCTGCGCACGCTGTGCGCGCAGCTCCATCAGCGTGGCTTCCACTTCCCGGATCTGGTTTTCAGCCTGTTCCGGGTCGATAACGCCGAGCAGCTGCCCCTTTTTCACCTTATCGCCAATCTCAACGGACAGCGTTTTTAACTGCCCGCTAACCTGTGCGCCCACGTCAACCTTGCGCAGCGCATCAAGTTTGCCGGTCGCCAGCACGTTTTGCTGCAATTCACCCGGACGGACGATCAGCGTTTGATACTGCGGAACCGGCGCGTTGAGCACTTGCCATAACCAGTATCCGCCCGCTATCACCACTATCGCCAGCAGCAGAAACCACTTTCTGCGTTTTCCCTTAAGGTTCATAAATATTCCAAATAATTATTCTGGCTTACATCAACGTCGATTCTATCTAAACCACTCCTCAACGAAACCCCTGAATTCAGGAAATGCCTGGATTTGTTGACACAACGTTGACAAAGGGCCTGCTGAAATAACGCCATTCCATAAGAAGCAGGATCTCACATGTCTTCCATCGTCGATACACCGTATTCCACTCTGTCGCAGCCTAAATCCGGCTGGCAGCTGTTTAAAAGTCTGGTCACTGGCGCCATTACGCCGGGCCTGGCATGGCAAAACCCCGCCTATCGACGTAAGTTTGCGCTTCGCACGCTGGCGACGCCGCTCAGCACCGCACGTCTGCTCTCAAGCCTGGCAAAGCAGCCCCGTTTGATGCAAATGCTGCAGGTCCAGCCCGGCCTGCCCTGTCGCCTGCATCGCCCTTGGCTGACCGTGAATATGGATCGCCCGCATGCGCTGGAAGCCCTGAACTGGCACTACCAGACCATGAGTGACCACCTGCCGGCCGCGCTGCACAAAGGCTATCTTTCTAAGCAGGGCGTGACGCTCCTGACCTTAACCGGTAAGGATGAACAGCAGTTTACCGTTCGGTTGTGCGCCGATGCGTTCCTGGATAAAGAGGGAGAAGCTACCCTCTTTTTCAGTGACCATCAGGATACCGTGCTGGCGGAAATAACGTTTACGCTGTGCCCGTTTGAAGGCAAAAGCACGCTCTTTATCGGCGGCCTGCAGGGGGCGAAAGCCCACGTTCCGCATGAGCTGATCCAGAAAGCAACCAAGGCGTGCCATGGCCTTTTCCCGAAACGACTGCTGGTTGAAGCTGTCATGACGCTCGGCAGCGCCTTTCCGGTGGAGCAGATTGTAGCGGTGAGTAATGCCACCCACATCTATCGCAGCTGGCGATATCGCAAGAAAAAAGAGGGGAAACTGCTGGCGGATTACGACAGCTTCTGGATCTCCCTCGGCGGACACAAACAGGATAACGGTAACTTTGAACTGCCGCTTGCCATGCCGCGTAAGTCCATGGAAGAGATTGCCAGTAAAAAACGCGCGGAATATCGCCGCCGCTATGAGCTGCTGGATAGCCTGACAGAGCAGGTCACCCAGGCAACCCGACGTTAATCGGCTTTCCCGCGTGCCAGCCACAGGACGCGGGAGAACATTTTACGCAGCAGCGTAGGCACCGATTCGATCCCTCTCCGCCCTGCTTCTGTTGCCACTTCAATGGCTAAATCCGGTTTTGAAGAGCGGTGGATCGCTTTGGCGATCACGCGCCGCATGTTCATCGGCACATCGACCGGCACCATCGCTATCCTGTGGAACACGTCATCGAACCCCTGGCGGTACATAAAGTGCTCCATGTCCATGGCGGGCAGCATGGTTAAATGATCCCGCTCTTCTTCTCGCTCATCGTTCAACAGGCTGCGCACGGTGGATGCGTATTTTTTACCCGCCTCATCGCCGTCGACCAGCACGTGCCATTCTATGCCCATCCGCCGGGCGAATTTGATCAGCGGCTTTAACCCTGACTGCGCAAACTCGATGACCTTAATCCCCTCCGCATCAAAATGGTGGCCGCACTGGCGCGCCAGCTCGTTGATGACCCAGGTCTCGGTTTCCCCCTCCACCAGAAGCCAGCAGCGGGCAAAAAGCGACGAGGCGCGATTAAAGCGGATATGAAACGCAATACGGCGACCATCCTCGGCATTCATCCCTCCCGGCCCCAGCCGGTAAGCAGAAACGCGCGATGATTCACGCACCAGGCGGCAAACATACTCGACCGGCGTCAGCGACAACAACTCGCCGGAATTGGTGGTGGTAATGCGCTGAAGCGGCAGCAGATTTAACAGGTGCCAGGCAACGGAGAGCATGATGGGATGCAGACGTGTTTCCGGGTCTTCCACCAGCAGCAGCGGACGCGCATCGCGATCCAGACGAACGGTTCCCTTGGCCTGTAGAAGAGTGGAAAACAGCCCCAGCAAAATCACCCGATGAGTGCGTCCGCCGGGCCGGTCGATCATCCGGTTAATGATATCGAGATAGCGCCAGCTTCGTTGCTCATCATGGGACCGACGGCGCATCAGACGATGGCGCGACTGCGAGGTTCCCTGCTCGGAAAAATAGTGCTCCAGCAGTTGCACCATGGCAGAGAGCCCCTGGCGGATTTGCCCATCGGTGAGATTTTGCGGACGCGAAACCAGCTCGCGTGCCAGGAAATCAAGCTCGCGGGCGGTGACTTCTACTTCCGGCATATGCGGCACGGTACCGTTACGGATACGCCGCATAAAACGCGCATCGCGCAAGCGTAGCACCGGCATCAAACGAATCAGATGCCGGGCCAGCTCGTCGATATTGTCCAGCGGTATGGGGTTGCCTTTCTGGTCGAGAAATTCACGCAGGGTCAGCACCCCTTCATTCTCTGACATCTCGCCTTCCAGACGATAAAAAATACGGTGGAAGCCATCATCGCTCTGAACCCAGCACGGTGACATCGGGCGGAAGCGACGCACCCGGTGACGCCCCGGCTCGGATTCGCGGAACGTCAGAATGATATGGAGATGCTTCTCACGGCCGTTGACATCGCCGGGTGGAAACCAGAAATCATCATGAACGAAGTGATACAAATCGCCTTCGGGCGAAAGCAGCAGCGTCAGCGCGTCCAGCAGGCTGGACTTACCCCAGGCGTTCTCGCCGATGAGGACGTTATTCTGCTCCAACTGGAGTGACAGACGGTTTATACCGCGAAACCCGACAATTTCCACACGTTCGAGAAGCATACATCCCCCGAGAAATGATCACTTTTTCCTTTAAGTTATCAGCAGTATAGCGGGAGGATGCCGCGCAGAACACTGTCAGGCCTCCTGATTATTTTGTCTCAGCACGAAAAATTCAGAATTTACGTGCAAGGTTTCATTTGAAATAGTCTCAATAGCACCACAAACTATCGCCCGCAAATTGGACTATGATCTATTCACCTCCAGTTTGAACAAGGATTGACATCACATTGCCTTAAATCAAATTATCCGAATTTATTTAAGTGGCGAAGGGGTGTTGTTGGTTTCTAAAATAATGGCTCTTTGAGTCGTCATCCCTTTATGGCGATATATCCCGCGCGCGGGAAAGCGTGCGGTAGTTAATTGAGGTGGTTATGTTCAGAAAATTAGCAGCAGAATGCTTTGGTACATTCTGGCTGGTGTTTGGTGGCTGCGGTAGTGCCGTTCTGGCAGCAGCATTTCCGGAACTCGGCATTGGTTTTGTCGGCGTCGCGCTGGCATTTGGTTTAACGGTATTAACCATGGCCTTCGCCGTAGGACATATTTCCGGTGGTCATTTTAACCCGGCCGTGACATTAGGCTTATGGGCTGGTGGTCGCTTCCCGGCCAAAGAGGTCATTGGCTATATTGTCGCTCAGGTTGTGGGCGGTATTATTGCTGCCGCGGTGCTGTACGTGATTGCCAGCGGTAAAGCCGGCTTTGACGCCGCAGCCAGCGGTTTTGCTTCCAACGGCTTCGGTGAGCACTCGCCTGGCGGCTACTCTATGCTCTCTGCCATTGTGATTGAAATTGTGCTGACCGCCGGCTTCCTGCTGGTGATCCACGGCGCGACCGACAAATACGCCCCTGCGGGCTTCGCGCCTATCGCCATTGGTCTGGCACTGACGCTTATTCACCTGATCTCCATTCCGGTGACCAACACCTCGGTGAACCCGGCGCGCAGCACCGCCGTCGCCATCTTCCAGGGCGGTTGGGCACTTGAGCAGCTGTGGCTGTTCTGGGTAATGCCGATCGTCGGCGGTATTCTGGGCGGCGTGCTGTATCGCACCCTGCTGGAAAAACGCGATTAATCTTTCCCTCCCTCTCCCTGTGGGAGAGGGCCAGGGTGAGGGCAACAGGCCGGGTAAGGCGCAGCCGACACCCGGCTTTCTTTTGCCGCTTTACTGAACAGCCTTTATTGGGTAGTGTCTCTGGCGCTCAACAGCTACTCACAAGGACCGGTTGTTCATGTTCTCAGGACTCCTCATTATTCTGCTGCCCCTGATTGTGGGCTATCTTATCCCGCTGCATCAGGCATCGGCATTACGGCTTATCAACCGTTTTCTCAGCTGGATTGTTTACGTCATTCTGTTCTTTATGGGGATTAGCCTGGCCTTTCTGGATAACCTGGCGACCAATCTGCTTTCCATCCTGCATTATTCTGCGGTCACTGTTGTGGTTATTTTGCTCTGCAATATCGCCGCCTTATTCTGGCTTGAGCGCACTATTCCGTGGAAAAACCATCACCATCAGGAAAAACTGCCTTCCCGGATTGCGATGGCGCTGGAATCATTAAAACTGTGCGGCGTCGTGGTGCTCGGTTTTGTCCTTGGGCTCACCGGATGGCCTTTTTTGCAGCACGCCACCGAAGCCAGCGAATATACCCTGATCTTCCTGCTGTTCCTTATTGGTATCCAGTTACGCAATAATGGCATGACCCTGAAACAGATTGTCCTGAATCGTCGGGGAATGATTGTTGCCGTTATTGTGGTCGCCAGTTCAATGGTGGCAGGCGTCATTAACGCCTTGATTCTCGACCTGCCGCTCAAAACCGGCCTGGCCATGGCCTCCGGATTTGGCTGGTATTCCCTCTCCGGTATTCTGCTAACCGAGTCGTTTGGCCCTGTTATTGGCAGCGCCGCCTTCTTTAACGACCTGGCGCGGGAGTTAATCGCCATCATGCTGATCCCGGGTCTGGTTCGCCGCAGCCGCTCTACCGCGCTGGGTCTGAGCGGGGCGACGTCGATGGACTTTACCCTGCCGGTATTACAACGCTCTGGCGGGCTGGAAATGGTGCCCGCCGCCATCGTACACGGCTTTATTCTGAGCCTGCTGGTGCCTGTTCTGATGGCCTTTTTCTCCGCCTGATACCTCTCTGGCGGTAGGGTTCCTGCCGCCAAAATTGCGCTAAATCAATCTCCCTCTACTTTGTCAAAAAAAGCCCTTTTCACCGCCCGGACACAGGCATAACCTTAAACATGTATATCAAATATAACTTTAACAGGTGTGATTATGTTTTGTGTGCAATGTGAACAAACTATCCGTACCCCGGCAGGCAATGGCTGTTCTTACGCGCAGGGTATGTGCGGTAAAACCGCAGAAACATCAGACCTGCAGGATCTGCTGATTGCTGCCCTGCAGGGACTTTCCGCCTGGGCATTCAAAGCCCGCGAGTACGGTATTGTCGACCACTACGTAGACAGCTTTGCGCCGCGCGCCTTTTTCTCCACGCTGACTAACGTTAACTTTGATTCGCCGCGCATTGTCGGGTACGCCCGTGAAGCGATTGCCCTGCGCGAAGCGCTGAAAGCGCAGTGCCTGAATGCCGATGCCAGCGCCCGCGTGGACAACCCGATGTCAGAACTGCAGCTGGTGAGTGACGACCTGGGCGAATTACAGCGTCAGGCCGCAGAATTTACCCCGAACAAAGACAAAGCCGCGATTGGCGAGAACATTCTCGGCCTGCGCCTGCTGTGCCTGTACGGCCTGAAAGGTGCCGCAGCCTATATGGAGCACGCGCACGTGCTTGGCCAGTACGATAACGACATCTACGCGCAGTACCACAAAATCATGGCGTGGCTGGGCACCTGGCCTGCCGATATGAATGCGCTGCTTGAGTGCTCCATGGAAATCGGCCAGATGAACTTCAAAGTGATGAGCATTCTGGATGCCGGTGAAACCAGCACCTACGGTCATCCAACGCCAACGCAGGTCAATGTGAAAGCGACCGAAGGCAAATGTATTCTCATCTCCGGCCACGACCTGAAAGATCTCTACAACCTGCTGAAGCAGACCGAAGGCACCGGCGTTAACGTCTATACCCACGGCGAAATGCTGCCCGCACACGGCTACCCGGAACTGCGTAAATTCAAACATCTGATCGGGAACTACGGCAGCGGCTGGCAGAATCAGCAGGTTGAATTCGCCCGCTTCCCGGGCCCGATTGTGATGACCTCTAACTGCATCATCGACCCGACCGTCGGCGCGTATGATGACCGCATCTGGACCCGCAGCATCGTCGGCTGGCCGGGCGTGAGCCACCTTGAAGGTGACGATTTCGGCCCGGTGATCGCCCAGGCGCAGCAGATGGCAGGCTTCCCGTACAGTGAAATTCCGCACCTCATCACCGTTGGCTTTGGCCGCGAAACGCTGCTCGGCGCCGCAGACTCGCTGATTGACCTCGTCAGCCGTGAAAAACTGCGCCACATCTTCCTGATTGGCGGCTGTGACGGCGCACGCGGTGAGCGTAACTACTTCACCGATTTCGCCACCCGCGTGCCAGAAGATTGCCTGATCCTGACGCTGGCCTGCGGTAAATACCGTTTCAACAAGCTGGACTTCGGCAACATTGAAGGGCTGCCGCGTCTGGTGGATGCTGGTCAGTGTAACGATGCCTATTCAGCCATCATTCTGGCGGTCACGCTGGCGGAGAAACTGGGCTGCGGCGTGAACGATCTGCCGCTGTCGCTGGTGCTCTCCTGGTTCGAGCAGAAAGCGATTGTGATCCTGCTGACCCTGCTCTCTCTGGGCGTAACCAATATCGTCACCGGCCCAACCGCGCCAGGCTTCCTGACGCCGGACCTGCTGGCCGTGCTGAACGAGAAATTCGGTCTGCGTTCCGTGACCACCGTAGAAGAAGATATGCAGCAACTGCTGAGCGCGTAAGGAGTATTTCATGACCATGCCAACCTCTCAGTGCCCGTGGCGGATGCAGGTTCATCACATCCATCAGGAGACGCCGGATGTGTGGACGCTGTCGCTGCTGTGCCATGACTACTACCCGTACCGTGCCGGTCAGTATGCGCTGGTCAGTGTCCGCAACTCCGCGGACACATTGCGCGCCTATACGATCTCCTCGACGCCGGGCGTGAGCGAATACATTACGCTCACTATCCGCCGCATCGATGACGGTGCAGGCTCGCAGTGGCTCACGCGCGACGTCAAGCGCGGGGATTACATCTGGCTGTCTGACGCGCAGGGGGAATTTACCTGTGACGACAAAAGCGAAGATAAATTCCTGCTGCTGGCCGCGGGCTGTGGCATCACGCCGATCATGTCAATGCGTCGCTGGCTGGCCAAAAACCGCCCGCAGGCCGACGTGCAGGTGATCTACAGCGTGCGCTCGCCGGACGATGTGATCTTTGCCGATGAGTGGCACAACTATCCGGTGACGCTGGTGGCAGAGCACAACGCGACGCACGGTTTTGTCGAGGGTCGTCTGAGCCGCGAGCTGCTGCAAAGCGTGCCCGATATAGCGAACCGTACCGTGATGACCTGCGGCCCGGCACCGTATATGGAGATTGTGGAACAGGAAGTGAAAGCCCTGGGCGTAACCCGCTTCTTCAAAGAGCAGTTCTTCACGCCGGTGGCGGAGGCGGCAACCAGCGGGATTCAGTTCACCAAACTGCAACCGGCACAAACCTTCTTTGGCCGCGTCGGCACCACGCTGCTGGAGGCGCTGGAAAGCAATAAGGTGCCGGTGGTAGCTGCCTGTCGCGCGGGCGTATGCGGTTGCTGTAAAACGAAGGTAGTCTCCGGGGAGTACAGCGTGACCAGCACCATGACGCTGACCGATGCAGAAATTGCTGAAGGTTATGTGCTGGCGTGCTCATGTCATCCGCAGGGGGACCTGGTCCTTGCATAAACGATAAACGTTAAATGTTCGATCGTAGGCCCGGTAAGCGTCAGCGCCACCGGGCTTTTTGTCGGGTGGCACTACGTTTACCCGACCTACAACAACCCTATCGCCACGCAGGACCTTTCCCTACCGCGTACCGCCCTGCCCCTAAAAACGCCACCGCCAGCGAGCCGATAAAGAAATACACCAGGCTCTCAATGGCCCACGCACCGACGGCATCGAGTGCAAAGGTTTTGCCCGTGCCCACCATCAGCCATGCCACAATCATGGTAAACGCCAGTACCAGCGCCGCCGGGCGCGTAAAGAGGCCGACAATGATCAGGATCGGTGCCACCACTTCGCCAATCAATACGCCGTAAGCAATAAACCCCGGCAGCCCTTTTTCCACCAGCAGGCCGCTGATGAAGCCCACACCGCCAAATAACTTGTGTAATCCGTGAAACAACATCAGCCCACCGACGGCAAGTCGTAACAAGAGTTTGCCGAGATCGTCGCACGTTAGCTTTTCGTTTACAGCAATTAACAATGATTTAACCATCTGAAATGATTCCCGTTTTCACCCAATCTGTCGCCAGATTATGCCGAATCATTGCCGGTGAAAACCACCCTGAAATGAGGGGTATTATGCAGGCAATACAGTGACTTTCTTCTAAGCTTGTAAGCGATATCACAAAAAGGAGACGGACAACCATGAAACAAACCGTGGCTGCATACATAGCGAAGACCCTTGAACAGGCAGGTGTAAAACGTATCTGGGGCGTAACCGGCGATTCACTGAACGGGCTGAGCGACAGCCTCAACAAAATGAAAACCATTGAATGGATGCCGACCCGTCATGAGGAGGTCGCCGCCTTTGCCGCCGGGGCTGAAGCACAGCTCACCGGGGAGCTGGCCGTCTGCGCCGGATCGTGTGGCCCAGGGAACCTGCATCTGATTAACGGGCTGTTCGACTGTCACCGCAATCACGTGCCGGTGCTGGCAATTGCCGCCCATATTCCCTCATCTGAAATCGGCAGTGGCTATTTTCAGGAGACGCATCCGCAGGAGCTGTTCCGTGAATGCAGCCACTATTGCGAGCTGGTGTCCTCGCCGGAGCAGATCCCGCAGGTTCTGGCGATAGCCATGCGCAAGGCGGTGCTGAACCGCGGTGTTTCTGTGGTCGTGATCCCGGGGGATGTGGCGCTCAAGGCTGCGCCCGAAGGGGCCAGCACCCACTGGTATCACGCCCCCCAGCCGGTCGTTACCCCAGCTGAAGAGGAGCTGAAAAAACTGGCGCAACTGCTGCGTTACGCCAGCAATATCGCCCTGATGTGCGGCAGCGGCTGTGCTGGCGCGCACAAGGAACTCCTTGAATTTGCAGGTAAGCTAAAAGCCCCAATTGTTCATGCCCTGCGCGGCAAAGAGCACGTTGAGTACGATAACCCCTACGACGTGGGCATGACCGGGCTGATCGGTTTTTCGTCCGGCTTCCATACCATGATGAATGCCGACACGCTGATCCTGCTCGGTACCCAGTTCCCCTATCGCGCGTTCTACCCGACGGATGCCAAAATCATTCAGATCGATATTAACCCGGCCAGCATCGGTGCACACAGCAAGGTCGATATGGCGCTGGTGGGCGACATTAAATCCACCCTTGCCGCCCTGCTGCCGCTGCTGGAAGAGAAAACGGATCGTAAATTCCTCGACAAAGCCCTGAGCGATTACCGCGATGCGCGTAAGGGGCTGGACGATCTCGCCAAACCGAGCGACAAAGCGATCCACCCGCAGTATCTCGCGCAGCAGATCAGCCACTTCGCGGACGACGATGCCATCTTTACCTGCGACGTCGGCACGCCAACCGTCTGGGCGGCACGCTACCTGAAGATGAACGGCAAACGCCGCCTGCTCGGCTCGTTCAACCACGGCTCGATGGCCAACGCCATGCCGCAGGCGCTGGGCGCCAAAGCCACCGCCCCGGAGCGTCAGGTGGTGGCGATGTGCGGTGACGGCGGATTCAGCATGCTGATGGGCGATTTCCTCTCGGTGGTGCAGATGAAGCTGCCGCTGAAAATCGTGGTCTTCAATAACAGCGTGCTGGGCTTTGTGGCGATGGAGATGAAGGCCGGGGGCTATCTGACGGACGGCACCGAGCTGCACGACACCAACTTTGCCCGCATTGCCGAAGCCTGCGGCATAACCGGTATCCGCGTGGAGAAAGCCTCCGAGGTGGATGAAGCCCTGCAACGGGCGTTTTCCATCGACGGCCCGGTGCTGGTGGATGTGGTGGTCGCCAAAGAGGAGCTGGCCATCCCGCCGCAGATCAAGCTGGAGCAGGCCAAAGGCTTTAGCCTCTACATGCTGCGGGCGATCATCAGCGGCCGCGGCGATGAAGTGATCGAACTGGCAAAAACTAACTGGCTCAGGTAAAACATTTCGCATGACCTCTTAAAATAAAGGGATGTGAAATGATTGATTTACGCAGTGATACCGTTACCCGTCCGAGTCGCGCCATGCTCGAAGAGATGATGGCCGCCCCGGTCGGGGACGACGTCTACGGTGACGATCCAACGGTCAACGAACTGCAGCGCTATGCCGCAGAACTCAGCGGTAAAGAGGCCGCCCTGTTCCTGCCCACCGGAACGCAGGCCAACCTGGTGGCGCTGCTCAGCCACTGCGAACGCGGTGAAGAGTACATCGTCGGCCAGGGAGCGCATAACTACCTGTACGAAGCGGGCGGCGCGGCGGTGCTCGGCAGCATTCAGCCGCAGCCGATCGACGCCGCACCGGACGGCACTCTCCCGCTCGACAAGGTCGCCGCAAAAATCAAAGCCGACGACATCCACTTCGCCCGCACCAAATTACTCAGCCTTGAAAACACCCACAACGGCAAAGTCCTGCCGCGCGAGTACCTCAAAGCGGCGTGGGAATTTACCCGCGAGCGCAGGCTCGGCCTGCACGTGGACGGCGCACGAATCTTTAACGCCGTGGTAGCCTACGGCTGCGAGCTGAACGAGATTACGCAGTATTGTGACTCGTTCACCATCTGCCTCTCAAAAGGGCTGGGCACCCCCGTGGGTTCTCTGCTGGTGGGCGATGCGGACTACATCAAACGCGCCAACCGCTGGCGCAAGATGACCGGCGGCGGCATGCGCCAGGCCGGTATTCTGGCCGCAGCGGGTCTGTATGCCCTTAAAAACAACGTGGCACGTCTGCAGGACGATCACGACAACGCCGCGTGGATGGCCGGGCAACTGCGTGAAATTGGCGCCGACGTGATGCGACACGACACCAACATGCTGTTTGTTCGCGTGGGTGATGAGCACGCCGCTGCGCTTGGGGAGTTCATGAAAGCGCGTGGCGTACTGATCAACGCGTCACCCGTTGTGCGTCTGGTGATGCATCTCGACGTCAGCCGCGAGCAGCTGTTGGACGTCGTGAAACACTGGCAGGCGTTTTTACAGCGTTAAGGAGCAGAACGTGCCGCAACGTATTCTGGTGCTCGGTGCCAGCGGGTATATCGGTCAGCATCTGACCACGGCGTTAAGCCAGCAGGGGCATCAGGTGCTGGCAGCGGCACGCAACACGGAACGCCTGCAAAAACTAAACCTGCCTGGCGTCACCTGCCACAACGTCGACCTTAACTGGCCTGAGTCGCTGCCCGCGCTGCTGGAAGGGGTCGACACGCTGTATTACCTGGTGCACAGCATGGGCGAAGGCGGCGATTTTATCGCCCACGAACGTCAGGTGGCCCTGAACGTCCGCGATGCCCTGCGGCAAACGCCGGTTAAGCAGGTGATTTTTTTAAGCTCGCTCCAGGTGCCCGAAAATGAGCAGTCGGACCACCTGCGCGCCCGTCAGCTTACCGCGGACACCTTGCGCAGTGCGGATATCCCCGTCACCGAACTGCGGGCGGGGATCATCGTCGGCGCGGGCTCTGCCGCCTTCGAAGTGATGCGCGATATGGTCTACAACCTGCCGGTACTCACCCCACCGCGCTGGGTGCGGTCGCGCACCACGCCGATTGCCCTGGAAAACCTGCTGCATTACCTGGTGGCGCTGCTGGACCATCCCGCCGAACGGCACCGCGTGCTTGAGGCCGCGGGGCCGGAGGTGTTGAGCTATCAGGAACAGTTCGAGCATTTTATGCGCGTCAGCGGCCGCCGACGCTGGCTCATCCCCGTTCCCTTCCCGACCCGCTGGATCTCCGTGTGGTTTTTAAACGTTATTACCTCGGTGCCGCCGACGACAGCGAAAGCGCTGATCCAGGGGCTGAAGCACGATCTGCTGGCGGACGATGGCGAACTGCGCGCATTAATTCCGCAGACGCTGATCCGTTTTGACGACGCGGTACGCCATACCCTGAAAGAAGAAGAGAAGCTGGTGAACTCCAGCGACTGGGGCTACGACGCGCAGGCGTTTGCCCGCTGGCGGCCGGAGTACGGTTATTACCCGAAACAGGCGGGCTGCACAGTGAAAACCTCGGCCAGCCTGGCATCACTGTGGGAGGTGGTGAACCAGATCGGCGGCAAAGAGCGTTATTTCTTCGGCAATATTCTCTGGCAGACACGCGGAGCGATGGATCTGCTGGTGGGCCACCGGCTGGCGAAAGGGCGCCCTGCGCAGCCGTACCTCAAAGTGGGTGATACGGTCGACAGCTGGAAAGTCATCATCGTCGAACCGGAAAAACAACTGGCACTGCTGTTCGGCATGAAAGCGCCAGGGCTGGGACGGCTCTGCTTCACGCTGAAAGACAAAGGCGATTGCCGTGAACTGGACGTCCGCGCCTGGTGGCACCCACATGGGATGCCCGGTCTGTTCTACTGGTTACTGATGATCCCCGCACATCTGTTTATCTTCCGCGGGATGGCAAAACGGATTGCGCAACTGGCAGAACAAAAAACGGAAAAGAACTAAATAAAACTCGCTTTCTTTCACCTTTCCCATTGCAACCCGCCGTAATTCACGAAAGAATGCGCACGAAATTCTTTTCAACACAGTGGATTGTTATGAAGGTACTGGTTACCGGGGCGACCAGCGGCTTAGGCCGAAATGCGGTCGAATTTCTGCGCAACAAAGGCATTAGCGTCAGGGCTACCGGTCGCAACGAGGCGATGGGTAAGTTGCTGCAAAAAATGGGCGCAGAGTTTGTCCATGCCGACCTGACGGAGCTGGTCTCCTCTCAGGCGAAAGTGATGCTCGCCGGAATCGACACCCTGTGGCACTGCTCCAGTTTTACCTCTCCGTGGGGAACCCAGGAAGCCTTCGATCTCGCCAACGTGCGCGCCACACGCCGTCTGGGCGAGTGGGCCGTTGCCTGGGGCGTGCGTAACTTTATTCACATCTCCTCTCCGTCGCTCTACTTCGACTACCACCACCACCGGGATATCCAGGAAACGTTCCGTCCGGCCCGTTTTGCCTGTGAGTTTGCCCGCAGCAAGGCGGCCAGCGAAGAGGTGATCGACCTGCTGGCGCAGTCGAACCCGCATACGCGCTTTACGATCCTGCGTCCGCAAAGTCTTTTCGGACCGCACGATAAAGTGTTTATTCCGCGCCTCGCGCAGATGATGCACCACTACGGCAGCGTGCTGCTGCCGCGCGGCGGTGATGCGCTGGTGGACATGACTTATTACGAAAATGCCGTGTACGCCATGTGGCTGGCGAGCCAGCCGGACAGCGATAAACTGGCGTCCGGTCGCGCGTATAACATTACCAACGGCGAACCCTGCCGCCTTCGCACCATTGTGCAGCGCCTGATCGACGAGCTGCACATCGACTGCCGCATTCGCTCGGTGCCTTATCCTATGCTGGATATGATTGCCCGCAGCATGGAGCGTTTTGGCAGCAAAACCGCCAAAGAGCCTGCGCTGACGCATTACGGCGTGTCGAAGCTGAATTTTGATTTCACGCTGGATATTTCGCGCGCGGAGAACGAGCTGGGGTATAAGCCGATTGTGACCCTGGATGAAGGGATTGTGCGTACCGCGGCATGGCTGCGGGACCATGGGAAGTTGCACAGGTAGTTAATCTGGTGCGGGCTGATGCCCTCACCCCGGCCCTCTCCCACAGGGAGAGGGAGTAAAGACTAAAACGGCAACCCGAAGGTTGCCGTTTTGCTTTTACAGAGCCGTCCAGGCCTCAGACCATGCCAGACCTGCGCCTGGTTCATAGTACATTGGTGCGTTGTTACACCAGCCGCTGTACGGGAACGGTTTGCACTGGAACAGTTTACCGTGGTTGTTCACGATATCGCCTGCGCTGTACTTGCTGTTCGCGCTCCACGCCGGGTAAGAGCCGGAAGTGCCTTCGTCCTGAGACGGGGTGGCTGCTTTGGCTTTTACGTTCAGCAGGTATGTGGTGGTGCTGCTCAGCTCGCCGTCGCTGACGGTCAGGCTGATTTCATACTGCTGCGCCGTCGCGGCTTCAGGCGCGTTGAAGGTCACCACCGCTTTATCGTCGCCAGTAACGGTCTGGCCGTCCTGGGAACGCCAGGTGTAGGTCAGCTTGTTGCCATCTTCGTCGGTAGAGCCTTCTGCGCTCAGGGAGACCTGCGCACCGGCTTCAACCGCACCGATCGGACCGGCAATCTGCGCTACAGGCGCATGGTTTACCACCGCCGGGATGTCGTCTGGCACAGGTGCCGGGGTTTCATCCGGTGTTGGTGTCGGCGCTGGCGTCTCATCTTCAGACGGGGCTGGAGCAGGAGCCGGTGTTTCATCCGGCACGACCGCGGAACCGTCGTCGTTAACGATGTTCACGTTAAAGAACTTCTGTACACACTTGGTGTAGTCGCCGTCTTTGAACGCGCTAAATGGCGTCTGGTAACCCACCAGCTGGCAAGCGTAGGTCTTGCCATCTGGGGTATCCGCGCTCCATCCCCAGTCCTGTTCCCAGTAGATCTTCAGGGCGCCTGCGCCACCTTCATCGAACTGCTTCATGTTGGCACAGCCAAGCACTTCGTCAGCCGGTACAGGGACTTTCAGGTAGTTAGCGAACTCTTTGTAGTATTTGATACGGTTCTGAGACTGAGCAATTTCAGTCGGGCCACCGCACTCTACGCCGCCGTTGATGATCTGGGTGGTCACGCCAAAGCCAGGGACAAGACCATTGGCTTTATCGTGGTCGTTCGGCTGCCAGGTGCCGTCGATAACCTGAAGCATGCTTGGTTTTGGCGGCTGTGGATAGGCGAAGAAGAAGATGGCGCTCGCCAGGTTCAGCCAGGTGTCGGCCACCAGCTCAGGTTTGTCGAGCAGCGTGCGGACATCGCCGTACATTGCTTCAGAGAATGGACCGTAGTTGTAGTTGTAGGACAACTGCTTAGCGCCGCGGCCAAAGTAGCTCAGGAAGTCGCCATCTTTGTCTTTACCGCACGGCCAGGTCTGACCCTGCCAGACGTCCGGGTTACACTCCCCGTTATAGCCGCCCTTCTGGCCTTCGCTCCAGCCCATCTCACGCACATAGACCAGTGCCTGACGCCATTCCGGCTCCGGACGCCAGCTTTCGTGGCCGCCGGTTTCCTGTGCGAAGTGAGCAAACATGGTTGCCAGCTCTTTACGGCAGATAGCTTCGCTGTCGCGGCCATCGTTGTAGGTATCACACAGCGCCGGGAATTTACCCACGGCTTTCAGGAAGTTACTGTAGCTGTAATCCTTCGCGCGCAGCGGGAACAGGTATTCCCAGTCGCTCTCTTTAAGGATCCCTTCAACGCGTTTCACGTTTACCGGGTTGGCTGCACGGCCTGGCTCAATCTGCTCGACCTGAGCGTTGTCCAGCGTACGGATGGTATCCTTCACGGATTTCATCAGTGGGAAATCGGTGAGCTCTTTTTCCTTTTTAGCCAGATCGCTGGCTTTCATGGTGTAAGGCACACTGCTTTCCGCCTTCAGCATGGTGGCCTGAGCAATTACCGGCGCTACGCAGGCACCGGCAATAAGCACGCTCAGTAATGTCCTTTTATTCATCTCGGTTATTCCTGTTAATTTCGATAAAGTTAAATAAATCTAAATTCATTTATTAATCCGTTAATAAATAAACTTCAGACAGCTGCTTTTCATTTTCTGAAGAATACGGGGGGGTACTCTTCAAAAAACAAAAAACTCACCAGTTGGTTCTGTCGCGGGCGGCTAATTTTAACTGCTGATACTTTTTCCAGACCTTATGGGCATAGACCATGCGCTTAGGGTAATTTTCTTTTTTAAGCCCGGCGTTATACGCACCTACCGCTTCCCAGTTGTATCCATAAACCTTAATCATGCCTGACAAAATAGAGGCGCCGACCATAATGGAGGTGCAGGGCTCTGTCATCAGACGGTTTTCATTAATGCCTTTGCGTTCAAGTTCAGGAAAGTGCGAGCTGTTGATTTGCATTAATCCGACATCGCGCGTTCCGTCATGATTGATGCCAATGGCGTACGGGTTCATTCCCGATTCCACATTCGCGATGGCATAAAGTAAAAACGGATCAATATGATAATAATGCGCCGCTTTATTCCAGCAATTTGCAAATGCGCTATGACTTAATATCAATAACAAAAACAGAAACCTTTTCATTCTTCACCTGCGTGGCCGTTTTTTATTCTCCTCAAACACGTCCTGTTAAATTAGTGGAAGGTACTGGCCACACCCGAAGCGGGGTGTGACCAGTGATTGTGGGCCGATATCACACCCACAATTTCAAGCTCAGAAGATTATTTGCAGTCTGCTGACGCGCCTTCTTTCACCCATACATCGCTGTTGCCTGGTTTGTCACCTTTTGTCCACCATTTCGCGCGGTACTCGAAACCTTGATAGGTTGTCTTGTCACCACCGTTGTAGACCATGTCGGAGCGCCAGTTCATTTTCACCTGGCTGACCAGTTCCCATGCATCGGCGTTAAAGCCAGGTTTGTTGCCCTGAGTCCAGTACTTCGCTTTCCATACCAGATTATCGGAGCTGACCATGTCGCCGTTGTTGTAGATTTTGCTGGATTCCCATGCCGCGTATTTGCTGGCATTGGCATCTACCGGGTTATCGCAGCTGCCGGTTGCAGTGCCTTCATCAGATGGGGTGTTACCTTCATCGGATGGCGTGTTGCCTTCGTCAGACGGGGTATTGTCTTCATCAGGCACAACCGGGGTGGCTTTCGGCGTTACGGTAACCTGTACGTTAGACTGTACGCTGGTTTTACCGTCGCTTACGACAACGCTCAGGGTGTAGGTTGAGTCAGTTGTAACGTCCGGCGCGGTGATCTGTACGCTGGAGGTATCAGTACCGGTCGCGTGCATATCAGATGGTACGCTCCAGGCGTAGGTCAGTGCATCACCGTCTGGATCCGCTGCCTGCACGTTCAGCGCGTAGGTCTGACCGGCTTCCAGAGTGACGTTCTGCATCTGGTTAACCACAGGGGCCTGGTTGGCTTTCGGCGCTTTGTTCACAACCTGAACGTCAGCGGTGCTGCTCAGACCTTTTGGATCGGTCACGGTCAGACGGAATGCCAGGGTCTGGTTGCTGGTCACAGCGCCAACAGAGAAGGTCGCTTTCGCTTTGGTGCTGTTGGTCAGGGTAACGCTTGGGCCAGAGATCTGGGTCCATTTGTAGGTCAGCGCATCGCCATCAGGATCGGTGGAGGCAGAGCCATCCAGAGTCACGGTCGCAGGGCCGGTCACGGTTTGATCCGCCGCAGAAGCAACCGGTGCATGGTTGGTCACTACCGGATCTGGCGTGGAGCTGCCCAGCAGGCTTTCGTTCATCGCGTTCAGGATATCGCCGTTATCGGAGTCGATAGACCACGCGAACAGGCCGCCCAGGTTTTTCGCCAGAACGTACTTACCTTTTGCGGTTGCGGAACGGGCATCTTCATAAGAGATCAGCTCGCCGGTGGATTTGTTGAAGACGTATGGCGCTTCAGCGTCCGCGTCGTAGCCGTATTCCCAGCCTGGCTTGCCTTTGTACTCGTTCACAATCTGACGATAGTCAACAACGCCTGGTTCCCAGGTGCCTTTCACGCCGTCAGTCGCCGTACCGGTGAACGGGTTGTTGCCGGTATAGCCGTGAACGCCAGTCCAGCCACGACCGTACATGCCAGTACCCACCACGATTTTGCCTGGCTGTACGCCCTGCTCCAGCAGCGCGTTAACGCCATTTTCGGTGGTGTAGTTGGTGTCCGGACGCCATGCTGGTGCATGCAGCGCAGCCTGGTGGCCCAGATCGGTCATGCTCCACGCGCCGTAGAAGTCGTAGCTCATCAGGAAGATGTGATCGAGATACTGCTGCGCCGTGGTGTAATCCACGTCTTCAATCTTGTCTTTACCGGCACCGATGGCGCTGGTCAGTTCATAGGTGCGTCCGGTTTCAGCGGACAGTTCGTTCAGCATGGTACGCAGATCGCGAATCACGGCAGTATAGGTTGCCTTATCCTGCTGCGGGTTACCCAGTGATTCGTTCACACCGCCGCCGCCCGGGAATTCCCAGTCGATATCCACGCCGTCGAAGAATTTCCAGGTTTTCAGGAAGTCTTTAACAGAGGCCACGAAACGTGCACGGATCGCGGAATCGTTCATGTGATAGAACGGATCGGACATGGTCCAGCCGCCAATGGATGGCAGAATTTTCAGGTCAGGATGGGCTTTTTTCAGCGCCATCAGCTGGCCGAAGTTACCTTTGTACGGGTCGTCCCAGTTAGATACGCCGGACTGTGGTTTCTGCAGCGCAGCCCACGGGTCGTGGATCGCCACGGTGTAGTCAGGACGGCCAGCACAGGCTTTCTGCAGGTTGGCGAAGCTGTTGCCATTTTCAACAGTTTTCAGACCGTCGTTGATGCCGTCGCCGCCACAGATTGGAATGAAGCCGTACAGGATGTGGTTCAGGTTAGCGGCAGGGATTTTATCGACCGGGAAGTTACGGCCATAAACGCCCCACTCAGGGAAGTAGGCGGCAACCACTTTATCGGTATGTTTTGCGAAGGTTTTGTTGTTTTCCTGCAGAGGCGCATTCAGCGGCAGGAGGTGGCTACCGTCAGTATCCGCCACGATGATCAGCTTGCTTGCGCTTTTGGTACAGCCGCTGTTGTTACAGAGTTCAACCTGCTCCTGGTAGCGACCACCTTTTTTCACTTTAAAGGTGGCAGAACCGGATGCACCGGCAGCACCGGACCAGACGGTCTTGCCATCCAGCAGCACTTTACCGGAGGTCGGCGCGTCGCCGCTCCAGACGTTCCACTCGACTTTTACGTCGACACCGTCGTTATGAACCTTAACAAGATTACCGTAGTCCACTACGGCCTGGTCCACTTCAACGATGGCAAATTTATCGTTACCGCTGCTGATTGAAGGCGTACCTGGCGCTGCGGCGAACGCAGAGCCGGAAACGGCTGCGACAAAGAGTGCCAGATAGGTTGGCTTCATAAATTTCATTATTAATTCCTGATAATCTTATTTTTGATAAATGAAAAGGACCATGTATTCCATATAACATGGGCGAGTACTGAATAAGCCATTTAATTAAAACCACAAACCCAATTTAATTTTACTAACCATGTATAGTGCTAATATACCCTCCATAAAAAGACATGAGCGGCAATCCTTACAGCTTATGTTTCTTACAATACTCCGGGAATTAGTTGACGTCCTTTCATTCCCTCAGCGAAAAAATTTCAAAAAAAACTTGACCGCGTAAATCAGAATGTGAATTGCAAGGTCTGCAGAATAAAAATAACCAAACCGGCGAGTGACAACAGAGGGCCAAAAGGAATAACGCTATTTTCTTTAACAGCTTTATAAAAAACAAAATACAATGCGATACCGCTTAATGCCGCCGCGAGCAATAACGAAGGTAACGCCTGCCAGCCGCACCACGCGCCCAGCGCAGCCAGCAGCTTAAAATCACCGTAGCCCAATCCCTCGCGTCCTGTTGTCAGGCGAAAGGCCCAGTAGAGAAGCCACAGCGACAGGTAGCCCGCCGCTGCGCCAAACAGGGCATCCGACAACGGTAAGGTATGAAAAAGCGCATGATTCAGCAGGCCCGCCCACAGCAGCGGCTGCGTCAGGCAGTCCGGCAGCAGCATGTGTTTTGCGTCTATCGTCGCCAGCGGCAGCAGTCCACACCAGAGCACCCATAGCGACATCAATGCGGCCGCAGACGGGGCGTACGCCGCCGTCAGGGCAAAAAACAGGGCGCTGGAAAGTTCAAGCAACAGCAGACGCAGCGGGATCGCGGTCTGGCAGCAGCGGCAGCGCCCACGCAGGCAACACCAGCTCAGAACCGGGATATTTTCCCACCAGGCGAGCGTGTGGGAGCATGCGGGACAGTGGGAGGCCGGAAACAGCAGGTTTCCGGCCCCCTCCTCCTCTTTAATGAGCGGGGGAATGCGTTCGACCACCACTCCCAGAAAGCTGCCGATAATGCCGCCAAGCGTGCCGCTGAGCAGGCAAAGGGCGGGCATCTGGCTGCCCTGAAGCAGCGTCAGCGAGTTCATGCCACTTTCGCCCAGGAGAGCTTAATCTGGGCCTTTACATCGCTAAGGTGATCAACCGGCGTGAGATCCATTTTCTCCAGACGAACCCCGGTGGTTAAATTCACCTCCCGAAGCCAGTTTTTCAGTTCATAGACGTTGACCCGAACAATATTAAACGTCAGGGTTTGCCCGTCCTGCTGGATATTACTCAGCGCAACGTGGATCTCTTTGGCGCTCTCTTCCACCACGCTTCTCGGGTTACTGGTTTTTAAGACTTTCGCCTGAAGGTGATTTTTATTAATTTCTGCACGCATCCAGTTCAGGGTCTGTTTCTGTTTTTGCAGCGTGCTTTTCTCATTTTTAATAATATTATCCAGCGGGGTCATTACACCGTACCAGATAATGGCGCAACAGAGCGCCGAGCCACAGAGTTTAATCAGCGTTCGTTCGCGCGGGCTGTAACGCAAATAGCGTGCTTTTAATTGTCCAATTTTCTCTTTCATTTATATTTCCCTGTGATGATAGCGGTATAAGGCGCTTCACTGGAGACCGGCTGCAGCGTAAAGTCGAAGGTATCACTCGCCTTATTGACGAACGCCTGCAACGCCGTGGGATCCATCGAACGGATGTTCAGCGTGAGCTGATTCTGGGTGTCGTCGTATCCCACTTCACTCAGTTCGACCGCCGGGAGCGATTGCTTGACCTGCTCCAGTGCGTCCAGTTGAAGAAAGATCCCTTTCTTCTCTTTCTTGATGTTCTGCCCGAAGTGGTACTTCAGGTTGGTGGTCTGGCGCAGCGTGGGGAAATAGTGCTGGGCCAATTCCACCATCTGCTGCTGGGCCAGGTTTTCCTGGTTAGAGAGCATCCAGGCCATGCCGATACGAGGGCCAACCAGCAACCCGATACTCAGCACCGCCATGGCGGCAAGAGTCGGTTTCGCATAACGGAAACCGGTCTGTGCACCCGTGGCGCTAAAAACGCCGTGCAGCAGGTTTGCTTTGCAGCTTTTCCACTGCGGCTGGATCAGCACCAGCGGATGCTGCCAGGCCCGTTGCTCATCCACCTGCACGTCCGCTGGCGCATCGCCGTAACAGACGAGGTTACCGGCGCACTGCTGGCTCAACAGCAGCGGCAACAGGGCAGCGTCGGTTTCACAGGCGCCAAACGGCGAATAGCGCATCCAGTAACCGCTGTCGGTGGAGACCAGCGTGCTGCCGCCTTCGGTTACCGGCAGAAGGATCGCATCGGGCAGCACCTGCACCACCGTCAACCCGGCATCGGCACAGCGGTCCAGCCAGTACTGCAGACGCGCCGCATCAATGGCCACCGCGTCCACTTCCCGCCCCTTCTTGTTGAGCACCGTCCAGTGAAGCGTGTCCACATCGCCAATCAGCGTCTCTTCAGCCAGCCAGGAGAACTCAACGCTGCCTTTTTTGGGCAACGTGAAGCGACGGAAGATCATTTCGCTGGCCGGCAGTAGCAGGCAGACGCGTGCGGCTAACGCGTGACCGGCAAGCGCCGCCAGTGACGCCCCGCCCTGACGCTGTTCCACCTGGTCGCTACCGGACTCGCACCACATTATGTTCCCATCCTCATGCGTGTCGGGACGAATAAAAAGCACCTGTTTCATAGAATTCGTCTTGTGTTATTCAACCATTCGGTAGCGACGTTGCCAGGTAATCACCTTCCCGGCTTCATTATCAACATGAAGCTGGCTGACGACGCGCAGCGTTAAATCATCGGTATTGCCGGTACTGTTGACCCGGAAATAGTGACTGTTCACCGCAAGAAACGCCTGAACCTGCTTGAGGGCGTCTTTGGTCTGCGGATAATTTGTCTCAAGCTCTTTCTGGAATGCCTCCATCGACTCCCAGCCCTCTTCCGGGCGGGAGGCGATCAGACGGGCGGCCTCGTCCTCGCTCAGCGAGCCGATAAACAGGGCTGCCAATAGCGGTGCCTGTTCTTCGGTCAGGGTGTTGACATCCACCTTGCTGGCGGTGTCGGGTAAGGCGCACAGCACTTTACTGACCTTGCCGTAGGCCGCCACCGGAAACGCGGGCAGCAGCTTTAGCTCGCCCGGGGTGCGCATCATCTGATTCGCAGGCAGCCGCGCGGGCTCAACGCCGACCCAGGCATCTGTCTCCAGCCCCTCTTTGGCCGTTGTGGTATCACCGTCGAGATAGTCCATTAGTTGCTGGTAAATCTCTTCTGCGTCACCAGCGGAAATGCCGCTGTCGGTCAGAAGCTGCTCAACGATGCGCGCTTTGACCGGTTTTTCCGGCAGCGCCCCTGCGGTCTGTACCGCGGGGGTCGGATCGGCCGCCAGCAGGTTATTGACGTTAAAGCAGGTCTGGGCATCCTCAATCTGGCTCACCACGGTGTAGTGTTCACCCTCTGTCTCCACCGGCTCTGTCCACTCCCCTTTGGGCGACAGCCCCTGGCTGTCACCGCTGGCGTAGGTCTGAAGCAGACCTTCAATGGTTTTTTGCTGGCTCTGAATGGCCCAGCGCAGCTGCTGCTGGCTTACCTGATAACGGGTTTTCTGCAGATTGCGGCAGAACTGCTGGCTGATTTTGGCCGCCAGCGCCGACATCATGACCAGCAAAATTAGCACCACCAGCAGCGCGACACCGCGCTGTTTTCGAACCGATTTTCCGCTCATTTGTTCTCTCCTGACGGAGCGGGCACCGGCTGCGGTTGTGGCTGCTCTGGCGTGGCCGCATCTCCCGATGGCGCAGGCGTTTGTTCTGCTGGAGCCGCCGGGGCGACCGGCATATCACCCGGCGTGGTAAATACCCAGCGCCAGGTATCGCCATTCTCCATGGTCAGCAGAAGTTCTAGGCCGTCCGGCTGATGCGCCGTGTCGGTCCATTTGTTCTGCCAGCCCTCTTTCCAGAAGCGCCACGTCATCTCTTTGACATCGCTGAGGATCGGCACCTCTTCTGGCTTCACATCGGCAGGGCTGTCGATAACCGGCCAGATATCGCGCCACAGTTTTTTGTCCTCAAGCCGCCAGCGCACGCGCTCCAGCTGGACCTGACCGCTCACGCCGTTCAGCGTGGTCAGCTCCAGCGCATCGTCGTGCTGGACAAATACGTCAGGCTCGTTGCGTGGCGCGCGTGCCTGAAGCTGAAAGAAATCCCGCTCCAGCAGGTTATAGGCGCGCTGAAGCTGGTTGAGTTGAGTCGCCGCCACGTCGGTGGCGTTCGAGGTGCGCATCGCCCCGTCCAGAATTTGCCAGGCAAGCGTGCTGATAACCGCGAAGATGGTCAGCGCAATCATAATCTCCAGCAGCGTAAAGCCCTGCTGACGCTGAATGTGCTTACTCATTTCACCTCTCCGGGTTCCGGTATCTGCAGGCTCAACACCGGTTTGTCTTCATCATCCTCGGCGTACACCTGCACTTCATCGGCAAAGCGATTTTCGGCGGTTTTCACCCGCTGCTTGCGCCAGATCCAGCTTCGCCCCCCCATGATTTCAGTCCCTGTCTGCAGGGCATCCGGGAACGGCGTGTTGCTCAGCTTTGCTTCCGCCAGCTGGTTTTCCGCCACCCAGCTCGCCTGCAGCGAATCGCCCAGGCCATGGGTAAAGCGCACGTTCAGCGAGACGGAGTTCATCAGCGCCAGCGCGGCGGTGGAGAAGATGACCAGAGCGACCATCACTTCCAGCAGGGTCATCCCCTGTTCTTTGCGTTTAGTCATCGTTCTCTACCGAAACCGGTGATGCCCCCTGCGACACCACGCGAAAGCGCTGCTTTTTATCGAAACTCTGCAGGGACAGTGTGAAGCGGCTTATCTCCCCGTCCGGCAAAAAGACAATCTGCGGCGTGGCGTCGGTTGTGGCAGCAATGCGCTGCGGTGACAGCGACACGTGCATCTCTTCCGGGAACTGGCCGTGGGTGACAATGCGCCCGGCGGTTAAGGGTTCCCAGTGTCGTTCGCCCTCTTTTTCGGCCCAGGTCACCAGCTGATATTCTGAGGTGGTGATCACCAGCCCGACGATATTTCCGTCCATTACCGCACGGTCTGAACCATATTCAACGAGGGCTTTTAACTGCTGACCGAAAATATCCGCGCCGCTGCGCGAGGGGATTGTCGACACCACCATCATGGCGCAGGAGGCAAATATCACCAGCGCCAGAATAATTTCCAGTAAGGTAAACCCACGTTGCTTATTCATTACTTCTCTTTTTTATCTAAAGACCAGTTGGTAATATCATCCGCGGTATTCGCTTCGGCATCCGGGCCCGCAGAGAAAACATCCACTGCGCCATGTTCGCCCGGGCTGACCAGAATATAATCATTGCCCCACGGATCTTCCGGCAGGCGGCGAATATAGCCATCATCACGGTAGTTTTTCGGGATAGGCGCGATATCAGGTTTGGTGACCAGCGCCTGCAACCCCTGCTCCGTCGTGGGGTAACGGTGGTTATCCAGCTTGTACATATCCAGCGAACCTTCCAGCGCCACAATATCGCTGGTTGCTTTCTGGGCATCGGCTTTTTCTTTATTCCCCATTAAATTTGGTACCACCATACTGGCGAGCACACCGAGAATAACGATCACCACCATTAATTCGAGCAAGGTAAAGCCAGCCTGACCTTTCAGGCTATTTCGTTTTAAAGACATATTTAACCCACCATATTATTGAGCTGAAGAAGCGGTTGTAATATTGACAGCACGATAAATAAAACCACTGTCGCCATTGTCACCACCAGTGCCGGTTCAAATACCGACAGCGTTAACGTAATTCGATGCTGTAATGCCGATTCCTGGTTTTCCGCGGCGCGATCCATCAATGAACCTAATTCCCCGCTCTCTTCGCCGGAGGCAATCATATACAGCATGGTCGGCGGAAAGAGTTTCGCCTGGTCCAGCGCGTTATACAGAGAAGCGCCCTGACGTACGGTATCCGCCGCCTGCTCCAGCACCTGCCGGGCATAGAGGTTTTCGATCCCGTCCATCGCGATATACATCCCCTCCAGCAGCGGGACGCTACTGGCCTGCAGAATGCTGAGCGTACGGATATAGCGGGCGCTGTTGATGGCGCAAACCAGCTTTTTGATCGGCGAGCCATTCACCAGCCAGCTGTGCCAGCGAAAGCGGTTCGTGGTTTTCTTCACCCACGTCTTAAAGCCCACGATTGCGCCGAACAGCCCCCCGGCAATGTAGATCCCGTACGCCTGCAGAAAATCGCTCACCGCAATCAGCGTGCGGGTGGTGATCGGCAGCTGCTGTTTCATGTGCACGAACTGCTCGATGACCTGCGGCACCACCGCCACCAGCAGGATGCTGATCACCGCCACGGCAACCACCGTCAGGGTGATCGGGTAGACCATCGCCTGCGTCAGCTTGCTTTTCATCTTCTGGCGCTGCTCGTTGTACTCCGCCAGCTTCTCCAGCACATCGCCGAGGTGGCCGGTTTTTTCCCCGGCCATCACCAGCGTGCAGTACAGCTTGTCAAAGGTGCGCGGGAACTGGCTGAAGGCATCAAACAGCGTATGGCCTTCCACCACTTTCTCGCGGATCTCCGTCACCATAGCCGCCAGCTTTTTGTCTTCCGTCTGCTTTGAAATGGCCTTCAGGGCGCTTTCCAGCGGCAGCGACGCGTTAACCAGCGTTGACAGCTGACGGGTGAACATCGACAGCACCGGCACAGAGAGTCTGGCGCCGGTTTTGGCTTTAGCGCTGGCCGCATTTTCACGGGTTTCGGTGATGGTGAGCGGCATCAGCTTCTGCTCACGCAGCGACTGGCGCACCTGCTTAGGTCCTTCCGCCTGCAGCGTGCCGCGCTGGGTTTTCCCGGCGGCATCGGTCGCGGTCCACGCGTAGAAAGCCATTATTCATCGCCTCCACGCTCGGCGGTCACGCGCATCACCTCTTCAAGGGACGTGATACCGCTGATGACCTTCATCAGCCCGTTTTCACGCAGGCTGTAGGCCTGTTTGAACAGCTCGGTCTCAATGGACATCTCATCTTTATCTTCATGAATGGCGCGGCGCATGGCGCTGTCGACCACCAGAAACTCGTGAATGCCCGCGCGTCCCTGATACCCGCTGTGGCGGCACTGGTCGCAACCAACGGCGCGATAGATGGCCTTTGGTGGCTTATCCATAAAGCTAAACAGCGCTTTTTCATTGTCATCCAGCGGACTGGTGGTACGGCAGTGCGGACACAGCCGACGCACCAGACGCTGGGCAATGACGCCGAGTAGCGACGAACCGATTAAAAAGGACTCCAGCCCCATATCCCGCAGACGGGTAATCGCCCCCGCCGCACTGTTGGTGTGCAGCGTAGACATGACCAGGTGACCGGTGAGCGACGCCTGCACCGCGATTTGCGCGGTTTCACCGTCACGAATTTCCCCGATCATCACCACGTCCGGATCCTGACGCAAAATGGCGCGCAGGCCGCGGGCAAAGGTCATGTCCACGCGCGGGTTGACCTGCGTCTGCCCCACCCCTTCCAGCTCGTACTCAATCGGATCTTCGACGGTCAGAATGTTGCGTTCATGTCCGTTCAGGGCCGACAGAATGGCATACAGGGTGGTACTTTTACCGGAGCCTGTCGGCCCGGTGACCAGGATGATGCCGTGCGGGCGGTTAATCAGCCCTTTCAGTTTTTCCAGCTCTTCATCAATGAGTCCGAGCTTGTTGATATCCGGTTTCAGGTTGCTCTTGTCGAGCAGACGCATGACCACGCGCTCGCCGTACTGCGACGGAATGGTCGAGACACGCACGTCAATCGCCTTGCGGCCAATGCGCAGGGAGATACGGCCATCCTGCGGCAGTCGTTTTTCGGCGATGTCGAGTTTCGACATGACCTTAATACGCGAGACCAGCAGCGGGGCCAGTTTACGTGCGGGCTGGAGCACCGGGCGCAGCACGCCGTCAACGCGAAAACGGATGCTCAGCGTGCGCTCAAAGGTTTCGATATGGATATCCGATGCGCCGTCTTTTACCGCTTCGCCGAGAATGGCATTGATCAGGCGGATCACCGGTGAGTTTTCGTCGTTATCCAGTAGATCTTCGTTGTCCGGGATCTCCTCGGTTAACGCCATCAGATCGATATCCGCATCCATATCGTCCACCAGCTGCTGCGAAACGCCGCTGTTCTGCTGCCAGATTTTGGCCAGCATCTCATCAAACGCCTCCGCGCTCAGTGTCTGGGGTACAAAGGCGCGCCCCAGTACCCGGCGCATCTCCAGTAGCGCAAACGCGGGGACGTCATCACGGATATAGACCGTGTCGTTCCAGAAAAGGATGCCGTTCTCCTTCGCAAAGCCGCTGGTGCAAAGCTGTTTCGTCAGTTCATCCACGCGTCACCTCCCCTTACTCTTTGAAGGGGTTGCGCGTGGTAGCAGGTGCGCTCACGCCGACCGGCATGGAGTGATCCTGCTTTGGATAGGCAGGCAGGACGGCGTTATCGGTGTTCTCAACGATGCCGAGCTTTTTCTCCTCCAGACGCTGCTGTTGACGGGCGCGGATCTGGTCGTATTTCTCCTTCGTCGCCGCGCTGTAGTTGTCGTCATCACGCAGGACCGTGGTATGGATAAACACCATCAGGTTGCGCTTCGACGTATCCTCCGACGTATAGCGGAACAGCTGTCCCACCAGCGGTAGATCGCCGAGCAGCGGCACTTTCGACACGTTCTGTTTGCTGACATTTTCCATCAGACCGCCCAGCACCACCGTCTGGCCACTGTGGACCATCACTTCGTTGTTGATGGTACGGGTGTTGAAGGTTGGGCCGAGGCTGGCGTCTTCGGTGGCGCTGGCGTCAACGCTGGAGACCTCCTGCTCGATCTTCAGGTGGATCATGTCCCCGTCGTTGATCTGCGGAACAATCTTCAGCTTGGTACCGACGGTTTTACGCTCAACCGAGTTAAAGACGTTGTCGCCGCTGGTGGTCTGAGAACCCGACAGCACCGGCACATCCTGACCCACGTTGAACGACGCTTCTTTGTTATCCAGCGTCACCACGCTTGGCGTGGAGAGAATATCGTTCTTGCCGCTGGTGGAGAGCGCGGTCAGCAGTGCGCCATAGTCACCGTTGAAGAAACCGGTCGCCAGGCCAGTAAAGGAGGCCCCTTTGATCGTGCCGTTTTTGACCTGGCTAATGGGCAGACCGGTTGAACCGAACTGCACGCCGCCGTGTTTGCCGGTCCACTGCACGCCGAGATCCATGCCGTTACCGTCCTGCACTTCCGCAATGATGGCTTCCACCAGCACCTGCGGACGACGAATATCCAGCTTGTCGATCACCTTCTCCAGCGAGTTCATGACGTTTGGCTGAGCGGTGATCACCAGCGAGTTGGTGGACTCATCGGCGGTGATATTAAGCTCGCTATTGGTTGTGGCGGTTTTGCTTTTCGCGGTACCGGCTTTGTCTTTCAACTGCTCACCAATACCGGTCAGCACCGGCACCACTTTCGAGGCGTTGGCGTATTTCAGGTAGAAGACGCGGGTATTGCCCTCGTTGTTCTGTTCGCGGTCGAGCTGGCCAATCAGCGAGCGGGTGCGCGCGCGGGCATCTTCGGTGCCGCTGATCACCAGGCTGTTGGTTTCGTCATCGGCCACCACTTTGGTCGCCAGTTGCGGGGCGTTTTGCCCTTTCTGCTCTTCATTGTTGAGGTTGTTCAACATATCGGAGAGCTCTTTCGCCGAGGCATAGCGCAACGGTACGATTTCGCGACGCTGCATACCGGAACGGTCCACGCGCTCAACCAGATCCACCAGGCGGTTCACCACCGAGGCTTTCCCGGTTAACAGCAGCACGTTAGAGGGTTCAAAATGGACCACGTTGCCGATCCCCGAGGCATCGTTCAGCTGGCGCAGCAGCGGGGCCAGCTCGCGTACCGGCACGTTCTCCATGCGCACTACGCGGGTAATGATCTCATCCCCTTTGCCCGGGTTTTTGCTGTCGGCCACCGGCACCCCGGCGGTACGCGCCACGCTGGAACGCACCACTTTAATCATGCCGTTATCCATTGGGATCACCGACAGACCGTAGAGATCCAGCACGCTCAGGAAGAACTGATAATATTCATCTTCCGACAGCACGTTATAGGTTCTCACCGACACCGTGCCCTGAACGGACGGATCGACGAGAATCGTTTTATTCAGATTGCGACTTACCGTATCGATAAATTCGCGAATATCGGTATTTTTAAAACTGGCGCTAAAGTTGGCTGCAAACAGCGAACCGGAATATAACGACAATGCGGTCAGCGCCACGCACGCCCATGGAAATTTCTTCATGATTTACACTTGTTAATTGTTTAGAACATTAACCCGAATATTTTCAAGGTGAGCGTGCCGTCTGACGACGACCTCCGCTTCTTTCATTTTCGACCAGTTGGCGATAATATTTTTCGCCTGCGCTTCTTTCGTCATATCGACGTCATTTACTTTCACCACCACATCACCCTGTTTCAGTCCTGTTTCACTGTAAAAAGGCGAAGCATTGCGTGGATTAATGTTAAAGCCTTCCAGTTGGCCTTTATCGATTAACGGCTTTAAGACCAGATAATCATCGAGATGCAGACTGTCCGCGCCGGCATCTTTTTTCGATTTCGTCACCGGGCTGTTGCCTGCATCGCCCTTAAAATAAGGCGGCTGTTTGAGGGCGAGCGTTTGCTTCGTGCCTTCATACTGAACAACCACATTATCTTTATTAATTTCATCAACATACGCATCGTCGAACCCCACCAGCGGTTCCCCTTCCCGGTAGCTCTTCTGCCCGGCGGGGGTCTTAATCACGGCGAACGACAGCCACGACTCATCGCTGCGGATGATGCCTTCAATTTCTGCAGACAGCGGCGCTTTTACTGCCGCCGGAACGTCGGCCTGACGGACCGCAGCCGTAAAAAGACCAAACGTTTTGTCACTGTTACGCGGTTTTAGCGGCGCTTTATCAGCATTCGCTAACTTATTCGTAACCTTTTTATAATCTTTAAAAACGACATAACCCTGCTGGCTGCAAAAAATTAGCATGACTAGCATTATGCAGGGCGTCATTAGCCTGGAAAGGAATGCGTTCCTCATTATTATCGGGCCTTTTAGCAAAGCAGGAATTCGCAGCGGTATGCTGCATAACTTAGTGAGCAAATAGTAATAAGCGTGACCAGTGCAAACCACCGGCTTCGCTATTAACTTTAATGAAGAAAATGATTGACCGGAAAAAAAGGGAGTGTTAGATGCGGCCTGACAGGTTATTTTTACTCTGGTGTTAAATTGACCATGACAGGGGCTTACCGTACTTTTCGCCCATTGCTATTAAAGAGAAGAGACGGTAAGTCGTTATGTATCAGAGCCATTTTAAATTCAGTACCCCGCCGTTCAGAAATATCACCCGCAAGTCGGGCGATTTTCTGGTGCCTTATCATCAGGATGTGTTTAATCTTCTGAAAGAGAAAAGCCAGCAGGCAGGGATCACCGGGCTCTTTTACCACGACAGCGAACTGCTGGGGCAGTTCAGCGATGCCCTCAAAGCCAACAGCAAATCGGTGCTCTGCATTAATGCCTTTCCGAAGCTGAGCGCCAGTAGCCTGCTCTTCAAACTCAACCCGGTAGCGAAAGAGAAGAACAAGCTCCAGGCGGTTGACGCTATTATTCGCCTGTGGCGCGATGCGAAGTCGACCCATAAGGTGCTGGTCATTTCCCAGGCGCAGGCGATGAAGGCCAGCGGCTATGACGTGCTGGGCATACTGCTTACCCGTGCGCAGGAGCTGGATGTTCGCCTGTCGATTGTGCTGATGGGCACGGCCGACCAGGAAGTGATGCTGAAAGCCTCTGCCCTGCAGGAATATGTGCTGACCTGCCACACCCTGCGCAACCTGACCTGCCGCGAGTTCCTGAGCTACGTTGACGCCCAGTGCCACGAGCACGGCGCGGATGTCTCTCCGCTGACGCCCGCTCGCGTGAAAAAAATCCACGCCCTGACCAAAGGCAACATCAGCAAGCTGAACGAACTGGCTCATCTTTCCATGCTGGCCGCCTGGACCGAACGGGCGCCAAACGTTGGACCGCGTCATTTGCGTCTCGCCACCGGTGAAGCCCTGCCAGCGCCTAAGCGTGGTAAAACGCTGGCCTCCATCGGGTTGTTCGCGTCCGTCCTGTTCGCCGCCTGCGGCTGGATGATGACCTCGTCCATTACGGCAAAACTGCCGGTGGCGCTGCCGGTACCGGCCAGCTGGAAACAGCAGGTAAAAACGCCAGACGCGCCGGTACTGCCGGTTATCGAACAGGAGGTGGTGAATCAGCCCGATGCCATGCACCAGCTTTATGCCATGTGGGGCTATGACGCCTCTGCCGACGATGCCCTGTGCCAGAATGCCGCAAAAGTGAACCTGATGTGTAAACAGGGTAATGCCTCCCTGGACACGCTGGCTAATGACGGTTACCCGTGGGTGAGCGAGATTAAAACAGGCGATCACATTAATTACGCCGTCGTGGCGCGTGCCGGGAAAAATTCCCTCGATCTGCTGATGAACAACCGCACCTGGCAGGTGAGCCGCACGTGGTATAACCAGCACGCAACGGGCAATTACACCCTTCTGCACCGCCTGACCCCGTCAGGCAAAGACGAAATCACCGCCGCCAGCGACAGTAAAGATCTTGAGTGGCTGGATCAGCAGCTGAGCGTGGCGCTGGGCGAAAACGAAACGCACGATAAAAACTGGACGGCGGAACTGATGAAGCGCACCCGCGAATTCCAGGAAAAAATGCACCTCCGCGTCGACGGTATTCCGGGTGAAGACACTCTGATGCAGCTGATGCGCGAAACCCATACCACGCCGAGCGTGTTGATCCAGACAACCCAGGCTAACCCGACTACGCAAGAGAAGCACGCATAATGTCTACCATCTGCCTCGCTGCCCAGCGCAGCTATACCACCGGGGAACCGGTCTGGTTCTCATGGCGTTTGCCGTCATTCAGTAAAATTATCAGCGTGGTGACGCTCTGGTGTCTGGGGCTGTGCGCGCTGATCGTCGCAGGCCTCTATGCGCACGTGTACTGGAACCTGCGCCACCCGGCACCGGTGATAAAAAAGGTGAGCGTCGCGAAGCCAGACACCACCCTTTCTGATATGCATTACGTGTATGTCACCAAACCGTTCCCGCACCCGCAGCCAAAGCCACAGTCGGTAAAAGTGCAGGAAGATTTACCGCCGATGGACAATATGCCCATTAATAGCGACGAAAATGACTGGCAGCAGGCACCTGATGGCGCATTGCCGGACAGCCCCGTCACGCATGATACCTCGCGCGATACCTTACCCGGCACCGAAGCGCACGAACAGGCGATGAAACACGCGCAGGCAACGCAGCCGGATGAAGACAATTCATTAAAAACGTTATTTATGCAGGCGCTAAAACAGCAGCAGGATGATATGGCGAAGGGAAAAATGCCCGCACCACCAGTTGACGAAACGCAAAATGCGTCTCCTTCGATAATAAAAGGAGACGCGGGAGGGGATTAATATTTTTCCGGCAGGGAGGTCAGGCTAATCAGTCGCCCTTTTTCGACCACAATATATTGACCTTTTTTCAGGTCTGAGAGAATTTTAATAATGGTACTGCGTGCCAGGTTGGTGTATTCCTGAATATAATCATAAATATTAATATCTCGCTGATGATCAACAATCAGTTCGTTAATTTCAATCAGGAATTCACGGACGACGGAATATGCGCTGCGGGCAACCAAAACATCATCACGTTTACTGAGCAAACAGATATACCATGCCAGCACTTTAGTCAGTTCAGGCCACAGCCCGTGTTGGGTCATTAACTGCTGGAATTGATCTTTATGTATGGTACGAACCACGGTATTACTGCGTACCACGCCCTGCATATGCGTAGAGTTGTAGAAAATAGCGGAGAGACCAAAGATACATTGTCCCTGTAGCGTAAACATACATAAGTCATCAGAACTGCGGCGGAACTCGACTTCTCCGCTGACGATAATGTGAATATTATCGGAGTTACAGGTTGATATTTTTTGCCATTTTCTTAACGTTTTTTCTTCATACCCGGCCGTTGCAGAAATAATGGCTTCCATTTCATGATGGGGACGTGTTTTTTTACCAAAAATGCTTAACATTATTATACCCAATTAAGATGTTTAAATAAGAAAATTATCCGACAAGGTGTTACGTTGCCGTAAAATGTGTTGGTATTCTTTTTGAAATTAAAAAAACCAAAAGAGGACTGTTTCTTTAATTTGATTCATGCTGTGAATCGATGAATCAATCTTAGATGAGGGCGATTTTAAATCAATTTACTTAAAATGAATTGAGAATGTACTTAAGATTAATCTTATGATCATGCTCACAAAAACGAGGCATTCGGGTTAATCCCGAAGGATTACCCCTGCCCGTATTTCTCTAAAAGTGCTTCGGCAATGGCCAGCGTTTCCACATCTGCCACGCCGTTCCACAGCTGCGGCCTGAAGTGCATCTGGAAGACCATAATGATGCGCTTCTGCTGAGCGGGGGTGCTGTTGTCGGGAACCTCGTAACCGTAACGCGCGAGCAAATCGAGTAACGCTGCGGTCTCCACGGCCTGATACCGTGGCCGCCCGTTCATATAGAACACCACCCGGGACGCGTCGGGCCAGGCGCCAATCCCCTGCTCTGCAAGCTCGCGCCACGGGAACAGCGGGCCGGGATCGTCCTTGCGCTGAGGCGCGATATCCGCATGGGCCACCACGTTCTCGGGTTTAATGTGATAGCGGGCGATAATGTCTTTTGCGAGCGGCACCAGGGCCGCAATTTGCGCGGGTTCGAATGGCGAAAAGTGTTTTACCTCGGCCGTTTTTTGCCAGCCGCGATTCTCAAGCTCAATGCCAACCGACGTATCATTAATACGGTTGGTGCCGCGCCAGAAGCTGATACCCGCATGCCAGGCCAGTTCGTTCTCGGGAACCAGCTGCCAGATGCGCGGTTTACCGTCCGGTGCGGGCGGCTTTGCCGGGATCAAATAGTGGGAGCTGACGTTCTTGTCCGTCAGCGTGGCCAGCGAACTGTCAAAGTCATCCGCCGTATAGTGGATAACCAGCACCTTGATGCGCGGATAGGCCGCCTGCGCCTGGTGGCGGGTATCCAGTTCATAGGCGCCTTTATCCACAATGCCTTTTTCCGTGGCGCACCCTGCCAGCAACAGCGCCAGCAGGAGTGTTGAAAACGCGCGTTTCATCGACGGGTTTTCACCGCCGTACCGCTTACGCTCACCATCAGCATGCTGGCATCTTTACCGACGGTTTCGTAGTCGATATCAATCCCCACAACCGCATCCGCCCCCAGTGCTTTGGCCTGTTCGCCCAGCTCCTTAAAGGCGATTTCCCGGGCTTTACGCAGCTCTTTTTCATAAGCGCCAGAGCGACCGCCGACGATATCGCGGATACCGGCAAAGAAATCGCGAAAAATGTTGGCCCCCAGAATGGCTTCGCCCGTGACCACACCGCAATACTCGGTAATCGGCTGCCCTTCCAGGGTTGGCGTTGTTGAAAACTGCATGGTTTCTCTCCTTCTTTAGCGTTCAATGCCTTAGCCCATAACTTCACCAGCATTATCGGTTCGTTACGCTATGATTGAAAGGATAGTTAATAAATAAGGAAATCAACATGCGCTACTCTGCTTTAACGCTTTTGGTGCCCTGCGCGCTGGTGCTCAGCGCGTGTACCACCACGGTCACGCCAGCCTTTAAGGATATCGGTACCCGCAGCGGCCCCTGTATAGAGGGCGGCCCGGATACCGTGGCGCAACAGTTCTATGATTATCGCATTCAACACCGCAGCAACGATCTCACCGGCCTGCGTCCGTATCTGAGCGATGGGCTGGCAAAACTGCTGAACGATGCCACGCGCGATCCGCAGCACAACGCGCTGCTGAAATCCGATCCATTCTCCAGTCGCACGACGTTGCCGGACAGCGCCGAAGTGGCCAGCGCCTCGACCATCCCGAACACCGATGCGCGTAACATCCCCCTGCGCGTGAAGCTGACCCAGGGCACCCAAACCTGGCAGGATGAAGTGCTGATGATCCGCGAAGGCCAGTGCTGGGCGGTGGATGACGTACGCTATATCGGCGGGAGCGTTCATGCCCCGGCAGGCACGCTGCGCCAGTCGATTGAGAATCGCTAAACCCACTGTTTCAGAATTGTAAACCCCGAAAAATGTGCGGCATTTCATGCGGAATGCCGACATTTATACTCGCCGACCTTGGGCTTCGCTATTTTGTGCTATGTTTAAGGGGTATTACGGGTTATATTTAACTTTTAACGCAGAAATATTGCATAACTATTCTGTCAACGGTACTATCTGCGGCCTCAATTGCTATAGATTGCCTGGATGAGTAAAGACTGCCCCGATGAGTATTAAACTAAACGGCATTAACTGCTTCTACGGCGCACACCAGGCGCTGTTCGACATCACGCTGGAGTGCCCGGAAGGCGAAACGCTGGTTTTGCTTGGTCCAAGTGGCGCGGGTAAAAGTTCTCTTTTGCGTGTCCTTAATCTGCTTGAAATGCCCCGTTCAGGAACGCTGGCTATCGCCGGTAACCACTTTGATTTTGCGAAAACGCCGTCCGATAAAGCGATTCGTGAACTGCGTCAAAACGTTGGCATGGTCTTCCAGCAATACAACCTCTGGCCGCACCTGACCGTCCTGCAAAACCTGATTGAAGCGCCCTGTCGCGTTCTCGGTTTGAGCAAGGATCAGGCCATGGCGCGTGCTGAAAAGCTGCTGGAGCGTCTGCGCCTTAAGCCCTACAGCGATCGTTATCCGCTGCACCTCTCCGGGGGTCAGCAACAGCGTGTGGCGATTGCCCGTGCGCTGATGATGGAGCCAGCGGTACTGCTGTTTGATGAGCCGACCGCCGCGCTGGACCCGGAAATCACCGCCCAGATCGTGAGCATCATTCGTGAACTGGCGGAAACCAACATTACTCAGGTCATCGTCACCCATGAAGTGGAAGTGGCGCGTAAAACCGCCAGCCGTGTGGTCTACATGGAAAACGGGTATATCGTTGAGCAAGGTGATGCGAGTTGCTTTATCAACCCGCAAACCGATGCCTTCAAAAACTACTTATCTCACTGAGAGTGCCAGGGAAAATGATAATGAAAAAAGTATTGATTGCCGCGCTGCTCGCTAGCGTCAGCCTTTCCGCTACCGCAGCCCAGACCATCCGTTTCGCCACCGAAGCGTCCTATCCTCCGTTTGAATCTATCGACGCCAACAACAAGATTGTGGGCTTCGATGTCGATCTGGCTAACGCGCTGTGTAAAGAGATCGACGCGACCTGTACCTTCAGCAACCAGGCGTTTGACAGCCTGATCCCAAGCCTGAAGTTCCGCCGTATCGACGCCGTGATGGCCGGTATGGACATCACCCCAGAGCGTGAAAAGCATGTGCTGTTCACCACGCCGTACTATGACAACTCCGCCCTGTTTATTGGTCAGAAAGGGAAATTTACCTCTGTTGACCAGCTGAAAGGCAAAAAAGTGGGCGTACAGAACGGCACCACGCACCAGAAATTCATCATGGATAAACATCCGGAAATCACCACCGTGCCTTACGACAGCTACCAGAACGCGAAGCTGGATCTGCAGAACGGCCGTATCGATGGCGTGTTTGGTGACACCGCGGTAGTAACCGAATGGCTGAAAGCCAACGATAAACTCGCGCCAGTGGGCGACAAAGTGACCGACAAGGACTACTTCGGCACAGGTCTGGGGATTGCCGTTCGTCAGGGCAACACTGAGCTGCAGCAGAAATTCAACGCTGCGCTGGAAAAAGTGAAGAAAGACGGCACCTACGAAACCATCTATAAAAAATGGTTCCAGAAGTAATTCCTGATGAATGAAATTCTTCCTTTAGCAAGCGCCGCCGGGATGACCGTCGGCCTTGCCGTTTGCGCACTGATTATCGGCCTGGTGCTGGCGATGTTCTTTGCGGTATGGGAATCTGCAAAGTGGTTCCCTGTCGCCTGGACTGGCTCCGCGCTGGTCACCGTGCTGCGTGGGCTACCGGAGATTCTGGTGGTCCTGTTTATCTATTTCGGTTCCTCACAGCTGCTGCTCACGCTGTCGGACGGCTTTACCCTCAATCTTGGCGTCGTGCAGATCCCGGTGCAGATGCAGATTGAAAACTTCGACGTCAGCCCGTTCCTCTGTGGCGTCATTGCCCTTTCCCTGCTCTATTCTGCGTACGCGTCGCAAACCCTGCGCGGTGCGCTGAAAGCGGTACCGCAAGGACAATGGGAATCTGGCCAGGCGCTGGGAATGTCGAAAGCGGCGATCTTCTTCCGTCTGGTGATGCCGCAGATGTGGCGTCATGCCCTGCCAGGTTTAGGGAACCAGTGGCTGGTGCTGCTGAAAGATACGGCGCTGGTGAGCCTGATAAGCGTTAACGATTTAATGTTGCAGACCAAAAGCATCGCTACCCGCACCCAGGAGCCGTTTACCTGGTACATTGTGGCGGCGGCTATCTACCTGGTGATCACGTTGCTGAGTCAGTACATCCTTAAGCGTATTGACCTGCGTGCGACGCGCTTTGAACGGAGACCAGGCTGATGCTGGACTATTTACCCGAGCTGATGAAAGGGCTGCACACCAGCCTGACGTTGACCGTGGCGTCCATCATCGTGGCGCTGATCCTGGCGCTGATCTTTACCATCATCCTGACGCTGAAAACGCCGGTGCTGGTGTGGATTGTGCGCGGCTATATCACCCTCTTTACCGGTACGCCGCTGCTGGTGCAGATCTTCCTGATTTACTACGGCCCGGGCCAGTTCCCGTCGCTACAGGAGTATCCGGTTATCTGGCATCTGCTCTCTGAGCCGTGGCTGTGTGCCCTGATCGCCCTTTCACTGAACAGCGCTGCCTACACCACTCAGCTGTTCTACGGAGCGATCCGCGCCATTCCGGAAGGACAATGGCAGTCCTGCGGCGCGCTCGGCATGAGCAAAAAAGATACGCTGGCCATTTTGCTGCCGTACGCCTTTAAGCGTGCCCTCTCCTCTTACTCCAACGAAGTGGTGCTGGTGTTCAAGAGTACCTCGCTGGCCTACACCATCACCCTGATGGAAGTGATGGGCCACGGGCAACTGCTCTATGGACGCACCTACGATGTGATGGTGTTTGGCGCGGCAGGCGTGGTGTATCTGGTGATTAACGGACTGTTGACGCTGATGATGCGCCTGATCGAGCGTAAAGCGCTGGCATTTGAGCGCAGAAATTAATCACGCAAATGCATAAAACGGTATTGATAAAGCGGGTAACCTGATGGGTTATCCGCTTTTTTTTATTCCGCAATAAATATTTAATCATTTATATTGAATATAAATTCAATAAATGGCATTGTGCTTTCATAAGACCTACAGACGGGAGTATTACAATGAAAAAGTTAGTTCTGGCCGCATTACTGGCAACGTTTGCCGCAGGCGCAACGGCTGCCGATAAAATTAATTTCGGCGTTTCTGCCACGTATCCACCATTTGAATCGCTGGATGCCAGCAACCAGATCGTGGGTTTTGATATCGATCTGGCAAAAGCGCTGTGCAAACAGATGCAGGCCGACTGCACCTTTACCAACCATGCTTTTGACAGCCTGATCCCGTCCCTGAAATTTAAAAAATACGACGCGGTGATCTCCGGTATGGACATCACGCCAGAGCGTAGCAAGCAGGTGGCCTTCACCGACCCGTACTACGCCAACTCGGCGGTGGTCATCGCGAAGAAAGGGGCTTATAAATCCTTTGATGAGCTGAAAGGCAAACGCATCGGGATGGAAAACGGCACCACGCACCAGAAATACCTCCAGGACAAACATCCTGAAGTGAAAACCGTGGCGTATGACAGCTATCAGAACGCGATTATCGACCTGAAAAATGGCCGTATCGATGGCGTATTTGGTGACACCGCGGTCGTAAACGAATGGCTGAAAACCAACCCGCAGCTCGGTACGGCAACCGAAAAAGTGACCGATCCGCAGTACTTCGGTACGGGTCTGGGCATTGCGGTGCGTCCGGATAACAAAGCGTTGCTGGCAAAACTGAACGGCGCGCTGAAGGCGATTAAAGCTGACGGTACGTATCAGAAAATCAGCGACCAGTGGTTCCCGCAGTAACTTTTTTTGCCGGGTGACGGCTTCGCCTTACCCGGCCTACGGGGGGAGTTGTAGGCCGGGTAAGCGCAGCGCCACCCGGCACTCTCTCACAACGGCACGAAGAACCTGAATCGCGCCCCGCTCACCGACTCCATCAGCCTGATCCCTCCCCCGTGTAGTTCCAGCATCCGTTTGACAATCAACAGCCCTAACCCACCGCGATTCTCCCGCGTTGCCTGCGGATTCAACGCTGAAGGCCGCTGGAACAGATCGTCGCGCAGCGCGGCATCCACACCGGTTCCTGAATCGGCCACCTCAACCTGTAGCTTTTCATTCTCCTGCCATACGGCGAGACGGATCTTGCCGCCGGTGGGGGTATGGCGGATGGCGTTATCCAGCAGATTGGTCACCACGCGCTCTATCATTGAGACATCGGCATACACCAGCGGCAGCGGCCCGGGAACGTCTATCTGGAGCTGAAGCTCGCGCGTGCGCGCCGTGAGCTCAAACTTTTGCGCCACGTCGGAAATAAGCTCTCCCATCGCAAAACGCTCGCGCTGGGGCTTGATGCCGCCGTGCTCAAGACGCGCAAGCTCAAACAACTGCTGTGACAGGTGACGCACCTTTTGCCCCTGACGCAACGCCGTGGCGAGGTATTGCTGATGCTCCTGCGGCGTCAGGGTGGCGGATTTCAGCGACAGCGTTTCCAGATAGCCCAGCAGCGAGGTCAGCGGCGTGCGTAAGTCGTGGGAAATATTGGCGATAAACTCCCGGCGCTGGCGGTCGCTGTCGGCCAGCTGATCCCACTGCTGAGTGATTTTGCGTGCCAGCTCGATAAAACTGTTACGCAGGAGCGCCACTTCATCTTTTGCTGTCGCATCCGGCTGTTGGACCGCCAGCGCGCGTATCGCGCTCATGCTGTCATGCTCCAGCCCGGCCACTTCACGCGTCAATCGTTTAACCGGACGCGTGACCCAGTACCAGATCAGTAAGCCCGCCAGCAGGCCAAACAGCGCCACCCACAGCATTGACCAGAGCACCGTACTCCACAGCGCCTTGTGCCAGGCCATGTCCGCCAGCGCGTTCGACTCCTCGCCCTGTAAAATAATATACAGATAGCCTTTAAGCTCGCCGTCCTGACGTAACGGCGTCGCGCTGAACACTTTCTTGTTCTGGCTACGCGGATCGTCGCCAAAAACCGGCATGGCCGCACCGCTGAGGAACTCCTGTACCGGCGCGAGATTGATGCTTTGTCGCTGAATATGGCCAGGCGGGGCGGCATCGGCCAGAATATCGCCATCCGGGGAGACGACGTACAGTTCCACGCTCGGGTTGAAGGTCATCAGCCTGTCAAAGAGCGGTTTCAGCGCGGTACGGTCGACCCTGCCCTGGGCGTTCAGAATGGGTTCGCGCTGCACGATCTGTTGCGCCAGGCCGCCAGAGAGACGCTGAACCATGGCGTTACCATACTGCATGCTGCTGTAGAGCTGGACGGCGCAGGCGACGGCGGCACAGAGCATCATCAATAAAATGAACAGCAGCGTCAGGCGCTGGCTCAGGCTAAAGCGGCGCATCATGGTGCGGCTCCGCAAATTTATAGCCTTTTCCCCACACGGTGCGAATGATCTCCGGCTCGGCAGCGTCTTTTTCAATCTTGATGCGCAGGCGGTTGATATGGGTGTTAACGGTATGCTCGTAACCTTCGTGCTGATAGCCCCACACCTGCTCCAGCAGCGCCAGACGCGAGAAGACCTCGCCAGGATGGCGGGCAAAGAAGTACAGCAGTTCAAACTCGCGCGGGGTGAGATCCACTATCTGGCCGTGAAGCAGCACGCTGCGGGCCAGCGGGTCGATCGTCAGGCCATGCGCCTGAATATTCCCGGCACTCTGCGCCTGCCCCATCGCCTGCTGGCGGCGGAACAGCGCCTTAATGCGCGCAATCAGCTCCTGCACCGAGAACGGTTTTGCCAGATAATCATCCGCGCCGGTTTCCAGGCCGGTGATCCGATCGGTTTCGCTGCTGCGGGCGCTGATAATGATCACCGGCAGGTAGCGGGTCATCTGGCGAATACGACGGCAAATCTCCAGGCCGTCGACGTTGGGGAGCATGAGATCGAGGATCACCGCGTCCCACGGCTGTTTTTCAAGGCACTGTAACGCGTTGCCGCCGTCGGGCTCGTGGGTGATGATGTAGCCTTCATCTTCTAAATTGAGTCGCAGAAGTGCCGCGATATCGTGGTCATCTTCCACCAGCAGGATCTGCTTCATGGGTAAGCCTTATTTCATCTCTTATGACGTAAGCTTACCTGATTTCGCAGGGTTGAAGAGTTCACATTTTGTTGAAGATTTTGCGGATGTCATGCCGGGTGGCGGCTACGCCTTACCCGGGATGCGGGTTAACAACGTCAACACTTCATAATGCGCGGTATGCGGGAACATATCGAAAAGCTGAACGCGTTCAACGCGGTAGCCCGGCAGGTGAGCGATATCTGTCGCCATGGTACGGGCGTTGCAACTGGAGTAGATAATGTAATCCGGCGCCATCTGGCTCAGATAGTCGCACAGCGCCTTGCCAATGCCCCGGCGCGGCGGGTTGACCAGCACCAGCTCCGGTACGTTGCCCTGGCCGGTCGCGAACTGCGTGGAGTCCAGCGCCTGGAAGTGCAGATTGGTTAATCCGAGCTCAGCGGCAGACTGTTTCGCACAGGCAATCGCTTCGGCGGCGATCTCAATCCCGGTCAGCTGCATCTCAGGCGTGGCGCAATGCAGACCAAAGCCCCCGACACCGCAGAACAGATCCCACATATGATGGATGTTTAACGCCCTTACCCAGTCGCGGGCGGTGGCATATAACGCACTCGCCACCGTCGGGTTGGTCTGGAAGAAACTTTGCGGACGGATCCACAGCGGCACGTTGTTGAACGTTTCCGCCAGCGCATGCTGCCCGGAGAAGAAGATCTCTGTCTCCCCCTCCATAATCGCCATATGAACCGGCTGAATATTGGCGGTAATGACCTTCAGCTGCGGAAGTTGCTCCTGCAGCCACGGCAGCGCCGCGCGCAGTTGTTCCAGCTTGGCTTGCGAGCGCAGCACGAAACGCAGCATCATACCGCCGTCCATCTGGCTCTCGGTCAGGAGGAGATATTTCAGCTCGCCGCGCTTACGGGCAACGTTATAAGGTGTTAACCCCGCACGGGCAATAAATGGTTTGAGCGCCGCGAAGACCGGCTCAAACGAGGCAGGATAAAGCGGGCAGCCGGTGAGATCTTCCGGCGTACCGTCGCGATGCAGCATGCCCAGCAGCGGTTTTTCTACGCTGCCGCTGACCACCATTTTGGCTTTATTACGAAAACCCTGCTCCGGGCCGCTGACGGGGGCGCACCACTCGCCCACCGCATGTTCAGCCAGCAGCTGTTGCAGGTCGGCCATTTTGGCGGTGAGTTGTTGAGAGACCGGCTGTTCTATCCACTGACAGGAGCGGCAGCGTCCGGCGTCATAGAGTGCGCACTGCATAGGAAAACCTTAAGAATAACGAGGGCTGCGATTATACACATTATTGCAGGCGGAAGAACCGCCGGCTTGAAGCTGGAGCAAAGAGCAGCAGGAGCACCAGCATATCGGGTAATTTCTGCATGACCAGCGCATGGAAGATCTCACGTTTGGATCCACCGGCAATGCTGAACAGCTCCGGATAGCCATAGCCCAGCGAGGCGGCCCACAGATAGCTGGCGGCGGTCACCTGCGTCAGCAGATAGACCCAGCGCGCCCAGTTGCGCCCTTTAACCAGCGAAAACGCGCAGTAGATTTCGATAAACACCAGCACAAGGCTGCTGAGGAATACCAGCGTGAGGTTCCAGGTTTGCACGCTGCGGTGAATGAACTCACCGATGCCGCGCGCCCCCAGGGTGTTGAGGATCATCAGTACATCAAGACAGCGGATCATAATAATAGCGAGCGCCGCCACCTGCACCAGCGCAGGTACGTTTGGACGAGCGTGCGTAAGACGTGATTTTTTTAATAATCCCAATGTTTTACTTCCCTGAAAAACAGTGCCGCGTCATGCGCGGCACATCACTGGAAATAATAATTCCTTCAGCCGCGTCTTGCACGCTGGATATCGCGCACGCGCTGCTTTTCCGCGCGCGCCATCAAATACCAGGCGATAAATCCGACAATTCCGACCACGCCGAGGATTATCGACGCCAGGGCGTTGATCTCCGGGTTCACCCCCATGCGCACGCTGGAGAAGACCAGCATTGGCAGCGTCGTCGCCCCTGGCCCGGAAACAAAGCTGGCGATCACCAGATCGTCGAGCGACAGGGTAAAGGCCAGCAGCCAGCCGGAGATCACCGCAGGCATAATCATCGGCAGCGTGATGATGAAAAAGACCTTCACCGGCGTGGCACCGAGATCCATCGCCGCCTCTTCAATGGAGCGATCCAGCTCGCGCAGACGCGAGGAGATGACCACCGCCACGTACGCGGTACAGAAGGTCACATGCGCCAGCCAGATGGTGAGCATGCCGCGATCCGCCGGCCAGCCAATGGCATGCGCCAGCGCCACAAACAGCAGCAGCAGCGACAGGCCGGTGATCACGTCCGGCATCACCAGCGGCGCGGTGATCATAAAGGCAAAGCCGTTCGAGCCGCGAAAACGCCCGAAGCGCACCATCACCAGCGCGGCGATGGTGCCCAGCACCGCGGCCATCGTGGCCGCCAGCGCCGCGATGGTCAGGCTCAGCCCCACCGCGCTCATCATCGCATCGTCGTGAAACAGTTCGCTGTACCAGCGCGTCGACCAGCCAGCCCATACGGTGACCAGTTTGGAGCTGTTGAACGAGTAGATCACCAGCATCAGCATCGGCGCATACAGGAAGGTAAAGCCGATCACCAGGATCGCAATTCGCCACGGAGAGCGCACTACCGGTAAGTTGTTCATCCGTGGTCTCCCATCTGTTTCTGCTGATGCTTGTGGAACCACATGATCGGCACGATCAGCAGCAGCAACATCACGATCGCCACTGCGGAGGCTACCGGCCAGTCGCGGTTATTGAAGAACTCCTGCCACAACACGCGGCCAATCATGATGCTGTCCGGGCCGCCGAGCAGTTCCGGGATCACAAACTCCCCAACCGCCGGAATGAACACCAGCATCGACCCGGCGATAACCCCGCCTTTGGTCAGCGGCACAATCACGCTGAAGAAAGTCTTCAGCGGACGGGCGCCCAGATCCAGCGAGGCTTCCACCAGCGAGTAGTCGATACGCGTCAGCGCCGTATAGATCGGCAGCACCATAAACGGCAGGTAGGCATATACAATCCCGACATAGACCGCGAGATTGGTGTGCAGAATAGTCAGCGGCTGATCGATAACCCCTAACCACATCAGGAAGTTATTCAGCACCCCGTTATTTTTCAGGATCCCCATCCACGCGTAGACGCGGATCAGGAACGAGGTCCACGACGGCAGGATCACCAGCAGCAGCAGAATATTGCGCGTCGAGGGCTTACTGTGCGCCACCGCCCATGCCAGCGGGTAGCCCATCAGCAGACAGCAGAGCGTGGAGATGGCCGCCACCTGCAGCGACTGCAGGTAGGCTTCGACATAAAGCGGATCTTCCGTCAGCTGCAGGAAGTTGCCAAGGTTAAGCGTCAGCGTCAGCTGGCCGTCTGCCCAGTCCAGCAGATTGGTGTAAGGCGGGATCGCCCGCGCCATTTCCGCCAGGCTTATCTTGAAAACGATCAGGAACGGCAGCATGAACAGCAGGATCAGCCACACGTAAGGCATGGCAATCACCAGCTTGCGGCCGTGGTTCATCTGCATGCGCGCCAGCCAGTTCGCAAAGCCGCCCGGTTTTTCGACGCGGGCTGGCGGTTCAAGTGTACTCATTGGCCGCTCCTTATACCGTCAGCACGACACAACTGTCCGCATCCCAGCACAGACGCACTTCGTCGCCCCAGGTCGGCAGTCCTTTACGGTAGCGATGTTCGTTTTGCAGCTGGGCGCTGAGCATCTGCCCGCTCTTCAGACGGACGTGGTAGATAGAGAGATCGCCCAGATAGGCAATGTGCACCACTTCGCCCACGGCAAAGTTAAAGCCATCGGCCGGAGGATCTTCACAGAGCATGATTTTCTCCGGTCGCAGGGCGATATAGACCGGCACGTTGTCTACCACGGAGTTATCCGGGTCGACCTTCAGCGGATGCTGCAGCCCCGGCGATTCGATGATCAGCCCGTCTTCTTCACGCGCTTTCAGCAGCCCTTCAAAAACATTCACCGAGCCGATGAACTCCGCGCTGTATCGGGTAGTCGGGTGTTCATAAATCTCTTCCGGCTCGCCAATCTGCACGAACTTACCGCGGTTCATGATCGCGATACGCCCGGCCATGGTCATGGCCTCTTCCTGGTCGTGGGTGACCATCACGCAGGTCACGCCTACGCGTTCGAGGATATCCACCACTTCGAGCTGCATACGGTCGCGCAGTTTTTTATCCAGAGCACCCATCGGCTCATCAAGCAGCAGCAGTTTCGGGCGTTTCGCCAGGCTTCGGGCCAGTGCCACGCGCTGACGCTGACCACCAGAAAGCTGGTGCGGTTTACGCTTCGCAAACTCCTGCATGTGCACCAGACTCAGCATCTCCGCCACACGCGCGGTGATTTCGGCTTTTGGCAGCTTGTCCTGCTTCAGGCCAAACGCGATGTTCTGCTCCACCGTCATATGCGGGAACAGTGCGTAAGACTGGAACATCATGTTAATCGGACGCTGATACGGCGGTACGCTGGAGAGATCCACGCCATCCAGCACAATCTGCCCGGCGGTAGGTTGTTCAAACCCGGCCAGCATGCGCAGCAAGGTTGATTTACCGCAACCAGACGCCCCGAGAAGGGCAAATATTTCGCCTTTGTAGATAGTCAGGCTGACGTCGTCCACGGCATGCTGGCCATCGAAAGATTTGGTGAGGTTACGAATTTCAAGTAGCGGGGTCAGCGCTTTACGGACTTTCGCCTGCGGGCGGGGGATCGCGTCATTCACGGGGTGTTCTCCGGCATAGATCAAAACTGGTGCAAACGCACCGTCAGGGTGCGCATCGCCGGGCGGCGCGAACGCTTGCCCGGCCTACGGGTTGTGTCGGCCCGGTAAGCGATAGCGCCACCGGGCAACGTTACCAAACGCCGTTATTTCCCGCTTTTCACCTTGGTCCACGCACGGGTACGTACGCGGTCAATTTTTGGATCCTGTACTTTCAGGGTGAAGAGCTTGGCAAACACATCCGCTGGCGGATAGATAGCCGGATTATTACGGATCTCTTCGCTAATCAGTGGCAAGGAGGCCTTGTTACCGTTGGCGTAGTAGACATGGTCGCTGATATGAGCAATCACTTCCGGACGCATCAGGTAGTTTAGGAACTGATACGCTTCATCTTTGTTTTTCGCATCGGCAGGCATGGCGAAGACATCAAAGAAGGCCAGCGCCCCCTCTTTCGGAATGAAGTAGGAGACATTCACGCCGTTTTTCGCCTCTTTCGCGCGGTTAGCCGCCTGCCAGACGTCCCCTGCCCAGCCAATTGCCACGCAGATATCGCCGTTAGCCAGGTCGTTAATGTACTGTGAAGAGTGGAAGTAACGGATATTCGGACGCAGCTTCAGCAGCAGATCGGTCGCCGGGCCGGTGTAATCATCCGCCTTGTTGCTGTTCGGATCTTTGCCAAGATAGTTCAGCACGGTAGCGAAAATCTCTTCCGGGGCATCCAGGAAGGAGACGCCGCAGCTTTTCAGCTTCGCGAGGTTCTCCGGCTTCAGCACCACGTCCCAGCTGTCCAGCTTGACGTCCGGGCCCAGCGCCGCTTTGACTTTATCCACGTTGTAGCCAATACCGGTGGTCGCCCACAGATACGGCATGGCGTATTTGTTCTCCGGGTCATGCTTAGAGACCAGCTTCAGCACTTCCGGGTCGAGGTTTTTCCAGTTTGGTAACTTGCTCTTGTCCAGCGGCTGGAAAACGCCTGCGGTCAGTTGACGCTCCAGGAAACTTGCGGACGGTACCACCAGGTCAAAACCGGTGCTGCCTGCCATCAGTTTGCCTTCCAGCACTTCGTTGGAATCAAACACGTCGTAGACCACTTTAATGCCGGTCTCTTTTTCAAAATTAGCCACCGTGTCCGGGGCAATATAGTCAGACCAGTTATAAACATGCAGCGTTTTTTGTTCCGCAGCGAGCGTGCCGGCAGAGACGGCCATCAGAGCACCCGCAACCAGACCCGATAACCATTTTTTATTCAAGGCGATCATAGTGTTATTCCTTCTGAAAGCTCGTTAACAAACGAACTAAAACTGTGCAATCTGGATATATGCAAAAATCATGCATAGTTTGTCGCTCTGCTCAAAATAAAAAGAAACCTCTTTACCCGGCAGGATCCGCTCGCTTTTTTAAGCATCGCAAGAATAACTGTAGCCCGTGTCTCCGGCTATAGCCCAGACGAAAAAACGCCTTTTATCAATTTTTTATGCAGGTTATGTCTACGTGATAAGCCGAAATGGCCTTTGAGGAGGTGAAAAATTCTTTAAAGAAAGGTTAAAAGCAGCAGAATAAATGGCGTTATGCAGCCGCTCTGGCAGCGACTGCGCAAAAGTCAGACAGGCTTAGTGAAGAAAATTGGGAGATGCATCATTATTCTCTGCATCGTCTTCCGCGCTGTACAGCAGATGGTGTGCATTGGCTTCCATCATAACCATTGAAATTTGCTCTTCACTCAAACGCATAAACCAGGCGAACTGCTTGAAGGAGAGCCCCGCGCCGGAGAACAAAGACTGGCAAACGACCAGTTTTGGCAGATTATCATCCTGTATATCGAGGAATGCTTTCACCGTCAAAGAACTGGCGTTGATCGCAGAGAGGTCAGAGGCCAGCGCCAGCAGCGCAGACGGCTTAACTTCTGCCAGCGCAGAGAAGAGGATCACGTCGTTAATGAGATCGATTTTGGCATCAAAAATGCCGTCGAAATTCTGCATGTGAGGCAGATGCAGCGCCTGGCAGGAATCACATTCAAAGAAGGTGATACCGGCATCATCAAGCCATTGACGTAACGTATCCAGTGTTGGAACGACCTGTAAATCCATCGCGGTGGAGCCTCTTTAGTAAAAACTTCGCATAGGGTACTCAAAAAGTGCGCGGTAATCCATTTAACCACCCGTTTTAAGACAGTAGCCCGGCGTGGCATGACGCTCAATCCATGCAATCATTTTACCTGCAATATCGACACCGGTGGTTTTTTCTACCCCTTCCAGCCCGGGCGAGGCATTCACTTCCATCACCAGCGGCCCGCGCGTTGCGCGCAGAAGGTCTACGCCTGCCACGTCTAGCCCCAGCGTTTGCGCCGCTTTCACGGCAATCTCCCGCTCGCGCTCACTGATATCAGCAACCCGTGCAACGCCGCCCCGGTGGAGGTTGGAGCGAAAATCGCCCTCTTTCGCCTGACGCTCAATGGCCGCCACCACCTCATTGCCCACCACGAAACAGCGGATATCGCGCCCTTTGGCCTCTTCGATGTACTCCTGCACCAGAATGTGCGCATTCAGGCCGCGGAAGGCGTCAATCACGCTCTCTGCTGCCTGTCGCGTCTCTGCCAGCACCACGCCAATACCCTGTGTGCCTTCCACCAGCTTGATGACCAGCGGCGCACCGCCCACCATGTCGATCAGATCGCTGGTGTCGTCCGGGGAGTGAGCGATGCCGGTGACCGGAAGATCGATACCCTGGCGGGCGAGCAGCTGCAGCGAGCGCAGCTTATCCCGGGCGCGGGAAATGGCGACAGATTCGTTGAGAGGATAGCTGCCCAGCATTTCAAACTGGCGCAGCGCGGCCGTACCGTAATAGGTGATCTGCGAGCCGATGCGGGGGATCACCGCATCAAAATGCGGTAGCTTGCGGCCTTTGTAATGGATCGAGGAAGCAGCAGGGTCAATGTTCATATAGCAGGACATCGGATCGAGGATCTCAATCTGATGTCCGCGTTTTGCCGCCGCTTCTCGCAGGCGTTTGCATGAATAGAGCGTTCCATCCCGGGACAAAATGGCAATTTTCACCCTGCACCTCTCTAAAGACATGGGAAAAGCCTGCGTATCATACCGAATGGGCTAGCGCGTCGCCCAGCCCTGTTTGTGCAGATAATCGAGAATAAACGGACGATTTTCTTTAATGATGGTACGGCGGATGTGGTCGCTCCAGGTATCGCGGCGGTTATTGCTGCCGCGCGTCATGTAGTAGTGCGCCAGCTCCTCGTCATACTGCGCCAGCACGTCGTTGTCGACCGGCTGGTAGTGGTTTTCATGGACCAGCATCGCCGCAGGCAGGCGCGGCTTGAGATCCGGGTTGTCAGCCGGCCAGCCGAGGCAGAGACCGAACAGGGGCAGGACGTGCTTCGGCAGCTTCAGCAGTTCGGTTACGCTTTCAATATTGTTACGCAGCCCGCCGATATACACGCCGCCTAATCCCAGCGATTCCGCCGCCGTAAAGGCGTTTTGCGCCATCAGTGCGGTATCGACCACGCCCAGCAGCAGCTGTTCTGCCAGCCCCAGCTCGGCTTCAGGGCAAATTTGCAGGTGACGGTTAAAGTCAGCGCAGAATACCCAGAACTCGGCGGCCTGGGCTACATGCTTCTGCCCGCCCGTGAGCGTCACCAGCTGCTCGCGCATGGCCTTGTCGGTAATACGAATAATCGAGCTGCACTGCAGAAAGCTGGAGCTCGAGGTGGCTCTGGCGCTGTCGATGATGGCCTCACGCTGCGCCTCGGTAATGGGCTCATCGGTGAAGTGGCGGATAGAACGGTGGGAACGGAGCAGGTCAATAGTTGGTGTCATCGTCTCTCTCTTTGTCTTGCTTAATACGTGTGGCAGCCAGTATAGGCAATGATGCGCGGCATGTAATTGGCGAAACATAGCTCAAGGGTATTAAAGCGACAGGCGAAACCTACTTTAATGACGGCAGGTTATCGTGCACTATACGTGTCATTCGCCGTCAGGCTTGTTTTTTGAGGAGAGAGAAATGTTTGCAGTAATTTTTGGTCGTCCAGGATGCCCTTACTGTGTGCGCGCAAAAGAGCTGGCAGAAAAACTGACTGAAGAGCGTGATGACTTTAACTTCCGCTATGTGGATATCCACGCAGAAGGCATCACCAAAGCCGATCTGGAAAAAACCGTAGGTAAACCGGTTGAAACCGTACCGCAGATCTTCCTCGATCAGAAACACATTGGCGGCTGCACCGATTTTGAAGCTTACGCTAAAGAACATCTGGGTCTGTTTGCCGCTCAGTAATCACTAAGCAAACCCCGCGTCCTGACGTGGGGTTTTATCTATTTGCCAGTGCATAGCAGCCAGCCGATAACCTTTGGTTATGGCAACTGGATAAACGCGCGTGCACTACGTGAAACCAGGTTTTCTTGTTTCACACCTGAGATTTAATGCGCTGATAAAATTGCATTTTTACTTCCCCTCATAAAAATGAACCATGTGATTCATCATCGGTTTGCTTTCCTTTCTTTTACGAATATCCCCACACGTAATGAACCATTTGATTCACGGGTTAGCCTGTTTTCATGCGTTTTGCCCGGCGGCGCTACGCTTGCACGGGCCTACGATAAATAATGCAATTGATTGATATTAATGCCGATTGTAGGCCGGGTAAGCGTAGCGCCACCCGGCAACCCACCTCAACCTGTTACGCAGACAACTAAGAAATAAATCTATAAAAATCAATATATTAAAAATTTCTCATTTTCTCTGGCGAAGCCGGGCGATCTGATTATACTTTCTGAACGAACTCAAAATGCTGTATATATATACAGCTAAATTGTGTTCCGGGCAGGTCGTTGCCTGACGCTGGGCAACGTCCGTTATGCAGGTTACCCCGTGGAGATACACCATGAACCCTGTCATGAATACTTATCTCGCCGCCCCTAAAGCCGCTATCACACACTTCGACTCCTCTCAATCTGACTCGCTGCCGTTTCCGGTTCCGTCGGGTGAAAGTACAGTGCATGCGTCGTTACCGCTCACGCCTGCTCTGCCGCAGGCGGTCAATGGTCCCATTAACATCATGACCCTCGCCTCCCCCTCACCCGATTATATGTGGGGAGTTACCTGGACCGGCATTACCTATATCAGTACCAGCGGTAATGCCTTTACACCAGTAGCACGCCTGCCCGTTCCGGGACTGACTCAGTTTCCCATAGACCTGCTGGTGACACTGCTCACCCAACCTCTGGATTCACCTGGCGTGATCGAAGGGATCACTTCTCAACTCTCACCGGTTACCCCTTCCGGGGGAATTAACAGTGCCTATTGCCTTGTGGATAACACCAATACCTTGTTCGCTAACTACGGCACAAAAGTCTATGCCGTTGGGTTGAATGTTCCTGATTTACCGTTATTGGGGATAGGCATTAAACGCACGCTGGATACCTCGGCATTTATTCCGGAAGGACAGGCCATCACAGGTCTCGTGTTGACCTATGACGGGAATCTGGTTGTGCTGGGCACGCGGTCCATTTCGGTCGTTTCGCGCACCTTCTCTGGCCCGGTGCATACCCTGACGCTGGGAGCCGATGAGTACGTTTCAAACTCGGCGGCGGTAGATGAACACGGCGGTATTTATGTCGTCTCGGATAAGCTGATGCATAAAGTCGTTTGGACAGGCAGCACGCTCTCTGCCGATCCGGCCGATGGCGCATGGGTAAGTTCTTATCCCACCGGTGATACCTACCCGACCATCTTCGGCTCGGGTTCAGGGGCTACGCCGACATTAATGGGGTTCGGCAGCGATGCCGATAAGCTGGTGGTAATCACCGACGGTAAGAAGCGAATGAGTCTGGTGGCTTTCTGGCGCGATGCGATCCCAACCGGGTTCAGCGAGCGCATTGCGGGGATCATCCCGGTAACCTGCGGTCTGCCGCTGAGCACTGAATACATCCAGAGCGATCAGTCCGTGGCGATTCAGGACTACGGTGCCTTTGTGGTCAATAATGTGGGCGCAGGCACCGGTACGGGAGTCGCCCTTACCGACGCGCTGGCGCGCGGCCCGATCCTTGATTCCCCTCAGGGCGTTGAGCGCTTTGCCTAGGATCCCGTCAGTCACAGCTGGAGCTCAACCTGGAGCCGGGCTGATATCTGCTCCAACACCATGATCCCGGCCATCAGTTCTGCGAGTAATACGGTTTATACCAGCGGTTACTATCGCAATAATGGCGGATGGAAGGTGGTAGGTATGGACTGGAATACCGGGCAAACCGTGCACAGTACCGTATTTAACGACAATATCTGCGGCAACGGCATATACGCACAAATGGAGTTTATGCCGGATGGCGATCTCCTGATGAATAGCATCCTGGGGCCAATGAGGGTGCAATTGCCCGGCGGAACAGTGCTGCCGTTATGAGGACGCAATGAGGGCGCAACGGCGTCCTCATTCTTTTTTATTATGTAACCGTTGATGCCGTATCAGAGTGCGAAGAAACAGGAAAAACAGCGCACCGAGCGCGCACCAGAATACGCCACTCAGCAGCCAGGCCAGCTCCTGCCAGAGGCTTCGCGTGGACACAAAAAGCAACCGCATCAGCACCAGACACAGCGGTGCCGCCAGCATTGCCCCTAACAGCGGCTTAACAACCTCGCCCTCGCGAGAGAGAAAACTCGCGGCCACGCCAGGCAGAATGAAAAAGAGCAGTCCCAGTTCCGGATGCCCGGAGGCTCTGAATGCCCCCTTAACATTAAACGCTAATGACATACAGACAACGGTGAACAGTAAGAAACAGCTTATCGCCCCTGCCCATTTTCCTTGAATGTTCAAATTATCCTCCTGACTTCTCTATCAAATAAAGTTTCGTCGCGTGGACACCCGATCGGATAAAGTTATGCGGCAATCCTTGCCAAAACCCGCATACGGTTATGCGATAATGAGTAGCCGTTGGTAGCTAATGCGATTAAACTATCCAGCTGCTATTGTCTTAGGGAATTTTTTTGGCCGCAGGGAGTGTAGAAGTATTCCCTGGCACTGAAAACAGTAGCCCAAAATGTCCTTTCATTCAACAACTTACTGGTAAACAAGAAGTTAGCCTCCGTGAATATAAACGTCGCAGACTTGTTAAATGGGAATTACATCCTGTTATTATTTGTGGTACTGGCGCTGGGCCTTTGCCTGGGTAAATTGCGCCTGGGTTCAGTACAACTTGGTAATTCCATTGGCGTTTTAGTCGTCTCCTTATTATTAGGTCAGCAGCATTTCAGCATTAACACAGACGCGCTTAACTTAGGTTTTATGCTGTTTATTTTTTGTGTTGGTGTGGAAGCGGGTCCTAACTTTTTTTCCATTTTCTTCCGCGACGGCAAAAATTATCTGATGCTTGCGCTGGTGATGGTCGGCAGTGCGCTGCTGATCGCGTTAGGGCTGGGTAAACTGTTTGGCTGGGATATCGGCTTAACGGCCGGTATGCTGGCAGGCTCCATGACCTCGACGCCGGTTCTGGTGGGTGCAGGCGATACCCTGCGCCATTCCGGTATGGCCGGGGCACAGCTTTCTACCGCACTCGATCACCTGAGCCTGGGCTATGCCCTGACCTATCTGATTGGTCTGGTGAGCCTGATTGTAGGCGCACGCTATCTGCCGAAACTGCAGCATCAGGATCTGCAGACCAGCGCCCAGCAAATCGCCCGCGAGCGTGGTCTGGACACGGACTCCAAACGAAAAGTTTATCTTCCGGTGATCCGCGCCTACCGCGTCGGACCTGAGCTGGTCGCCTGGGCGGACGGTAAAAATCTGCGCGAACTGGGGATTTACCGCCAGACAGGTTGCTATATCGAACGTATCCGCCGTAACGGCATTCTGGCGAACCCGGACGGCGATGCGGTACTGCAGATGGGCGACGACATCGCGCTGGTGGGTTACCCGGATGCCCACGCGCGGCTGGACCCAAGCTTCCGTAACGGTAAAGAGGTATTCGACCGCGACCTGCTCGACATGCGTATCGTCACCGAAGAGATTGTGGTGAAAAACCACAACGCCGTCGGCCGTCGTCTGGCGCAGCTGAAGCTGACCGACCATGGTTGCTTCCTGAACCGCGTGATCCGCAGCCAGATTGAGATGCCTATCGACGATAATGTTGTCCTGAATAAAGGTGACGTATTGCAGGTCAGCGGCGACGCACGCCGCGTAAAAACCGTCGCCGACCGTATCGGCTTTATCTCCATTCACAGCCAGGTCACCGACCTGCTGGCCTTCTGCGCCTTCTTTATTGTTGGCCTGATGATTGGGATGATCACTTTCCAGTTCAGCAACTTTAGCTTTGGCATCGGTAACGCCGCCGGGCTGCTGTTTGCCGGGATTATGCTGGGCTTCCTGCGAGCGAACCACCCAACCTTCGGCTACATTCCGCAGGGCGCGCTGAACATGGTAAAAGAGTTCGGTCTGATGGTCTTTATGGCGGGTGTCGGCTTAAGCGCCGGTAGCGGCATTGGCCACAGCCTGGGCGCCGTCGGCTGGCAAATGTTAGTTTCCGGACTTATCGTCAGCCTGGTGCCGGTGGTGATCTGTTTCCTGTTCGGTGCCTATGTGCTGCGCATGAACCGCGCCCTGCTCTTCGGGGCAATGATGGGTGCGCGTACCTGTGCGCCAGCGATGGAAATCATCAGCGATACCGCCCGCAGCAACATCCCGGCGCTGGGTTATGCGGGCACCTACGCTATCGCTAACGTACTGCTTACGCTGGCAGGTACTCTCATCATCATCATCTGGCCTGGACTCGGATAACTCCTAAGTTTGCGCGTGGTTGAAAAAATTTTCGTTACGCGCAGAACTTTTTTATCAGGGGGCAGTCATAACTAGTGCCACTGCTTTTCTTTGATGTCCCCAATTTGTGGAGCCCATCAACCCCGCCGTTTTGGTTCAAGGTTGATGGGTTTTTTGTTGCCTGAAATTCTCTGCTCCATCATCCCCCTCTTCCCTCCCCCGCCTCAAACATATATGATTAAACAAATATGTATCAACTACCCGCAGGGTTCAACCATGCTCCACCCGCTCCAGCTTTTCAAAACCCTCTCCGACGAAACGCGGCTCTCCATCGTCATGCTTCTGCGTGAAGCCGGCGAGCTATGCGTCTGCGATCTCTGCTCCGCAACCACGGAGTCACAGCCGAAAGTCTCGCGCCATATGGCCTTACTTCGCGAATCCAGGCTGGTTATCGACCGTCGTGAGGGGAAGTGGGTCTATTACCGTTTGTCTCCAAACATGCCTGCGTGGGCAGCTAGCGTCATCGATAACAGTTGGAACTGTCTGCGGGATGAAACGCGCGCCAGGCTAAAGAATAGCCTTCCTGGGTCATGTTAAACATATTCATAAAAACAGATATAATGGAGTAAACGATGTTTCTGGCAGGGGTAATTTTTCTGTTTACGCTGGTACTGGTCATCTGGCAGCCCAAAGGGCTCAGTATCGGCTGGAGCGCGACGATTGGCGCCGTGCTGGCGCTGGCCAGCGGCGTGATCCACCTTAACGATATTCCGGTGGTGTGGAATATCGTCTGGAATGCCACGGCGACGTTTATCGCCGTTATTATCATCAGCCTGCTGCTGGATGAGTCCGGCTTTTTCGAGTGGGCGGCGCTGCATGTCGCCCGCTGGGGAAACGGTCGGGGGCGTTTGCTCTTTACTTATATCGTGCTGCTGGGGGCGGCCGTTGCGGCGCTGTTTGCCAATGACGGTGCAGCGTTGATCCTGACACCAATCGTCATCGCCATGCTGCTGGCGCTGGGGTTCAGCAAGCAGGCCACGCTGGCGTTTGTGATGGCGGCAGGTTTTATCGCCGATACCGCCAGCCTGCCGCTGATTGTCTCGAACCTGGTCAACATTGTGTCGGCAGACTTCTTTAAGCTGGGGTTCAGCGAATACGCCTCGGTGATGATCCCGGTTGATATCGCCGCGATTGCTGCCACGCTAGTGATGCTGCATCTGTTCTTTCGCAAGGAAATTCCACCGGAATATGATCTTGCGAAACTCCGGGAGCCCGCCCGGGCCATTCACGATCTCCCGACGTTCAGAACAGGCTGGATAGTGCTACTGCTTCTTCTCGTCGGCTTCTTTGTGCTTGAGCCTCTCGGCATTCCGGTCAGCGCCATTGCAACAGCTGGCGCGCTGATTTTATTCGCCGTTGCAAAACGCGGACACGCGATTAATACCGGAAAAGTGCTGCGCGGCGCACCGTGGCAGATCGTCATCTTCTCACTGGGGATGTATCTGGTGGTCTACGGTTTGCGTAACGCCGGGTTAACCGAATACCTTTCAGGCGTACTGAATGTGCTGTCCACCCACGGTTTATGGGTAACTACCCTCGGAACCGGGTTCATCACCGCCTTCCTGTCATCCATAATGAACAATATGCCCACGGTGCTGATTGGCGCGCTCTCTATTGATGGCAGCACGGCAACAGGATTGATTAAAGAAGCGATGATTTACGCCAATGTGATTGGCTGCGATCTGGGGCCAAAAATCACGCCTATCGGTAGTCTCGCCACCCTGCTCTGGCTCCACGTGCTGGCGCAAAAAAACATGACCATTACCTGGGGCTACTATTTCCGGACGGGCATCATCATGACGCTGCCGGTTCTGTTTGTGACGCTCGCCGCGCTGGCGTTACGTCTCTCCTTCACACTGTAATGAGCCACTGATATGACCAACATCACCATTTACCACAACCCCGCCTGCGGCACCTCGCGCAACACGCTGGAGATGATCCGCAACAGCGGCATCGAGCCAGAGATCATTCTCTATCTGGAAAATCCGCCGTCACGCGATGAACTGATCAAACTGATTGCCGACATGGGCATTTCGGTGCGGGCGCTGCTGCGTACAAACGTGGAGCCCTATGAGCAACTGGGCCTGGCAGAAGAGACGTTCACTGACGACCAGCTTATCGGTTTTATGCTGCAACACCCGATCCTGATTAACCGTCCGATTGTGGTGACGCCGCTGGGCACCCGCCTGTGCCGCCCATCTGAAGTGGTCCTCGATATTCTGCCGGATGCGCAGAAAGGGGCATTTACGAAAGAGGACGGTGAAGCCGTCGTGGATGCCAGCGGGAAAAAAATCACCCAGAAATAGAGGCGGGCCTGCAGGCTAGCGGTCCCTCTCGCCTGCGATCCTTCCCACCATCGCTCGGATCTCCTCACGCGTGAGCGGCGCTCTGTCGGTGACAAAGTGCAGCGTCATTCCTTCGATAAAGGCGTCCAGCGCGCGGGTGGTGACCGGGTCAAACCACTGCTCAAGCGTCGTCTGGCTCATCTGCATCCAGTCCTGCATTACCGTTTTCAGCGCCGCGCTGCGGTGCATAAAAGTGTAGAGCTGGTACATCAGCGCCATGTTGTGCGGCGTCGTCACCTGCGAGCTGTGGATCAGCGTGGTGATAGATTCACACGCCATCTCCGGGCTGGTTACCCCCGCGAAGAAATCACGGTACTGCTGCGACATCTGCCGGGTAAACCACGTGAACGCCTCTTCCAGCAGCGACTCCATGCCGTCGAAATAGTAGGTCATCGACCCCAGCGGAACCCCGGCACAGCTGGCGATTTTACGGTGCGTGACGGCATGGATACCGTGCTCAGCAATGGTGTCCAGCGTCGCCTGCAGGATCTTCTCCCGGCGATGCGGGTCGTTAGGTGGTCTGCTCATACATGCCTCATCTGATTTGTGTACAAATGTACACAAACTTGCTAGTGTTGTCGCTATTATTGTGCTTCTGGTGCTTATCTCAATGACTCTGACCTCATCCCGTAAGGCCCTGCGGTTGCGCATGTGGGCGCTTTTCATGTTCTTCTTTATTCCGGGTCTGCTGATGGCGTCCTGGGCCACGCGTACCCCGGCGATCCGCGACATTTTGTCGGTCTCCACCGCGGAGATGGGCATTGTGCTGTTTGGCCTGTCGATAGGCTCAATGAGCGGTATTCTCTGCTCGGCGTGGCTGGTGAAGCGCTTTGGTACCCGGGCGGTGATCCGCACCACCATGTGCTGCGCAATACTGGGGATGCTGGTGCTCAGCGTGGCGCTGTGGTATGCCTCGCCGGTCATGTTTGCCCTGGGTCTGTTGATCTTTGGCGGCAGCTTTGGCGCGGCGGAAGTGGCCATTAACGTTGAAGGGGCTGCGGTCGAGCGCGAGATGAATAAAACCGTGCTGCCAATGATGCATGGCTTTTACAGCCTTGGCACGCTGGCCGGTGCGGGCGTGGGCATGGCGCTGACGGCCTCCGGCGTGAGCGCGAATCTGCATATCCTGCTGGCCGCTCTGATCTCTGTTGTGCCGGTGCTGACCGGTATCCGCGCCATTCCGGACGGCACGGGCAAAAACACCTCTGATGAACACAAAACGGCGGAAAAAGGGCTGCCGTTCTACCGTGATTTCCAGCTGATGCTGATCGGCGTGGTGGTGCTGGCGATGGCGTTTGCCGAAGGCTCCGCCAACGACTGGCTGCCGCTGCTGATGGTGGACGGACATGGGTTTAGCCCGACCTCTGGCTCGCTGATCTACGCCGGGTTTACGCTGGGGATGACCGTCGGACGCTTTACCGGCGGCTGGTTTATTGACCGCTACAGCCGCGTGGCAGTGGTGCGCGCCAGCGCCCTGCTCGGCGGGCTGGGCATTGCGATGATCATCTTCGTGGATGTGGACTGGATTGCCGGCGTATCGGTGATCCTCTGGGGCCTGGGTGCCTCACTTGGCTTCCCGTTGACCATCTCCGCCGCCAGCGATACCGGCCCGGATGCCCCGACGCGCGTCAGCGTGGTGGCAACCACAGGCTATCTGGCCTTCCTGGTCGGGCCGCCGCTGCTGGGCTTCCTGGGTGAGCACTACGGGCTGCGCAGCGCCATGCTGGTGGTGTTAGGGTTGGTCATGATTGCGGCGCTGGTGGCGCGCGCCGTGGCGAAGCCGGAAAAAGAACAAACGACACTGGAGAAGGGATATGAGCGTTAAACTGATTGCAGTCGACATGGATGGCACCTTCCTGAGCGACGCGAAAACCTACAATCGCGAACGTTTTCTGGCGCAGTATGCGCGTATGAAGGAGCAAGGTATTCGCTTTGTGGTGGCCAGCGGTAACCAGTATTACCAGCTGATCTCCTTCTTCCCGGAGATTGCGCATGAGATTGCGTTTGTCGCCGAAAACGGTGGCTGGGTGGTCAGCGCCGGGGAAGATGTTTTTAACGGTGAACTGTCGAAAACGCACTTCGACACCGTTGCTGCCGTGCTAAACGACGTTCCCGGCATTGAGATTATCGCCTGCGGCAAAGGCAGTGCCTATACGCTCAAAGCCTATGACGATGAGTTCAAAGCTATCGCCGCGAAGTACTATCATCGCCTCGAAATGGTAAGTGATTTCGACAACCTGAACGATATTTTCTTCAAGTTCGGGCTCAACGTTTCTGACGATGAAATCCCGCGCATACAGGCCATGCTGCACGAAAAACTCAACGACATTATGGTGCCCGTCACGACCGGCCACGGCAGTATTGACCTGATTATCCCCGGCGTGCATAAAGCCAACGGCCTGCGGATCCTGCAACAGCGCTGGGGCATTGACGACAGCGAGGTGGTGGCTTTCGGCGACAGCGGGAACGACGTGGAGATGCTGCGCCAGTCAGGTTTCAGCTTTGCGATGGCGAATGCCAGGCCGCATATTAAAGCAGCGGCCCGCTTTGAAGCGCCGCATAATAACGAGGAAGGCGTACTGGATGTGATTGATAAGGTGCTCAACAGAGAAGCACCGTTTAATTGATTCCGTGCGCTCAGGTGCCCTCACCCTGACCCTCTCCCACCGGGAGAGGGAATAAGAATTATGGCTGCAGGGCGTTCCCGACGCGCTTGTCTTTCAGGAACATCACCATCAGGATAACCCACAGCACGCCGTTGGCGAGGTTAAACAGGCTGAACAGACCGTTGCCGCCGAGCGCATAAGCGTGCTTGCTCACCTCGATCCCGACGGTAAAAATCAGCATCTGCAGCATCCCCATCGCCGCCGAAACGGTGCCTTTACTCATCTCGCTGGCAAACAGCGTCAGACGCACCAGCCCGGCATTCGCCACGCCAATACCGAAGGCATAAATACTCAACCCCGCCGTCATCCACAGATAGGCATGAGATGATACCACCGTCGCCACCGCGGCCACGGTAAGGCCCGCCGCAATCGGCCAGCCGCCCATAATGATGAGCGAGCGCACCGTGCGTCGTGATGTCAGACGCGCCAGCACCAGGTTACCGATAATCAGTGCGCCAAAAATCGGCACCTGCAGCAGCCCGTACTCATAGCTGCTGAGCTGTTCACCGCTGATGATAATGACCGGTGACTGGGCGATCCACGCCAGCAGCGGCAGGCTAACAAAGCCCGTCGCCAGCGCGCCTGCCACAAAGCGGCCGTTTTTCAGCACCGCTTTATAATCCCGTCCCAGCTCTTTCAGCGACAGCGTCTCACCCAGTCGGGTGGCCGTTTCCGGCATTGCGCGGTGCAGGCCAAAGAACGCGATGGCGGCCAGCACGGCGAAGAGCACAAACATGCCTTCCCACGGTGCCACATGCACCCACGCGGCGCCCACCAGCGGCCCCAGCAACGGAGCAATCAGCGCCACGTTCGCCATCAGCGCGGTGATTTTGATACACACCGCCTCCTCAAAGGACTCCTGAATGGCGGCATACCCCACGGCACCGATAAAGCACAGGCTTACCCCCTGCAGGAAACGCAGCAGGGTGAACTGTTCAATGTTTTGCGCCAGCAGCGTGGCGAGACAGGTCACGATAAACCACACCACGCCCGTCAGCATCACCGGACGGCGGCCAATACGATCCGACAGCGGCCCTAACAGCCACTGTAAAAACATGCCGCCAGCCAGGTAGGCGGTCATAGAGGTCGGCACCCATTCAATACCTGCGTTGTATTGCGCCACCACGGCCAGCATGCCGGGCTGAATCATATCGTTGCCGATATAGGTAGAGAACTCGTAAAGCACCAGACACAGAGGGAAAAGTAACGCCTGACGACCCAGACGCGTACCCGAAGAAGAACGGTTTAACATGCAATCTCTTTATGATGAAAAAATCGCGATGAGTGTAATGAATTGCCGCTGTCTGAGATAGCAAATTATCCAGAAGAAACAGAAATAAAGCATTTATCGTCGTTGTTTAAGGTTTCCTTAAGTTGACACCAATATGATAGCCATATTTCACGCTGCCAACCAACTCTATGACCCGCATATCCCCTCGTTCAGAATTGTCTAAGTTACAGACAAATAAGACAAAACAACTTTACCGCTTGCCTGTGCGCTTTTATGGTTATCAGCTTTTAGTGCTGATCGCCCTTGCCGTGGTGTTTACCTGGCTTTCTCGTGGCGAAACGCTTGATAAATGGATCACTGGCTTTTGGTATGACGCGGCAACACACCGTTTCCCGCTGCAGAAAAACCCGCTGCTGGATCTGCTGAACCACCGGCTGGCGAAATACATCGCCATTGCCATGGCGGTGGGTGCGTTGTTTTACGGTGCCTGGAATCGCAATGCGAGACTGGTCACTGCCGCACTGCTGATGGGGCTTGGCACGCTGGTGGTTGGCGTGCTGAAAAGCCTGAGCCATCACAGCTGCCCGTGGGATCTGGTGGAGTATGGCGGTAAGGCCGTCTCTTACCCCCTGTTCAGTTCCGCTCCGGCAGACAGCGGTCCTGGCCGCTGCTTCCCCGGCGGCCATGCGTCCAGCGGCTTTATGGTGATGGGTCTGTTCTTTGCCTTCTGGCGCGAGCGTCCGCGTCTCGCCTGGAGCTTTGTGGCCTTCGGCGTGGTGTTAGGTCTGGCGATGGGCTTTGGCCAGGTCATGCGCGGGGCGCATTTTTTCTCTCACAACCTGTGGGCTGGGTGGTGGGTCTGGTTTTCCCAGGTAGCGGTCTACGGCCTCGTTTCTGCCTGGTTTGCTAAAGAGTAAAAACGCTATGTTAGAGAATCTGAATTACCAGCTGTTTTATCTGATCAACGCCACCCCGGCCTCGCCTGAGTGGATGATCGATCTGGCCACTTTCCTGGCAAAAGATCTGATCAGTATTGTGCCTGTGCTGGCGGCCATCCTCTGGCTGTGGGGACCGCGCAGCCAGGTCAACGCGCAGCGTCAGCTGGTGATCAAAGTGGCGATGACGCTGGGGGTCAGTGTGCTGGTCAGCTATGTTCTGGGTCTCGCCTTCCCGCACGATCGTCCTTTTGTCGAACACGTCGGCTATACCTTCCTGCACCACGCGCCGGATGACTCGTTCCCAAGCGATCACGGTACGGTGATCTTTGCTTTTGCGCTGGCCTTCCTGTTCTGGCATCGCCTGTGGTCAGGTGCGCTGCTGATGGCCATTGCGGTCGCCATTGCCTGGTCTCGCGTGTATCTGGGCGTACACTGGCCGCTGGATATGGTTGGCGGCTTCCTGGTGGGGCTGATCGGCTGCGTCAGCGCGGCTATCCTGTGGAACCTCTTCGGGCTGGCGCTGTATCGCGGACTCTCGTCTCTCTATCGCACCCTTTTCGCTATCCCGATCCGCAAAGGCTGGATACGTGACTAACCCCGGTATGACAGGTTACACTTGAGCCCCCGCCCTGCGGGGGCTCACTTTTTCATCCTGAGGATCTATGGAAACACGCCGCGATGACCGCATAGCTCAGTTGATACAGGCGCTGAAGCGTAGTGATAAGCTTCATCTTAAGGAAGCCGCTACCCTCCTCGGCGTTTCAGAGATGACCATTCGCCGTGACCTGAACAGCGAGAGCGCGCCCGTCGTGCTGCTGGGCGGTTATATTGTGCTGGAGCCACGTAGCGCCAGTCATTATCTGATCAGCGATCAAAAGACGCGCCTGGTTGAAGAGAAACGCAAAGCCGCCCGTCTGGCGGCCTCTCTGGTGCAACCGCACCAGACGCTGTTTTTTGACTGCGGCACCACCACGCCGTGGATAATCGAAGCCATCGACAGCAGCATCCCCTTTACCGCCGTGTGCTACTCGCTGAACACCTTCCTGGCCCTTCAGGAGAAACCCGAGTGCCGGGTGATCCTCTGCGGCGGTGAGTTCCATGCCAGCAACGCCATTTTTAAACCGCTCAATCTTCAGGACACGCTCAGCAATTTGTGCCCGGATATCGCGTTTTACTCCGCGGCGGGCGTGAGTACCCGTCAGGGGGCGACCTGTTTTAACCTGGAAGAGCTACCGGTAAAACACTGGGCGTTAAGCGCCGCGCAGTACCATGTGCTGGTGGTGGATCACAGCAAGTTCGGCAAGGTGCGTCCGGCACGGATGGGCGAGCTGGCACAGTTCAATGCCATCATCAGCGATTGCCGCCCGGATGAAGAATACGTGACCTACGCAAAGGCGCAGCAGGTGAAGTTGATGTATTGAGAGGGCATCAGACCCTCTCCCACAGGGAGAGGGTGAAAAGCTGGAAGACTTAACTAAACCAACTGCCAAACCAGCTATGGAATTTCATCATCACGAAGTCCCACATCCGGCTGAAGAAGCCGCCCTCTTCGACCGCTTCCATCACAATCAGCGGACGCTGTTCAATCGACTTACCGTTTAACTGGAAATCAATCGTCCCGACCACCTGGCCTTTTTTCAGCGGCGCGGTGAGCTGCGGATCGGTCAGGGTATAGCTCGCTTTCAGGTTTTTCAGCTGACCACGTGGAATGGTCACCGACCCGGCTTCACCAGCCCCCAGGTTCACTTCACTCTTGTCACCAAACCAGACGCGCTGGCTGACGAACGTGGCATCCGGTTTAATCGGCGTCACGGTTTCAAAGAAGCGGAAGCCCCAGGTCAGCAGTTTTTCTGACTCGTTAAAACGAATACGGTCGGTTTTGGTGCCCAACACCACCGAGATCAGACGCATGTCACCCTGGGTCGCGGAGGCCACCAGGTTATAACCCGCCCCGGCCGTGGTGCCGGTTTTCATCCCGTCAACGTTGACGTTGCTGCTCCACAGCAGACGGTTGCGGTTCGGCTGGCGGATTTTATTAAAGGTAAACTCTTTCTCTTTGTGGATGGCATATTCGTCCGGCACATCGTGGATGAGCGCCTTGCCGAGCAGCGCCATATCGCGCGCGGTACTGAACTGGCCCGGCGCATCCAGACCGTGGACGGTTTTAAAGGTGGTATTGGTCAGACCCAACTTTTGCGCATAGCCGTTCATCAGGCCAATAAACGAGTCCTGGCTTCCCGCAACATAATCTGCCAGGGCGATACAGGCATCGTTGCCGGACTGGATAATCACCCCTTTATTCAGATCGGAAACGGAAACCTGATCGCCCGGTTTCAGGAACATTACCGATGACCCGCGCAGCGCCGGGTTGCCGGTCGCCCAGGCGTCCTTCCCGATGGTGACCATATCGTCGAGCTTGATCTTACCCGCCTTCAACGCCTGGCCAACCACGTAGCTGGTCATGATTTTGGTCAGGCTGGCCGGGTCGAGTTTCTCATCCGCATTGCCTTCCGCCAGCACTTTACCGCTGGAGTAATCCATCAGGATCCAGGCACGCGCATCTACCGGCGGCGCTTCGGGCGCAGCCTGCTCAGCCGCATAGAGAGTTGGTACAAACAGGAAAAGGAGCGCGGAGCCTGCCGCCAGGCTGCGCAGAGAAGTCATTTTTCGCGTCATAAATGCCACCCGAGTGTCCATTCAAAAATTACGTCACATCACCGTGTCGCAAGAAGCGATGAGTAATAGCGCACTAAAACGGTTAATGAAACCCAACGAGGGTAAAGTTATTAAAGTTTATGCAATAACATTCAGATACGCTTTGATTAAGGCGATTTTTTTCTCTTCTGTTGCGTAATTGTTAGGTTTATCTCACCATGGCGAAAAGCTGACTCGGATTCACATCTTATCGGGAGTAATTATGATTACGCTGTGGGGAAGGAATAATTCGACCAACGTCAAAAAAGTGCTCTGGACGCTGGAGGAGCTGGATTTACCGTTTAACCAGATAATGGCGGGTTTGCAGTATGGGGTTAATAAAGACGCCGACTACCTGGCGATGAACCCGAACGGCCTGGTGCCGCTGCTGCGCGATGATGAGACGGACGCCACGCTGTGGGAATCCAACACCATTGTCCGCTACCTGGCCGCCCAGTATGGACAAGGCCGTCTGTGGGTAGAAAATCCGGCCCGCCGCGCGCAGGGAGAAAAATGGATGGACTGGGCCAACCAGACGCTCTCCCCCACGCACCGCGTGATCCTGATGGGGCTGGTCAGAACCCCCGAAGCCGAGCGCGACTATCCCGCCATTCATGCGGCGCAGGACGCCTGTGAAAATCTGTTTGCGATGATGGACGATGAGCTGGCGAAACACGCCTGGTTCTCGGGTGCCGACTTCGGCGTGGGCGATATTGCCGTTGCGCCATTTGTCTGGAACCTGACCAACCTCGGTCTGACGTGGACGCCGCGCCCTCACCTGGCGCGCTGGCTTAAACAGCTGAGCGAACGCCCGGCCTACCGTAACGTGGTGATGATTCCGGTAAGCTGATCACCTCCCGGACGGGCTGACTTTCAGCAACTGCCCGTCCGTTTCATCGGTCAGAACATACAGATAGCCGTCCGGACCGACGCGCACATCGCGGATGCGCTGTTTCCGGTCGCCCAGGATCCGTCCGTCCTCGGTCACCGTGTTGCCGTTCACACTCAGCACGATCACATCCTTCTCTTTCAGCGCCCCGATAAACAGCTTGTTTTTCCACTGCGGGAACACGTCACTGTTATAAAACGCCATTCCGCTCACGGCGGGTGAGACTTTCCAGACAAACAGCGGTTTTTCGGTTCCTTCAACGTGTTCACCTTTCGCCTCAGGAATTTTCAATCCGCTGTAGTTGATACCGTGGGTCGCCAGCGGCCAGCCATAGTTTTTCCCTTTCTCCGGGATGTTGATCTCATCCCCGCCACGCGGGCCGTGTTCATTAAGCCACAGCGTGTCGCTCCACGGGTTCATCGCCATCCCTTGCGGGTTACGAATGCCATAAGACCAGATTTCCGGCCGCGCACCGGCGGTGTTCACAAAGGGGTTATCCGGCGGGACTTTGCCATCCTCCGTCAGGCGCACCACTTTCCCCTGGAGTTTATCCAGATCCTGCGCCGTCGGGCGCTGGTTGTTTTCGCCCAGCGCAATAAACAGATAGCCTTTGCCATCAAATACCAGCCTTCCGCCAAAGTGGTGACCGGTGGAGAGTTTCGGCATCTGACGGAACACCACCTGGAACGCCTCAAGGCGGGAAAGATCGTCGCTTAAGCGCCCATAACCCACTGCCGTTCCGGCTTTGCCGTCAGCGCCTGCCTCGGCGTAGCTCAGCCAGACGCGGCGCGAGGTGGCAAAATCCGGCGCCAGCACCACGTCCAGCAGTCCTCCCTGTCCGTTGTCCCAGACTTTGGGCCCCCCTGTTATCGGGTCTGACAGCCCTTTCCCGGCCTGCCAGTGTTTCAACTGGCCGCCCTTCAACGTCACGAGCAGCCCTTTATTATCCGGCAGGAACGCCAGCGACCAGGGGTGTTCGAGTTTGTTCTGCAATACCTCAACCTTAACCGCATCAGGCGCAGCAAGGAGCGAAAACGGAAATAACAACGCAGGCAGGAAAATCAGCGAGGATCGGTGCATAACGCGCTCCTTTATCGGCATATGGCATAAAGATTAGCCACTACGTCCGGGCGCGTTATCACTTTTACAAAAGCTTAATCAGAAGGGGGAGTTGCCTCCCCCCGGAATCAGTGCTGTTCAAGCTTCGCGTGCTCGTTCAGACACATGATGCATAGAGAGAGCGTTGTCAGGCAGTTTTCAAGCTTCTCCGCGTTTACTGCGATAAAAGTCGGGCAGTCATGGCGTCCGTTCATCAGACAAACCCCGGCAATGGAGAGCACCTCGGCGGCGCGGCGCAGCGCAATACATTCGCTTTCGGCGTATTCCGCTTTCAGGATGGGTGCTTTTTCACGCATGAAATTGCAAAGTTCAAAGAAATTATCACGCAGATGTTCGCTTTCGCTGACTGACATATACCCTTTCGCCTTCCTCAGCTGCAGATATGCGGCAAGGTCGATTCGGGCGTTGATCAGCTTGTTCAGCAGATCGCGTTTCAGTCTGTCAACGGACATGCTCATTCCTCCTCTGTCAGCCCCTGTGCACAGTCAGAATAAGGTTATTTTTTGTACAGTTTAATGCCTGAGATCAATTATTCTTAACTGATTAACATTCTTTACAATGTTACAACCTGCGCGGGCATCATCTGCACTGCAAAGAGTGTATAAATCCCCCGCGATACGCTGTAAAATCCCGCCCTGATAACTCCATAATTGATGAATTTTTAACCTATGAGCAATGTTACGCACCCGCCGAAAATCGGCTTTGTCTCCCTGGGCTGCCCGAAAAACCTGGTGGATTCTGAACGCATCCTGACCGAACTTCGCACCGAGGGCTACGACGTGGTGCCAAGCTACGACAACGCCGACATGGTGATCGTGAACACCTGCGGGTTTATCGACAGCGCGGTTCAGGAATCCCTGGAAGCCATTGGTGAAGCCCTGACGGAAAACGGCAAAGTGATTGTGACCGGCTGCCTGGGCGCAAAAGAGGACCAGATCCGTGAAGTGCACCCGAAGGTGCTGGAGATCACCGGTCCACACAGCTACGAGCAGGTGCTGGAACATGTTCATCACTACGTACCCAAGCCTAAGCACAACCCGTTCCTGAGCCTGGTGCCGGAACAGGGGGTGAAGCTGACGCCGCGTCACTACGCTTACCTGAAAATTTCCGAAGGCTGCAACCATCGCTGCACCTTCTGCATTATCCCGTCCATGCGTGGCGATCTGGTGAGCCGCCCGATTGGCGAAGTGCTGGCAGAAGCCAAACGTCTGGCCGATGCGGGCGTGAAGGAGCTGCTGGTGATCTCCCAGGATACCTCCGCCTACGGCGTGGATGTGAAGCACCGTTCCGGTTTCCACAACGGCGAGCCGGTGAAAACCAGCATGGTCGGCCTGTGCGAACAGCTCGCTAAACTGGGCATCTGGACGCGTCTGCACTACGTTTACCCTTATCCGCACGTTGACGACGTCATCCCGCTGATGGCCGAAGGCAAAATCCTGCCGTACCTGGATATCCCGCTGCAGCACGCCAGCCCGCGTATCCTGAAGCTGATGAAACGCCCAGGCTCCGTTGACCGCCAGCTGGCGCGCATCAAGCAGTGGCGTGAAATCTGCCCGGACCTGACCCTGCGTTCGACCTTCATCGTTGGCTTCCCGGGTGAAACCGAAGAAGACTTCCAGATGCTGCTCGACTTCCTGAAAGAGGCGCGTCTGGACCGCGTAGGCTGCTTCAAGTACAGCCCGGTTGAAGGCGCAACCGCTAACGAGCTGGCGGATCAGGTGCCGGAAGAGGTAAAAGAAGAGCGCTGGAACCGCTTCATGCAGCTGCAACAGCAGATCTCTGCTGAACGTCTGCAGGAGAAAGTGGGTCGCGAAATTATGGTCATCATCGACGAAGTTGACGAAGAAGGCGCGATTGGCCGCAGCATGGCGGATGCCCCTGAAATCGACGGCGCGGTGTACCTGAACGGGGAAACCAACGTCAAGCCGGGTGACATCATTCGCGTGAAAGTGGAAAACGCCGACGAGTATGACCTGTGGGGTAGCCGGGTTTAAACACCCAGCGCCTGTTTTGTAGGCCGGGTAAGGCGTAGCCGCCACCCGGCACATTCCACTGCCCTACCCCTTAATCCTCGGATCCAGCGCATCGCGCAGCCCATCCCCCAGCAGGTTGAACGCCAGCACGGTCAGGAAAATCGCCAGACTCGGGAATATCGCCACATGCGGCGCAATCACCATATCTGCCCTCGCCTCGTTGAGCATCGCGCCCCACTCCGGCGTCGGTGGCTGGGCCCCTAATCCCAGAAACGACAGGCTGGCGGCGGAAATTATCGACACGCCAATACGCATCGTAAAATAGACAACAATCGACGACACCGTACCCGGCAAAATATGGCTGAACAGGATGTTGGCGTCGCTGGCCCCCATACTGCGGGCGGATTCAATAAAGGTCTGCTGCTTCAGTACCAGCGTATTGCCGCGCACCAGGCGGGCAAACGCCGGGATCGAAAAGACCGCGACGGCGATGATGACATTCGCCATGCCGCTACCCATAATGGCGACAACCGCAATTGCCAGCAAAATGCCGGGGAAGGCAAACAGCACGTCGCAAATGCGCATAATGATCCGGTCCCACCAGCCCTCGTAATACCCTGCCACCAGGCCCAGAACGGTACCAATGACCGCACCGATAAGCACCGCAAACACCCCGGCGGCGAGCGATATCTGCGCGCCCATCAGCACGCGGCTAAAAATATCGCGCCCCAGAGAGTCCACGCCGAACCAGTGCATCATCGACGGTCCGTCATTCAGACGGTCGTAATCAAAGTAGTTTTCCGCATCATACGGTGCCACCCACGGCGCAATGGCGGCCACCACAATCAGTAGCAGTACAAACAGCCCCGCCGTCATGGCAACAGGCTGGCGACGAAAGCGCCGCCAGAATTCAAACCATGGGGTGCGGATATGGTCCGGCTTCAGCCCCGGCATAGCGTTTACAATGGCCTGACGACGCCAGTTCAACAATCGCATCTTACTTATACCTGATGGCCGGATTAATGGCGGCGTACAGCACATCCACCACTAAATTGATAAGAATAAATTCCAGCGAGAAGAGCAGAACTTCCGCCTGAATGACCGGATAGTCGCGCATCTCGACCGAATCCACCAGCAGGCGCCCCAGCCCCGGCCAGTTGAAGACCTTTTCCACCACGATAGAGCCCCCCAGCAGGAAGCCGAACTGCAGCCCCATCATGGTCAACACCGGGATCATCGCGTTGCGAAAACCGTGCTTGAGGATGACCCACTTCTCGCTCACCCCTTTCGCCCGTGCGGTACGGATATAATCTTCACTCAACACGTCAACGAACGACGCGCGAGTGAAGCGCGCCATCACCGCGGAGACGGCCGCGCCCAGCGTCATGGACGGCAGGATGTAGTGCTTCCAGGTATCGGCCCCGACGGTGGGCAACCAGCCCAGTTCCACGGAGAAAATCTGCATCAGGAGCATCCCCAGCGCAAAAGCCGGGAAAGAGATCCCGGTCACCGCCAGCGCCATGCCGACCTTGTCCGGCCAGCGGTTGCGCCAGACGGCAGCGACAATCCCGGCGCCAAGCCCAAACACCATCGCCCAGCACATGCTGGCAATCGTTAACCAGAACGTAGGCATAAAGCGGCTGGCAATCTCTTCCGATACCGGGCGACGCGACACCATCGAGATACCAAAATCGCCCTGCAGCACGTTGCAAATATAATGGAGAAACTGCATGTACAGAGGCTGGTCGAGACCAAGCTGTTTGCGCACCAGTTCAATGACGGTGGCATCCGCCTCTGGCCCGGCCACCAGACGCGCCGGATCGCCCGGCAGCAGATGGACAAACAAAAACACCAGTACCGCCACAATCAGCAGCGTCGGGATAAGCCCCAGCAGGCGTTTACAAACATAATTGAGCATGAGTGTTATTTTAAATCCGCATCGTCAAAGCTAAAGCCCGTATCCGGCATGATGTAAAACCCGGTCAACGCTTTGTTATGCGCCGAAACCAGTTTTTCCACCACGAGCGGTACCCACGGCGACTCTTTCCAGATGATATCCTGTGCGTCTTTGTAGAGGCGCGCTTTCTCATCCGGTTTGGTGGTTTTCAGCGCATCGGCAAGATCTTTATCCACCTGTGGGTTGCTGTAGAATGCCGTGTTGAACAGGGTCGGCGGCCAGTTCTGTGAGGCGAACAGCGGCGACAGCGCCCAGTCAGCCTCACCGGTAGAGGCCGACCAGCCGGTGTAGAACATCCGCACGCCGCTCTCTTTCTGCCCTTTCCCTTCCACTTCTGCTGCACGCTGCCCGGCATCCATCGCGGTGACCTGCACCTTAATACCGACCTGCGCCAGCTGCTGCTGGGTAAACTGCAGCACCTTCTGCGCGGTACTGTGATTATGGGATGACCATAGCGTGGTGCTAAAGCCGTTCGGGAAGCCCGCCTCTTTTAACAGTTCACGGGCTTTCGCCGGATCGTATGGCCACGGCTGATAGCTTTGCGCATAGGCAATAGCCGGTGGCAGCACGCCGGTGGCCGGGGTGGCGAAGCCCGCGAAGGCCACTTTTACCAGCGCCTGACGGTTAATCGCGTAGTTGATGGCCTCGCGCACTTTGGGATTATCAAACGGCTTTTGCGTCACGTTCATGCTGATGTAACGCTGCATAATGGACGGACTGGCCACCAGCTCCAGCTTGCTGTTCTTCTGCAGGATCGCCGCCTGCTCGTACGGGATCGGGAAGGCAAACTGCGCTTCGCCGGTTTGCAGCATCGCCGCGCGGGTGTTGTTATCCACCACCGGGCGCCAGGTGATGGTGTCGAGCTTCGGCAGCCCCTGCTGCCAGTAGCCGGCGAATTTCTTCACCTTTACAAAGTCCGTCTGGTTCCAGGTCACCAGCTCATACGGGCCGGTACCGACCGGATGGAACCCAATATCTTTCCCGTATTTTTTTAGCGCGGCAGGGGAGATCATCGCCGTCGCCGGATGCGCCAGAATATTAATAAAGGCCGAGAACGGCTCTTTCAGGGTAATTTTTACCGTTGTCGGATCGACCGCCTCGGTGCTGGCGATATTTTTATAGAGGTTATAGCGCTTGAGGCTGTTTTCCGGGTTGCTGGCGCGGTCGAGGTTAACCTTCACCGCCTCCGCGTTGAAATCGGTGCCATCCTGGAACTTCACGCCGGTTCTGAGCTTAATGGTATAGACCAGCCCATCATCCGAGACGGTGTACCCCTCTGCCAGCACATTTTTCAGCTTCATCTCTCTGTCCAGGCCAAACAGCCCCTGGTAGAACGATTTGGCGACCGCCTGCGAGAGCGTATCGTTGGCGTCATAGGGATCGAGGGTGGTGAAATTGGAGCCGACGGCAACCACCACATCTTTGGCAGCGAACGCGGGAGAGGCGGCCAGGGCTGCCGTCACGCTCGCGGCTAACAGCCATGTACGAGCAACAAATTTAACCATTGTGTTCTCCTGCCTGTTGTACGTTATAACCGCGAAAATGCATTGTCCTGACGCGGAGGGGCAACAAAATGTCCGGGGCCCACTTCACGCAGCGTGACCCGCTCCATGACCTCACCCCGTTTACGAATATTGCTCGGCATCTCATCCTGCAGCAGCACGCGCTGCCCGTGACGGTGTTCGGGATCGGCAACCGGTACTGCAGACATCAGCTTACGGGTGTACGGGTGCTGCGGGTTCTCAAACACCGCCCGCCGCGGACCAATCTCGACGATTTGCCCCAGATACATCACCGCCACGCGATGGCTGATGCGCTCCACCACCGCCATGTCGTGGGAAATAAAGAGAAAGGCAATCCCCAGCTCCCGCTGTAAGTCGAGCAATAAATTGATGATTTGCGCGCGGATAGAGACATCCAGCGCCGAGACAGATTCGTCTGCGATCACCACTTTTGGGTTCAGGGCCAGCGCGCGGGCAATACAAATTCGCTGCCGCTGACCGCCGGAAAACTCATGCGGGTAACGCCAGGCATGTTCCGGCTTCAGACCCACGCGTTCCAGCAGCCACGCCACCCGACGCTGTGCGGCTTCGCCGTCGAGCAGGTTATGCACCCGCAGCGGCTCCATAATCGAATACCCCACCGTATGGCGCGGGTCCAGAGACGCATACGGATCCTGAAAAATAAACTGGATATTCCGCCTCACCGCCTGAAGCTTACTGTCAGGAAGGGTGTCGATACGTTCGCCGTTAAAGGTAATGCTCCCTTCCTGCGACTCCACCAGCCGAAGTAACGCGCGTCCGGTGGTGGATTTGCCGCAGCCCGACTCCCCCACCAGCGCCAGCGTTTCGCCTGGCCACAAATCAAAACTGACGTTTTCAACCGCGTGCACTTCACGCTTTACGCGGTTGAAAATGCCGCTGCGCAGAGGAAAACGGGTCACCAGATCCCGCACCTCCAGAATGGGCTTGCCGGGGACCACGGTGTCCTGCTCGGTTTCCTCTTCCTGGCGGCCCGCCGCCTCAAGGGAAATCAGCGGGAAACGGCGCGGAAGATCGCTGCCGTTCATCGCTCCCAGACGCGGAACCGCCGCCAGCAGCGCTTTGGTGTATGGGTGGGCGGGCGCATGGAAAATCTGCTCTACCGTGCCGGTTTCTACCGCCCTGCCCTGGTGCATCACCAGCACGCGATCGGCAATATCCGCAACCACGCCCATATCGTGGGTGATAAACATCACCCCCATCTCCATCTCCTGCTGCAGCACTTTGATAAGCTGCAGGATCTGCGCCTGAATGGTGACATCCAGCGCCGTCGTCGGCTCGTCCGCAATCAATACCGCCGGACGGCACGAGAGCGCCATGGCAATCATCACCCGCTGACGCATCCCGCCAGAGAGCTGATGCGGATAGCGGCCCAGTATGGACTGCGACTCCGGGATACGTACCAGCTCCAGCATCCGTTTGGCTTCCAGAAGGGCTTCATCGCCGCTCAGCCCCTGATGCAGGCGGATGGATTCGGCAATTTGCTCTCCAACCGGGAAGCCCGGGTTCAGCGAGGTCATCGGCTCCTGGAAGATCATCGCGATATCCGCCCCGCGCACGCCCTGCATCTGTGCTGCGCTCAGCTCGTTTAAATCAATGACCTGACGATTGCGACGGCGCAGAAGCATCTTCTCGCTGCTGATTTGCCCGCCCGTCTGTTCCAGCAGGCGCATCAGCGCCAGCGCGGTGACCGATTTCCCGGAGCCGGACTCCCCCACAATCGCCAGCGTTTCGCCGCGGTTGAGTGAGAAGGATAAATTCTCTACTGCGGGGATGAACTGCCGCTCCTCCTGAAACGCAATATTCAGCTGATGGACAGCCAGCACTTCGCGGTTATCCAGCTCTTCACTGTGCGGCACGCGTTGCCCCCTTATTCACGATAGATCCCGGTGCTGGGTTCATCACCGGCATAGCCCCAGGCGCGGTACATCCCTTCGCTGTTGAACGGCAGGGCTACGTTACCCTCACGGTCCACCGCAATGAGTCCACCCTCACCGCCCAGCGCGGGCAACTTTTCCATTACCACACGCTCGCAGGCTTCACTCAGGCTGAGCCCGCCGTAATCCATCAGGGCGGTAATGTCGTATGCGGCGAGCGCGCGAATAAACACTTCGCCGGTTCCGGTGCAGGAGACCGCCGCCGTGGCGTTATTGGCATAGCACCCGGCGCCCGGCAGCGGACTGTCGCCAACCCGGCCAGGTAGCTTGTTGGTCATACCGCCGGTTGAGGTGGCCGCCGCCAGATTACCGGCCTTATCAAGCGCCACCGCGCCAACCGTGCCCATTTTGGTGGTTTCATTGAGCGGTGAGGAGTGGTCCAGCTGGGTCATGCCCGCCGTACGGGCTGCCAGTAGCTGCTGGTAGCGCTCGTCAGTGGAAAAAAGATCCGGCGATACCCGCTCCATCCCGTGTGCGAAGGCAAAGTTCTCCGCCCCGACGCCCGTCAGCAGCACATGAGGACTCTCTTCCATCACCAGTCGCGCCGCCAGAATCGGGTTGCGCAAATGGCTCACGCCCGCCACGGCCCCTGCTTTCAGGGTGACGCCATCCATCACGCAGGCATCCAGCTCGTGCGTCTCGTCACGCGTATACACGGAACCTATCCCCGCATTGAACAGCGGACACTCTTCCAGCAGACGTACCGCTTCGGTCACCACATCCAGCGCGCTTTCGCCCGCCTCCAGCATTCGCTGGCCCGTTTCGACAATGGCGTAGAGCGCATCAATGTAGCGCTTCTCCTGCTCAGGACTGAGCTGTGCACGGGTAATAGCCCCGGCGCCGCCATGAATTGCGATTACCGCATTAACCATTTCGCCTCACCTGTCAGCCTGCATGGCGGCTTTTTCTATAAATATCATTATCGTTGATGATTCTTCAGATAATTTTTGAATATAGAAAGACGCAACTGCGATGTAAAGGGTACTCATGGTGGGTCATACAGTTAGCCGCACTTTTCTGCCATAATGAGCGCTTTCGTTGTTACTGTGCTGGAGCCCACCATGGATTTTACCGCCGGACTGATGCCGCTTGAGACGGCACTCACGCAGATGCTTGACCGACTTTCCCCGCTGCACGACGTAGAGACGCTGCCGCTGGCGCGCTGTTTTGGTCGTATTGCCGCACGCGACATCATTTCCCCGCTTAACGTACCGGGGTTTGATAACTCAGCGATGGACGGTTACGCGGTACGCCTGGCGGATCTCCAGACGGGTCAGGCGCTGCCTGTCACAGGAAAAGCCTTCGCCGGTCAACCGTTTGACGGAGAATGGCCTGTGGGCACTTGCGTACGCATCATGACCGGCGCGCCGGTTCCCGCAGGCTGCGATGCGGTGGTGATGCAGGAAGAGACCGAACAGACCGCTGACGGCGTGCGCTTTACCGCCAGCGTCAAAGCAGGCCAGAACATCCGCCGCACCGGCGAAGATATTGCTCTTGGCGCAACGGTATTCGCTGCGGGGCAGAAGCTGACGGTGGGTGAACTGCCGGTGCTGGCCTCGCTCGGTATCGCGGACATTGAGGTGATCCGTCAGGTGCGCGTCGCGCTCTTTTCTACCGGTGATGAATTGCAGCTTCCGGGCCAGCCGCTGCAGGACGGGCAGATTTACGACACCAACCGTCTGGCGGTACACCTGATGCTGGAGCAGTTGGGCTGTGAAGTGATCAACCTTGGCATTATTCCTGATGACCCGGAAAAACTGCGCGCCGCCTTTATTGAGGCAGACAACGCGGCCGACGTGGTGATCAGCTCCGGCGGTGTTTCGGTGGGTGAAGCGGATTACACCAAAACCATCCTGGAAGAGCTGGGTGAAATCGCCTTCTGGAAGCTGGCCATCAAGCCGGGCAAACCGTTCGCTTTTGGCAAGCTTCAGCACAGCTGGTTCTGCGGCCTGCCGGGTAACCCGGTCTCTGCCGCCCTGACCTTCTACCAGCTGGTGATCCCGCTGCTGGCGAAGCTTTCGGGCAACCGTGCCAGTCCGCTGCCGGTACGCCAGCGCGTGCGTGCCGCTACGCGCCTTAAGAAATCCCCCGGTCGTCTTGATTTCCAGCGCGGTATTCTGACGCGCAATGCGGAGGGCGAGCTGGAGGTGAGCACCACCGGCCATCAGGGCTCGCACATTTTCAGCTCCTTCAGCCAGGGCAACTGCTTTATCGTGCTGGAGCGCGAGCGTGGCAATGTGGAAGCAGGCGAATGGGTTGAGGTGGAGCGCTTTAACCACCTGTTCGGAGGCTGAGATGGCGGCGGAACTGAGCGATGAAGAGATGATGCGCTATAACCGCCAGATTGTGCTGCGCGGTTTTGATTTTGAAGGCCAGGAAGCGCTCAAGGCGGCCAGCGTGTTGGTCGTCGGCCTGGGCGGTCTGGGCTGCGCCGCCGCGCAATACCTCGCCGCGGCGGGTGTGGGCAAGATGACGCTGCTGGACTTTGATACCGTGTCGGTGTCAAATCTGCAGCGCCAGACGCTGCACAGCGATGCGACACTTGGCCAGCCGAAGGTAGACTCTGCCCGCGCAGCGTTAACGCGCATCAACCCCCACGTTCAGTTCACTCCGATTAACGCGATGCTGGATGACGAGGCGTTATACGCGCAAATCGCAAAGCACGATCTGGTGCTGGACTGTACTGATAACGTTGCCATCCGCAACCAGCTAAACGCCGGCTGTTTTACCCACAAAACGCCGCTGGTTTCTGGCGCGGCAATCCGCATGGAAGGACAGATCAGCGTCTTTACCTATGCTGAAGGCGAACCGTGCTATCGTTGTCTGAGCCGCCTGTTCGGTGAGAATGCGCTCACCTGCGTCGAGGCGGGCGTAATGGCGCCGTTAGTCGGCGTGATCGGGTCACTACAGGCGATGGAAGCGATCAAAGTGCTGACCCGTTACGGTACGCCAGCGGCGGGGAAAATTGTGATGTATGACGCAATGACCTGCCAGTTCCGCGAGATGAAGCTGATGCGTAATCCGGGGTGTGAGGTGTGCAGCGGTTAAACCTCGTTGCGGCCTGATGCCCTCACCCCGGCCCTCTCCCACCGGGAGAGGGAGATTACGCGTCAGAGAGCCGTCCGTCCAAACGCCCCCTGCCAGTCCTGCTCAAACTTCACGATCGCCGCATCCACCGCCGGAGAGGTAATAAACTGCTGCGCCACATCCAGCGGCAGCGTGATGGACTCACAGCCGGCCAGCAGGCAATCCAGCGCCTGACGCGGGGTTTTGAAGCTCGCCGCCAGCACTTTTGATTGCGGGGCATGCAGCGCCAGCAACTGCTGTAATTCCACAACGGTCTGGATCCCGTCTCCGCCCTGCGCATCCACGCGGTTAACGTAAGGCGCGACATACTCTGCCCCCGCCAGCGCGGACAACATCCCCTGTGCGGCACCATATACCGCGGTCCCCAGCGTCGGGATCCCTTCTGCTTTTAGCATTTTGATCGCCGCCAGCCCTTCCGCCGTCACCGGCACTTTCACCACCAGGTCGTTAATGATGGCACGCAGCTTACGCGCATCGTCCACCATGCCTTCGGCGGTCGTGGCCATCACCTGCGCGAACAGACGGCCTTTGCCACCCAGCGCGTCGTGCAGTTCTGGCAGCAGAACCTCAAGCGGCGTTTTGCCTGCCGCCACAATGCTGGGGTTGGTGGTTACGCCCGCCAGCGGGAAGATGCGTGCGAGCTTTTTCACTGCCGCAACGTCAGAAGTGTCGAGATAAAGTTCCATGATGTCGCCCTCAATTTTAGCCTGCACTTACCCTATCACGACAAAACCTGCTCAGGAGTTGACCTGCATCAAGATAGCTTTCATTCGAAAGTAATTTAATCTTCATATGCAAGATGAGAGGCAAAATCATGATCTTCAATATTCAGCGTTACTCTACCCACGATGGCCCCGGGATCCGTACCGTGGTGTTCCTGAAAGGCTGCTCGCTGGGCTGTCGCTGGTGCCAGAACCCGGAAAGCCGGGCCCGCACGCGGGACGTGCTGTTTGATGCACGTCTTTGCCTGGACGGCTGCGATCTGTGCCAGCAGGCGGCACCGGGCTGTATCGAACGTGCGCTGAACGGTCTGGTCATCCACCGTGAGAAGCTAGACGAACAGACGCTTAACGCCCTTACCGACTGCTGCCCGACACAGGCGCTCACCGTATGTGGTGAAGAACGTCAGGTGGAGGAGATCATGGCGACCATCCTGCGCGATAAGCCGTTTTACGACCGCAGCGGCGGTGGAATCACCCTCTCCGGCGGCGAGCCGTTTATGAACCCCGATCTGGCACTGGCGTTGTTTAAAGCCAGCCATGAACAGGGTATTCATACCGCCGTCGAAACCTGCCTTCACGTGCCGTGGCACTATATCGCGCCTTCACTACCGTATATCGATCTGTTCCTCGCCGACCTGAAGCATGTGGATGCAGAGGTGTTCAAACAGTGGACGGACGGCTCGGCAAAACGCATCCTGGACAACCTGAAACGCCTGGCGGCGGCCGGGAAAAAAATCATCATTCGCGTGCCGCTGATCCCGGGCTTTAACGCCGATGAAGCCTCTGTTACCGCCATTACCAATTTCGCCGCCGACGAACTGAACGTTCGCGACATTCACTTTCTGCCGTATCACACGCTGGGCATGAACAAATACACCCTGCTCGGCCAACCCTACTCTGCCCCTGACAAACCGCTGGATAACCCTGCGCTACTGGACTTTGCACAGCAGTATGCCTGCCAGAAAGGGTTAACCGCGACCTTACGAGGATAAAACGATGACTACCCTGAATCTCAACACCCTCAGCGAGCGCATTAAAGCGCACAAAATGGCCCTGGTGCATATCGTGAAGCCGCCGGTCTGTACCGAGCGCGCGCAGCACTACACTGAAATGTACCAGCAGCATATGGATAAACCGATCCCGGTGCGTCGCGCGCTGGCGCTGGCACATCATCTCGCGCAGCGCACCATCTGGATCAAACACGATGAGCTGATCGTTGGTAACCAGGCAAGCGAAGTGCGCGCCGCGCCGATCTTCCCGGAATATACCGTCTCCTGGATTGAGAAAGAGATTGACGATCTGGCGGACCGTCCCGGCGCGGGCTTTGCGGTCAGCGAAGAGAATAAGCGCGTTCTGCATGAGATCTGCCCGTGGTGGCGCGGCCAGACGGTACAGGATCGCTGTTACGGCATGTTCACCGACGAGCAGAAAAGCCTGCTGGAAACCGGCATTATCAAAGCCGAAGGCAACATGACCTCCGGCGATGCCCACCTGGCGGTAAACTTCCCGCTGGTGCTGGAAAAAGGGCTCGACGGCCTGCGCGCTAAAGTGGCCGAGCGCCGCTCGCGCATCAACCTGACAGTGCTGGACGACCTGCACGGCGATCAGTTCCTGAAAGCGATTGATATCGTGCTGGAGGCGGTAAGTCTGCATATCGAACGTTTTGCAGCCCTGGCGCGTGAAATGGCGGCTACCGAATCCCGCGTCAGCCGCCGCGACGAGCTGCTGGCGATAGCGGAAAACTGTGACGCGATTGCCCATGAACCGCCAAAAACCTTCTGGCAGGCGCTGCAGCTGTGCTACTTCATTCAGCTTATCCTGCAGATTGAGTCCAACGGCCACTCCGTGTCGTTCGCCCGCATGGATCAGTATCTCTACCCGTACTACCGTCGCGACGTAGAGCTGAACCAGAGCCTCGACCGCGAGCACGCCATCGAGCTGCTCCACAGCTGCTGGCTGAAGTTGCTGGAAGTGAACAAGATCCGCTCCGGCTCGCACTCCAAAGCCTCCGCAGGCAGCCCGCTGTACCAGAACGTCACCATCGGCGGTCAGAAGCTGGTCAACGGTGAGCCAATGGACGCCGTCAACCCGCTCTCTTACGCGATTCTGGAGTCCTGCGGTCGTCTGCGCTCCACCCAGCCAAACCTGAGCGTGCGTTATCACGCAGGGATGAGCAACGACTTCCTCGACGCCTGCGTGCAGGTGATCCGCTGCGGCTTCGGCATGCCAGCGTTCAACAACGATGAAATCGTGATCCCGGAATTCATCAAGCTCGGCGTAGAAAAAGAAGATGCGTACGACTATGCCGCCATCGGCTGCATCGAAACCGCCGTTGGCGGCAAATGGGGCTACCGCTGCACCGGCATGAGCTTTATTAACTTCGCCCGCGTGATGCTCGCCGCGCTGGAAGGCGGCCGCGACGCCACCAGCGGGAAAGTGTTCCTGCCGCAGGAGAAAGCGCTCTCTGCCGGTAACTTCGGTAATTTCGACGAGGTGATGACGGCCTGGGATACCCAGATCCGCTATTACACCCGTAAATCCATCGAGATTGAGTATGTCGTGGACACCATGCTGGAAGAGAATGTCCACGATATCCTCTGCTCGGCGCTGGTGGATGACTGCATCGAGCGGGCGAAAAGCATCAAGCAGGGCGGCGCGAAGTATGACTGGGTCTCCGGTCTGCAGGTAGGTATTGCCAACCTCGGTAACAGCCTGGCGGCGGTGAAGAAACTGGTGTTCGAGCAGGGCGTCATCGGTCAGCAGCAGCTGGCGGCGGCGCTGGCGGATGACTTCGACGGGCTGACGCACGAGCAGCTGCGTCAGCGTCTGATCAACGGTGCGCCGAAGTACGGCAACGATGACGACAGTGTGGACATGCTGCTGACCCGTGCTTATCAGACCTACATTGACGAGCTGAAGCAGTATCATAACCCGCGTTACGGCCGTGGCCCCATTGGCGGTAACTACTACGCGGGCACATCCTCCATCTCCGCAAACGTGCCGTTTGGTGCAGCGACAATGGCGACTCCGGACGGACGCAAAGCGCACACCCCGCTGGCGGAAGGCGCCAGTCCGGCCTCCGGTACCGATCATCTCGGTCCAACGGCGGTGATCGGCTCCGTGGGTAAACTGCCGACCGAAGCGATTCTTGGCGGCGTGCTGTTAAACCAGAAGCTGAACCCGTCGACGCTGGAAAACGACAGCGATCGTCAAAAGCTGATGGTGCTGCTGCGTACCTTCTTCGAGGTGCATAAAGGCTGGCATATTCAGTACAACATCGTTTCACGCGAAACGCTGCTGGACGCGAAGAAACACCCGGACCAGTATCGTGACCTGGTGGTACGCGTCGCAGGCTACTCGGCGTTCTTCACCGCCCTGTCGCCGGATGCGCAGGACGATATCATTGCGCGTACGGAGCATACTCTGTAAAAAAACGCCCGGTGGCGCTGCGCTTACCGGGCCTACAATTCTCCCCGTAGGCCGGGTAAGGCGAAGCCGCCACTCGGCTTTTCTACTTTCATTCGAAATTAAATTTGTGCTCTCCGTCACCTTGTTATTAGAATGTTTCAAAACGCAGTGACCCAGGAGCACAGTATGACCGTTAAAGTTATCGTCACCGATATGGACGGAACTTTCCTTGATGATGCCAAGCAGTACGATCGTGACCGCTTTCAGGCACAGTTTGAGCAGCTTAAAGCCCGTAATATTGAATTTGTTGTCGCCAGCGGTAACCAGTATTACCAGCTCATCTCCTTCTTCCCGGAACTGAAAGATCAGATCTCCTTCGTGGCGGAAAACGGTGCGCTGGTCTTCGATCACGGTGAACAAATTTTCCACGGCGAGCTGACGCGTCATGAGTCGCAAATCGTTATTGGCGAACTGCTGAAAGACAAAGGGCTGAACTTTGTGGCCTGCGGTCTCGACAGCGCTTACGTCAGCGACCAGGCCCCGGAGGCGTTCGTGGCGCTGATGTCAAAGCACTATCACCGCTTAAAGCGTATCAGCGACTACCGCGACATTAACGACGTATTGTTTAAGTTCTCCCTGAACCTGCCGGACAGCGATATCCCGAATCTGGTCGATAAACTGCATGTCTCCCTGGACGGCATTATGAAGCCTGTCACCAGCGGCTTTGGTTTTGTCGATTTGATTATCCCCGGCCTGCACAAAGCCAATGGCATCAGCCGTCTGCTGAAACGCTGGAAAGTCTCCCCGCAGGAGTGCGTGGGTATTGGCGACAGCGGCAATGACGCAGAGATGCTGAAGCTGGTGAAATACTCCTTTGCAATGGGCAACGCAGCCGAAAGCATCAGAGACGTAAGCCGCTACAGCACCGACGACAACAACCACCAGGGCGCGCTGAACGTTATTCAGGCGGTGCTGGATCACCACTCCCCGTTCGACGCCTGATTCCCTTCCTGCCGGAGCCGCGCTCCGGCCCCCCCCTTACTCTTTTTCCATCCTGTGCTACCCGTCAACTTTTTAAACTTGCATTAACCAATTTTTAACTTAAAGTATCACTTGCAGACATTTTTACTTTCGAATGAAAGACGCGAGGCAGTTATGACGTTTACCAGTGAAACTTTGCCGGCGGATCACAAAGCCGCAATCCGTGAGATGAAGCGCGAGCTACGGGCGCAAATCGGCGATGTGCAGGCGGTGTTCGATAAGCTCAGCGATACCATCGCGACCCGCGTGGCGGAAATTAACGCCCTGAAAAACAAAGGCGAGCCCGTCTGGCCGGTGATCCCGTTTGCGGATGTGAAAGATGGCACCATCACATCCGCGCAGCGTGAGGCGATCAAACGCCGGGGTTGCGCGGTAATAAAAGGTCATTTCCCGCGCGAGCAGGCGCTGGCATGGGATCAGTCGATGCTCGATTACCTCGATCTCAACCAGTTTGATGAAGTCTATAAAGGGCCCGGCGATAACTTCTTTGGTACCTTAACGGCGTCTCGCCCGGAGATTTACCCTATCTACTGGTCACAGGCGCAAATGCAGGCGCGCCAGAGTGAAGAGATGGCGCAGGTGCAGTCGTTTCTGAACCGTCTGTGGACATTCGAGAGCAACGGCAAACAGTGGTTCGATCCGGACGTCAGCGTGATTTACCCGGATCGCATCCGCCGTCGTCCACCGGGTACCACCTCGAAAGGGCTGGGCGCGCATACCGATTCCGGTGCGCTGGAGCGCTGGCTGCTGCCCGCCTATCAGCAGGTTTTCGCCCGCGTCTTTGATGGCAACGTTGAGAAATACGACCCGTGGAATGCTGCGCACCGTACTGAAGTGGAAGAGTACACCGTGGATAACACCACCAAATGTTCGGTGTTCCGCACCTTCCAGGGCTGGACGGCGCTGTCGGACATGATCCCGGGCCAGGGGCTGCTGCACGTGGTGCCAATCCCGGAAGCGATGGCTTATATTCTGCTGCGTCCGCTGCTGGATGACGTGCCGGAGGACGAACTGTGCGGCGTCGCGCCGGGGCGCGTTCTGCCGGTATCAGAGAAATGGCACCCGCTGCTTATCGAAGCGCTCACCAGCATTCCGGCACTGGAGGCGGGCGATTCGGTGTGGTGGCACTGCGATGTGATCCACTCCGTCGCGCCGGTTGAGGATCAACAGGGCTGGGGCAACGTGATGTACATTCCTGCCGCGCCGATGTGCGAGAAGAACCTCGCCTACGCGAAGAAGGTGAAAGCGGCGCTGGAAACCGGGGCATCGCCGGGTGATTTCCCGCGCGAGGATTATGAAAAAACCTGGCAGGATCGCTTTACCGTGGCCGATCTCAATATCCACGGCAAGCGTGCGCTGGGCATGGCTTAACTGTCGTACAGCCCTTCCCGCTCAACGGCGGTGCGTCGTTTCCCCTGACGTATCCGCCGGACCGATTCCCGTACGGTCAGGGTGCCGTTAAGCAATAGCGTGCCTGATGGCGCCTCCGGACGCATCAGCCGCTGCTGGAGCATATGTACCGCTTCGGTGCCCAGCTCATCACGCGGGACATGCACCGCGGTTAACGGTACATCCTGAATGGCCGCCAGATTAAAGCCGTCAATGCTCATCACCGAGATATCCTGCGGCACGCGCAACCCCTGTTTTTGCAGGGCGCTGATGGTGCCCGCCGCCATAAAGTCCCCCCCCACCAGAAACACAGTCGGCAAGTCTTTCCCCTGCATGTGGCTCAGCCAGTCGGTGACCAGTTGCTCTGTTTCGCGAGCGCTGAAGCTCGGCGCCACCAGCAAATCGCGTTTGTCGTTGAACTTCAGGTTGTGTGACTGCCATGCATCGCGGATCCCCGCAAGGCGCAGCTCCATGGTGTAACGCCGCAGGCACAACACATTCATCACCTCTCGGTGTCCCATTTCAAACAGATAGTCCGCCGCCCGCTCGCCAATGGCCCGATGGTCCGGCGCGACAGCAGGCAGGCGCATATGCCGGTCGCGGCAGTTAATCAGCATGCAGGGTTTACCGACATCCACTGCCAGGTCGTGGATATGCGGATCGTCAATCCCGAGGAGGATGGCGGCCTGGGTGTCCGGCTCGTTCATTCGCGCCAGAAACAGCTGGGCGTCGCTGTCGTTCTCCTCCAGCGCGCAGTAACGCAGGCGAACATCGTACGAGGCCAGGCCTTTGCTTACGCTCTGGATCACACGGTAGTAAAAGATGTCAGACCGCTCGTCAAAGGCGCGCTGTGGGGCGAAGACAACGAGACTGTTGAGCAGCAAACGGCCCGCAGCCATTCCGTCCAGCACCCCCAGCTCGCGCGCGCATGCCAGCACCTTCGCACGTGCTTTTTCACTGGTATTCGCCTTCCCGGCAAGGACCCGCGAAACGGTGCTGATGGAGAGCTGAGTCCGGGCAGCGATTTCGGTGATTTTTAGCCTTTTGTCCATTTTGTGATCTGGCTCCATTTGCGAAATGACAAAATTTTCATAGCGTGGATATCAGGCAATAGCTGATGTCAAAGCCATGATGCCAAATGATGTCGCTCAGTTATGAGAAATTTTGCACAAAATCCACTATTGCCCTCTCATTTTCTCCCTTAAGGTGAACTTGTCACACAACTTCCATACTAGTTGTATAGCAACTTGAAGCGGTAAAACAGATAACAATCAACGTCATAAACCTGTGTGACACCTGAACCTCCGTCCCCCTTACCGTCCGTCTTGTGGAGAGTAAAATGAGTCAGGACATTAATAACACCGTTGCGGCAAGCAAAACCCGTCGCGTCATTAAAAACCTGCGCTGGTATGTGCTGGTGCTGTTCTTACTTGGCGTCACCGTTAACTACATCACCCGAAACTCACTCGGCATCCTCGCCCCGGAACTGAAAGAGAGCCTCGGTATCACCACCGAGCAGTACTCCTGGATCGTCGGGGCATTCCAGATCGCCTACACCATTTTCCAGCCTCTGTGCGGCTGGCTGATCGACGTGATCGGCCTGAAGATTGGCTTTATGATTTGCGCCGGGATCTGGGCGCTGATGTGTATTTTCCACGCGGGTGCCGGGAGCTGGCTGCACCTTGCCATCCTGCGCTTCTTTATGGGGGCTTCTGAAGCCGCCGCCACGCCCGCAAACGCCAAAACCATTGGTGAATGGTTCCCGAAATCGGAACGTCCTGTGGCAGCCGGCTGGGCCGGTGTGGGCTTCTCCATTGGCGCAATGCTGGCTCCGCCTATCATCTACTTCGCGCACGCCTCGTTTGGCTGGCAGGGCGCGTTTATGTTCACCGGCGTGCTGGCGCTGCTGTGGGTGATCCTGTGGTGGGCGTTCTACCACAATCCGGAGCAGCATCCGAACCTGAGCAAAGACGAGCTGGCGTTTATCAAGCAGGATAACGAACCGCCTGCGGTAAAACTGCCCTTCCTGACCGCACTGAAAACCGTCTCAAAAAATAAACGTTTTTACGGTATCGCCATCCCGGCCTTTATGGCGGAACCGGCCTGGGCAGTGCTGAGTTTCTGGGTGCCGCTGTATCTCGCCAAAGAGCACGGCATGGATCTGAAGCAGATCGCGATGTTTGCCTGGCTGCCGTTCCTGGCCGCCGATCTCGGCAGCGTGGCGAGCGGTTACCTCACCCGTCTGTATACCCGCCTGTTTGGCTGCTCCCGCGTCAACTCCGTGGTGGCAAGCTCCGTCACCGGCGCGTTCCTGATGATCTCTCTGGCCGTCGTCGCCATTACCCGCGACCCGTACATCACCATCGTGCTGATCTCCATCGGCGGTTTCGGGCATCAGATCATCTCCTGCATGCTCAGCGCCCTGGTGGTGGAGTCGTTCGATAAAGGCCAGATGGCGACCGTTAACGGTATGCGCGGCTCGGCGGCGTGGATCGCCAGCTTCCTGTTTTCGCTGTTGATTGGTGTGACCGCCGACAAAATCGGCTTCAACCCGCTCTTTATTGCCATGGGTTTCTTTGACCTGATTGGCGCTGTTTTCCTGGTGGCATTTATTGCTGAACGTCGCGCCAAGCGCGCCTGATAGTGGATGTATTGCATATGAAAACCCTGAAAAACTGGACCGTCGATAAGCAGTCGGCCAACCATCTGGAACTGCTGGTGGATAACCAGCACCGCCTGTGCCTGTATGTGCTGGAAGAGAACCTGTTCCGCGTACTGATCAAACGTAAAGGCGAACTGGCGCTGGACCGCACCTGGAGCATCGCCCCGGAAGAAGATGTGCCGTGGGAAGGCCGTCGTCGCGACGATCTGAGCGGCTTCAGCTGCCCTGCCTGGACGCTAAGCCAGCAGGATGAGGGGCTGACAATTGCCACCGAACAGCTGCGTGTGACCGTTCATCAGCCGCTGTGGCTGGAGTGGCACTATCGCAATGACGCCGGTGAGTGGCAGCCGCTGGTCAATGACCGTCCGACCAGCGCCTATCTGCTGAACGCTCACGGCGACGGGGTGGCACACTACCTGAGCCGTCGCAAGGACGAGCGTTTTTACGGCCTGGGTGAGAAAGCGGGCGACCTGCAGCGCAACGGTAAGCGCTTCGAGATGCGCAACCTCGACGCCATGGGCTACAACGCGGCCAGCACCGACCCGCTGTACAAACACATCCCGTTTACCCTTACCCGCCGCGATGACGTGAGTTACGGCCTGTTCTACGACAACCTGAGCAGCTGCTGGCTGGATCTGGGCAACGAGATTGATAACTACCACACCGCTTACCGTCGCTGGCAGGCGGAAGCGGGTGATATCGATTACTACCTCTTTACCGGCAAACGGGTGCTGGATGTCACCAAAGCCTTTGTGCGCCTGACCGGGAAAACGCTGTTCGGGCCGAAATGGAGCCTGGGCTACAGCGGGTCGACCATGCACTACACCGACGCGCCGGACGCGCAGAAACAACTGATGAATTTTATTCGCCTGTGCGAAGAGCATGCGATCCCGTGCGACTCGTTCCAGCTCTCATCGGGTTATACCTCGATCAACGGTAAGCGCTATGTCTTTAACTGGAACTACGATAAAGTGCCGCAACCGAAGGTGATGACCCAGGCATTCCACGATGCGGGACTGCGGCTGGCGGCAAACATCAAGCCGTGCCTGCTGCAGGACCACCCGCGCTATAGCGAAGTGGCGGAAAACGGCCTGTTCATTCGTGATTCAGAAACCGACGCACCAGAACGCTCCAGCTTCTGGGATGACGAAGGTTCCCACCTCGACTTTACCAACCCGCAGACGGTGAAATGGTGGCAGGAAGGGGTCACCACGCAGCTGCTGGAGATGGGGATCGACTCCACCTGGAACGATAACAACGAATACGAAGTGTGGGACGGCGAAGCGCGCTGTCATGGTTTTGGCAAGGAGATCGCCATCAAACACATCCGCCCGGTGATGCCGCTGCTGATGATGCGCGCCTCGCTGGAAGCGCAGCAGCGGTTTGCCCCGGAAAAGCGCCCGTATCTGATCTCCCGTTCCGGCTGCGCCGGGATGCAACGTTACGTTCAGACCTGGAGCGGCGATAACCGCACCAACTGGGACACCCTGCGCTATAACATCCGCATGGGGCTGGGTATGAGCCTGTCCGGACTGTTTAACGTTGGTCATGACGTGGGCGGTTTTTCTGGCGACAAACCCGACGCTGAGCTATTTGTCCGCTGGGTGCAGAACGGCGTGATGCACCCGCGTTTTACCATTCACTCGTGGAACGATGACCACACGGTAAACGAGCCGTGGATGTATCCAGGCGTCACCCCTGCCATTCGCGGTGCCATTGAGCTGCGCTATCGTCTGCTGCCGTATCTCTACACCCTGCTCTGGCAGGCGCATGCCGATGACGAACCGATGCTGCGCCCAACCTTCCTCGACCACGAACACGATGCGCAGACCTTTGAAGAGTGCGACGAGTTCCTGCTGGGCCGGGACCTGCTGGTGGCAAGCGTGGTGGAGGCCGGACAGCGCGAGCGCCGTCTCTGGCTGCCGGATAACGAAACCGGCTGGTACGATTTTTACACCCACGCGTGGTACGCGGGCGGGCAGTGGATCGCTCTGGATGCACCGCTGGAAAAACTGCCGCTGCTGGTGCGCGCCGGTGCCGGTCTGCCGCTCAGCGAACGCATCACTCACGTCAGCGCGGAAAAAGACGACACCCGCGAGCTGAAGCTGTTCCCGGTCAAAGGCGTGGGCACCAGCACCGGTCTGCTGTTTGAAGATGACGGTGAAAGCTGGGGCTATCAGAACGGCAATGCGCTGTGGGTAGAGTGGGAAATGGTGTGTGATGGGGCAACCATCAATTTGAAGATCGCTGCGCGCGGAGATTATCGTCCGGCGTGGAAAGCACTGAAGGTGTCATTACCGGCGGGGGAAAAACGCAGGCTGCTGGTGAATGGGATTGAAGGGAGTGAGTGGGTGATGTAGTGCGGCCTGATGCCCTCACCCTAACCCTCTCCCACAGGGAGAGGGAACAGAACGTAGGCCGGGTAAGGCGAAGCCGCCACCCGGCTTTTTTTTTTAGTTCTCGATACCTTTGCTGCGCAGATAATCTTCGTAGTTACCGGTGAAGTCCACCACGCGCTCTGGCGTAATTTCAATCACGCGGGTTGCCAGCGAGCTGACGAACTCACGGTCGTGAGAGACGAAGATCAGGGTACCCTGGTACATCTCCAGCGCCATGTTCAGCGATTCAATAGATTCCATATCCAGGTGGTTGGTCGGTTCGTCCATCACCAGAATGTTCGGTTTTTCCATCATCAGCTTGCCGAACAGCATACGGCCCTTCTCTCCACCGGAGAGCACTTTGGCAGGCTTCTTGATGTCGTCCTGGCTGAACAGCAGACGCCCCAGAATACTGCGCACCGCCTGCTCATCGTCGCCTTCCTGCTTCCACTGGCTCATCCAGTCGAAGACGGTCAGGTCGTTTTCAAATTCATATTCATGATCCTGCGCGTAATAACCAATTTGCGCGTTTTCGGACCATTTCACGCTCCCGTTGTCCGGCTGCAGTTCGCCGACCAGGGTTTTCAGCATGGTGGATTTACCTACGCCGTTGGCACCCAGAATGGCGATCTTCTCGCCCACTTCCAGCAGCAGGTTGAAATTCTTAAACAGCGGGCCTTCATCAAAACCTTTGGTAAGGGCTTCCACTTCCAGCGCGTTACGGAACAGTTTCTTGTCCTGCTCGAAACGGATGAACGGGTTCTGACGGCTGGAAGCTTTAACCTCTTCCAGTTTGATTTTGTCAATCTGGCGGGCCCGCGATGTTGCCTGACGGGATTTAGAGGCGTTGGCGCTAAAGCGACTGACAAAGGATTGCAGGTCCGCAATCTGCGCTTTCTTCTTGGCGTTATCCGCCAGCAGACGTTCACGCGCCTGGGTGGCCGCCGTCATGTATTCGTCGTAGTTGCCCGGGTAAACACGCAGCTCACCGTAATCCAGATCCGCCATGTGCGTACACACCATGTTCAGGAAGTGACGGTCGTGCGAGATGATGATCATGGTGCTGTCACGGTCGTTGAGTGTCTGCTCCAGCCAGCGGATGGTGTCGATGTCCAGGTTGTTCGTCGGTTCATCGAGCAGCAGAATGTCCGGGTTAGAGAACAGCGCCTGCGCCAGCAGCACACGCAGCTTCCAGCCGGGTGCCACTTCGCTCATTGGGCCGTAATGCTGTTCGACCGGAATGCCCACGCCCAGCAGCAGCTCGCCCGCACGCGCTTCTGCAGAATAACCGTCCATTTCGCCGTATTGCGTCTCCAGATCGGCCACTTTGTAGCCATCTTCTTCGCTCATTTCGGCCAGCGCATAGATACGGTCGCGCTCCTGCTTCACTTCCCACAGCTCCGCGTGCCCCATGATCACGGTGTCAAGCACCGTGAACTCTTCAAAGGCGAACTGATCCTGACGCAGTTTACCGATGCGCTCGTTGGGATCGAGCGACACGTTGCCGAGCGTCGGCTCCAGGTCACCGCCGAGGATCTTCATAAAGGTGGATTTACCGCTACCGTTGGCACCAATCAGGCCGTAACGGTTGCCGCCGCCAAATTTGACGGAAATGTTTTCGAACAGCGGCTTACTGCCAAACTGCATAGTGACGTTGCTGGTAACTAACACGGGGAGATTCCTGCGAAAAGTGTGATAAACACGGCATTATGCCACAATTCCGAATTGAGATCCTGTGTTGCGACGCTCCGCTAAACTTTAACAAAATCGAAAAAAATGTGATTTCGTACACATCTGAATTCCCTGTTAGCGGGAATGCACATATAATGCGCTCCCATCACAGATTCAGACTTATCAACTCACGCCTGAATGGCTTAGATACCTCGCACAACATGAACATGAAATTAACAACGCTTTTTGCGGCGGCGTTAGCCGTAGTAGGTTTTTGCAAAACCGCTTCTGCGGTGACTTATCCGCTGCCGACAGACGGTAGCCGTCTGGTGGGTCAAAACCAGGTGGTGACGGTGCCTGAGGGTAACACTCAGCCGCTGGAGTATTTCGCAGCACAGTACCAGCTGGGCCTGTCTAACATGCTGGAAGCGAACCCGGGCGTTGACCCATACCTGCCAAAAGCAGGTACCGTTCTCAACATCCCTCAGCAGCTGATCCTGCCGGATACCGTTCATGAAGGTATCGTGATCAACAGCGCGGAGATGCGTCTGTATTACTACCCGAAAGGCACTAACACGGTAATCGTGCTGCCAATCGGTATCGGTCAGCTGGGTAAAGATACCCCGCTGAACTGGACCACCAAAGTTGAACGTAAGAAAGCAGGCCCAACCTGGACCCCAACGGCGAAAATGCACGCGGAATACATCGCGGCAGGTGAACCGCTGCCAGCCGTGGTTCCGGCAGGCCCGGATAACCCAATGGGTCTGTACGCCCTGTACATCGGCCGCCTGTACGCCATCCACGGTACCAACGCTAACTTCGGTATCGGCCTGCGCGTAAGCCACGGCTGCGTGCGTCTGCGTAACGACGACATCAAATTCCTGTTCGAAAACGTGCCGGTAGGTACCCGCGTCCAGTTCATCAACGAACCGGTTAAAGCGACCTCTGAGCCGGATGGCAGCCGTTACATTGAAGTGCACAACCCGCTGTCCACCAGCGAAGACCAGATCAACAATAACGAAATCGTGCCGATTACGCTGACCAGCGCGGTGCAGTCCGTGACCTCTCAGCCGGACGTGGAAACGACTATCGTTGACCAGGCTGTGCAGAACCGTTCCGGTATGCCGGTGCGTTTGAACTAATCGCGATACAGCGAAAAAAGCGGGCTTCGATGCCCGCTTTTTTTTATCCGTTATTCACAATCACAATCCCGCCGTGGTCGTAACGATAATGACAGTGCGCATACTCCAGCGGTGTGCCATCTTCCAGATAGATCACCTGCTCCACCTCCAGCACCGGGTCGCTCTCCTCGCAGACCAGATGCTGCATATCCAGCGCATTCGGCTTTAGCGCCCGCACCACGCGGTACGATCCCATAATTTTCAGCCCCAGCGTCTCCTGCACATAGCGAAACACCGAGCTTTCAAGATGACTTTTGTTCAGGCCGGGCACCAGGTTGAGCGGCATTACGGTCGCGTCCAGCGACATGGGCTCACCATTAAGCAAACGCAGACGAATGAAGTCATAGACCGGCGTATCGGCATTGATCATCAGCGAGGCCTGCTCTTTTTCGTTCGGGAAGCGCAGTTCAAAATGCACCACCTGGCTCGTTACCGTGCCCAGATGCTCCCAGGTTTTGGTCGCGCCAAAGTAGTCGCTGCCGGAGAGATCCCACTGCGACAGCTGAAGGAAGTTTTTGCGGATGAACGTCCCCTGCCCCTGACGGGTATATACCAGCCCTTCAACGATCAGCTGACGCATGGCCTGCTGAATGGTCATCCGGCTGGTATTGAACTCCGCCGCCAGCGCAAACTGGTCCGGCAGCGGTTCATTGGCGGCATACTGCTGGCTGATGATGCGTTTTTTGATTTCACGCGCTATGGTGATGTACTTCGCCGCCATCGTCCTTCCTTCTGTTTAATGTTCTATCCCGCTGTTTTTCAACGCCACTCGCTCGGCAATTTTGAGGAAAGGCAGGTAGAAGAATACACCAAATACGATGATTGCCAACTGCACCACCACCGCCCGCCAGTCCCCCGCCGTTGCCAGCCAGGCGCTCAGAATTGGCGGCGTGGTCCACGGGATCATCACCACGCAGCGCGACATTAATCCCAGCGTGGTGCAGAGCCAGGCGAAGTAAATGCCAATGGCGGGCAACAGGACAAACGGAATCATTAAAGGCAGGTTAAACACAATCGGCAGGCCGAAAATCACCGGCTCGTTGATATTGAACAGACCCGGCGCCAGCGACAGACGTGCCACCTGTTTCGCCGATTGTTGCCGCGAGAAGATAAAGATGGCGATCAGCAGTGAAATGGTGCTACCGGTACCGCCCACCATGCCAAAGGTCGGCACGAAGATGTTGTTGATGATATGCGGGATCGGCTGGCCGTTGGCAAAGGCCAGCATGTTCTCATTGGTGTTAATCAACAGGAACGGCTCCAGCACCACGCTGTTAACTACCGACTGATGAATACCCAGCGTGAAGAGGAAATTACCGAAGCTGTAGATAAAAATCGTCCCCGGCAGGCTGGTATTGATGAGTCGCAGCGGCTGCTGGATAAAGGTGGTGATCAGGTGAATCAGATCCGTATGCAATACGTTCGCCAGCAGCGCGGCCAGAACGGCAAACAGTGAGAGCGTCAGGATGGTCGGGATCAGGGCGGTAAACGATTTACTGACCGCCGGCGGCACGTTTTCCCCCAGTGATATTTGCAGCGCCTTAAGCCGCGAGATGGCGATAAACAGCTCCGTCGAGAGCAAGCCAATCAGCACCCCGGCGAAAATCCCGGTCGAACCAATGTTGGCGAAGGTCAGCACCTGGGTGACATTCACCGTGGTGTCGCTGCCGACGGGCGTGAGCTGCAGACGCATCGGCATCATGATAATAAAGCTGCTGACAGCGATAACCACTGCCGAGACCGGATTGTCGAAATCCTTGTTGCGCGCCAGCGACCAGGCAATCATCGGCGCCAGCAGCAGCGCGGCGATATTCAGCGTGCCATTGATGATCGCCTCGCCCCATACCTTGAAGTGCGTGAGCGTGTCGCCGTCAAAAATCCAAGGAAACACCACATTGTTCACCAGTACCGCCAGTCCGGCGAGGATGAAAATCGGCATCACCGTGGCGAAGGCATCGCGCAGGGAGCGAAGATGCACCTGGTTTGCCAGGCGCGCTGAGAACTCAACAAATTTATCGACAAAGGACTGCATATGCGGTGTGATTTTTGTTTCAGACATAGCGGATAGTTCCCATCAATCAGTCACAAAAACGGCCCGGCAGCGTACGGCTTACATCTCGCGTCCGTTGGTATGGATAACCTGTTTTAACCACGCGTAGCTCTTCTTCGGCACGCGTTTCAGGTCTTTAAGGTCGTGGTTTTCACGGTTGACGTAGACCACGCCGTAGCGCTTACGCATGTCACCCTGGGAGCTCAGAATGTCGATCAGACCCCAGCCGAGATACCCCATCACCTCTGCGCCATCCTCGAACATGGCGGCTTTCATGGCCTCGATATGCGCCCGGTGATAGTCGATGCGGTAGGTATCCTCAATCGGGTTCACGCCATCCCAGGATTCAATCACGCCAATGCCGTTTTCAATCGGGAACACCGGCATGCGCCAGTCGTTGGCGTAGCGGGTGATGATGGTGCGAAAACCGAGCGGATCGATCTGCCAGTTCCATTCGGTGGCTTTCAGGTACGGGTTATTTTTATCGCCGTACAGCAGGTAATTGTTCACCGGGGTTCCCTGCGGAATGGCATCGCTGTCCAGCGTTTTACTGGCGTAGTAGCTGAAGGCCATAAAGTCGTTTTGGGTTCTTGCGAACAGCGCCAGATCCTCGGCACGGTAGATATCGCCAAACCCTTCCTGCTCCACCACCGCCATCACCGCCGGGCTATAGCCCTGACCAGCAAAGACGCGCAGCAGGTTGTGGTTGAGGAATTCGTCGTACTGCTGGGCGCAGAAGATATCGCGCGGTTTGCAGGTGGCCGGGTAAACCAGCTGGTGCGCCAGCATACCGCCCATCAGCTGACCCGGTTTTGTCTGGTGCAGGTATTCGGTCAGCGTCATGTGCGCCACCATGGTGTGATGCTGCAACTCGTAGAGCTCGCGCAGGGTTTTCTCACCTTTCATGTAGCCGGAAATACGAAACGCTTCCGGCATATGGAAGATGTTCTGTTCGTTGAAGGTCAGCCAATACTTCACACGGTCGCCGAAGCAGTCGATCATCTTTTTGCCATAGCGGATAAAGGCATCCATGACGCGACGATCGTTAAAGCCGTTGTACTCCTGCGCCAGCGCCAGCGGCATATCGAAGTGATAGAGGCAGATCATCGGCTCGATACCGCGGGCGATGAGATCGTTAATAAAGCGGTCGTAAAAGGCGATGCCCTCATCGTTGAACTCGCCGTCGCCCTGCGGACAGACCCGGCTCCAGGAGATTTGAAAGCGGTAGCAGTTCATGCCCAGATCCTGCATCAGGTCGAAATCTTCCCGGTAGCGGTGGTAGGAATCGGTCGCCACTTTCCAGTCGGAGATGTTTTCCCCCGCTTCGCGAATGTCGTACACCGACATCCCCTTCCCGCCCTCATTCCATGCCCCTTCCGTCTGCATGCTGGATACCGAGTTGCCCCATAAAAAGTTGGCTGGCAGTGATTGATTCATGGTCTCTCCCTATATGACTAGTCATTTAAATTTCATGACTAGTCATATAGGCGAAGATGTAAAAGCGATCAAAGAGGAGGATCGAATTTTGTGAGCAGAGCGGGAAAAAAAGCCCCGGTGAGCGGTGCGCCACCGGGGAAAGGAGGGTTATTGCTGTGCGAGCTGATTACGACGATATTCCCCCTGCCGCTCCAGCATCCAGCCCGGATATTCGCGCGGCAGTGCGCTGACGGCATCAAGCTGTTTCAGCTCGTCTTCACTTAAACGGATCCCGGTTGCGGCGATATTGTCATCCAGTTGATCGACGCGTTTGGCACCAATAATGACGCTGGTCACCACCTTCTGATGCAGCAGCCACGCCAGGGCGATTTGCGCGACGGAGACGCCTTTGCTTTCGGCAATAGTACGCATCACATCCACACAGTCGAAGGCGCGCTCTTTTTCCACCGGCGGGAAGTCAAACTCCAGACGACGGCCACCGGCTTCACTCTGCCCGTCGCGGCCATATTTCCCGCTCAGCAGGCCACCCGCCAGCGGGCTCCAGACCATCAGCCCGACGCCTTCGCTCTGCATCATTGGCACCAGTTCGCGCTCCAGATCACGTCCGGCGATGGTGTAATAGGCCTGCAGCGATGCGAAACGGGCCAGACCCAGTCGCTCGGAAATGCCCAGCGCTTTGGCGATCTGCCACGCGGCCCAGTTAGAGACACCGATGTAGCGCACGTGGCCGTGCTGCACCAGGTTATCCAGGGCATAAAGCATCTCTTCCATCGGCGTTGCGGGGTCGAAACCGTGAAGCTGGTAGAGATCGATATGGTCGAGCTGCATACGGCGCAGGCTCTCTTTCACGCTGCTGATAATGTGATAGCGTGAGCTGCCGCGTGAGTTCACCCCCGCCGTGCCCGTTTCGCCAAACACTTTGGTGGCCACCACCACGTTTTCGCGCGGAATTTTCAGGTTCTTGAGTGCCTGGCCGGTGATCTCCTCCGAGCGGCCTTCGGAATAGACGTTCGCGGTGTCGATGAAGTTGATCCCGGCATCCAGCGCACGGCCCACCAGCTGCTCGGCTTCACTTTGCTGCAGCTGGCCAATCTTGCCCCACATGCCACCTTCACCGCCGAAGGTCATGGTGCCAAGGCACAGTTCAGAAACAAACAGACCGGTATTGCCCAGTTTTTGATAACGCATAAGATAGTCCTCACATGTCGTTTGATGGGTGCCTGATAGTTATACCCGCCCCCTGGCCAACGCGAATGTGGCGTTCCTGTCCGTTTCTTGCCCAATCCTCTGAATATTATCCGCGCGGGGCATCGCCAAAGATGGCGTAATCCGGTAACTGCACCTGCTGATAGGGCTCCCAGCCGCCGCCAAGCGCCTTATAGAGCGCCACCAGATCGAGCGCGCTTTGCACCTGCGCCTGGGCACGTTGCTGCTCGGCCTGTGCCAGCTGCCGTTGGGCGTCGAGCACGTCGATAAAGCTGGCAATCCCCTGCCGGTAGCTGTCGCTGGCCAGATCGAAGGCGTTTTGCAGCGCATCGATGGTTTTTGCCAGACCCGCTTCACGCTGCTGATCGGTGCGGTAACTCACCAGCGCATTCTCAACATCCCCCAGCGCGGTCAGTACCGTCTGGCGATAATCCAGCACTGCTGCCCCCTGTTGCGCACGCGCCACTTTCACGCTGGAGACCAGTCTTCCGCCCTGGAAGATGGGAATGGAGACCTGCGGACCAAAACTGTAGAAGTGGCTGCTCCAGTCGGTGAGCCAGTTGGATTCGCTGTTGCGCAGGCCAAACTGCCCGGAAAGGGTAAAGCTCGGGAACAGCTCGGCCACCGACACGCCAATTTGCGCTGTGGCGGCATGGAGATTCGCTTCCGCTTCTCGCACGTCCGGACGACGTCGCGCCAGCGTGGATGGAATACCCGTTTGCACGATATCCGGCAGCGCAGGCATCGGCTGGGCGGACTGCAATTCCGCATCCAACGCCCCCGGCGGCTTGCCGAGCAGGATCGCCAGGCCGTTCATCGCCTGCCGCTCCTGCGCCTGATATTGCGGCAGTTGTGCTTCAAGATTGCCCAGCTGCGCCCGCGCATTTTCTACGTCCATCTGCGGCGACAACCCGCCCCGCTGGCGACTTTCGGTCAGATCCAGCGTTTGCTGCGCACTTTTAATCTGGGTGTTCAGCGTGGCAATAATGCTCTGCGCCCCGCGCAGCTGGAGCCAGGCGCGCGCCACTTCGGCTTCAAGGGAGACCAGCGCGTCGTTACGCTGCTCAATAGCGGCTTTCTGCTGCGCTTCAGCAGCTTCAACCTGACGGCGAACTTTACCCCAGAGGTCAATCTCCCACTGGGCGTCGAAGCTGCCCTGGTAGAGGTTGATCGGCTGCGTCAGCGGTCCTAACGCCCCCCTGAGTTCCGGATCGACGTTATCAAGCTGGTCGTAGACCCCATGAGACTTCAGCTCACCTTCCAGGCCGAGCTGCTGGCGCGTCGCCTGCAGATTGCCGTTGACCGACGGATAAAACCCCCCGCCCGCCTGGTTAATCTGTTCGCGCGCGCCAGCGATGCGCAGCACCGTTTGCTGCAGGGACAAATTCCCGGCGATGGCGCGTTCAATCAGGCTGTCGAGCTGCGGCGAGCCGAACGTTTTCCACCAGCGCGGGTTAGTCGCAGCGGAGGTGGTTTGTGATTTCACCGTGCTGTCGCCTTTATCGTTCCAGTGCGTGACGGCAGGCGGTGCAGGCGGCTGGTAATCCGGCCCCACGGCGCAACCTGCCAGCAGCATCATTATCATCAGGGGGTGTAAACGTCTGTGTATCATCAATGTGCTCCTGCACTCCCCTCGCTCTTAACCGGCGAGAGCAACAAACAAAACGGAATCAGGACCAGCGCCACCACGCTCAGAATGGTGAATACGTCGATATAGGCCAGGAAGCGCGACTGCTCAATCATGGTCTGGTACATGCGCCCGGTGGCAATGCCGGTCGGGTCGCCGACCTGAGTGGTAAAGTTCTGGATCGCCTGCGCGCTTTCGCGGATCGCCTGCTGGAACTGCTCGTTAAACGGCGAGGCGTGGTACGCAAGGTGCGCGCTGTGGGCCTGCGAGCGCTCGGTGATGGCCGCCGTGGAAAGCGATATGCCAATCGAGCCCGCAACGTTACGGAACATGGTGAACAGCGCCGCGGCATCCGCGTTCAGCCGCCTCGGGATAGAAATAAACGCAATGGTGGTCAGCGGGACAAACAGGAACCCCAGCCCAATCGACTGGGCGCTGCGGAACAGCACCAGCGTTTCGAAGTCAATATCCGGGGTGAGCGTGCGCGACCAGAAGAACGACACAGCCAGACAGGTAAAGCCAAAGGCGATGATCCAGCGCGTCTGCACCACCGGCATCAGCTTCAGGACCAGCGGGATGGTCAATACAATCAACACTGCGCCGGGCGACAGCACCAGCCCGGACCAGGTGGCGGTATAGCCCAGATCCTGCTGCGCCAGCTGCGGGATCACCACCGAGCTGCCGTAAAGGATCATCGCCATCCCCGCCATCAGCAGGCTGGAGATGGTAAAGTTGCGGTCCTTCATGCAGTGCAGATCAACAACCGGTTTTTTGGCATACATCAGCCAGTAAATGGCGCCAATGATGCCGACCAGCGTTAACACCGCAAAGGTGCGAATAAAGTTCGAGTAGAACCAGTCATCATCCTCGCCCCGGTCGAGCATCACCTGCAGACAGCCGAGGCCAAGCGCGATCAGGCCGATCCCCGTCCAGTCGATAGTCAGCTTCTCTTTAGCTTTGCTCTCCCAGGGTGGATCTTCCAGCAGCTGGTAGATCGCCAGCACCGTCACTATCCCCACCGGGATGTTGATAAAGAACACCCAGCGCCAGGAGTAGTTGTCGGTGATCCAGCCCCCGAGCGTCGGGCCGAGTACCGGCGCAACGATGATGGCGATGGAGGAGAGACCAAACGCTTTACCCCTATCTTCCGGTTTAAAGTAGTCAAGCAGCACCGACTGCTGCGTGGGCTGCAGGCCGCCGCCAAAAAAGCCCTGCATCACACGGAACAAGATGATTTGCCACAGCTCGGTCGCGATCCCGCACAGGAACGAGCAGACGGTAAACATCACGATGCAAATCAGGAAGAACTGCTTGCGGCCAAACACCCGGCTGAGAAACGCCGAGATGGGCAGGACGATGCCGTTAGCCACCAGGTAGCTGGTTAACACCCAGGTGGACTCGTCATAGCTGGACGAGAGCGAGCCCGCCACGTGCGGCAGCGCCACGTTGACAATGGTGGTGTCGAGGATCTCCATAAACACCGCCAGCGTAACGACAATCGCCACCGCCCACGGATTGCTGGCGGGCTTCCAGTTGTCGTGGCTGTGATCCGTCATTCCACGGTGACCTTCGGTTCCACCGACAGCCCCAGCGGCAGCGGTTTGTTCGGATCCAGCCCTTTATCAATCACAATTTTCACCGGCACGCGCTGGACAATTTTAACAAAGTTGCCGGTGGCGTTTTCCGACGGGAACGCCGAGAAACGCGAGCCGCTGCCCTGCTGGATACTGTCGACATGGCCTTCAAGCGCCATATCTGGCCAGGCATCGACGGAAACCTCCACCTTATCGCCTGGCTTCATGCGCTCAAGCTGAGACTCTTTAAAGTTGGCCACCACCCAGACGTTGGGTGAGACCAGCGAGAACAGCGCCGTGCCCGCCTGCACCAGCGTACCCGGCTGCACGTTGCGCTTAGTGACAAACCCGTCGAACGGGGCGCGAACTTCGGTGTAAGAGAGGTTGAGGTTAGCGGTTTCCAGCTGCGCTTTAGCCTGATCGACCTGGCGCTCACGCGCTTCGACGTTGGTCTCCTGCTGGCGGATTTGCAGCTGTACCTGCTCCGCCACTTCCAGCTGGGCCTGCGCGCTTGCCAGAGCGGCCTGTGCACTACGCAGCTGGGCGTTGGCGGAATCAATGCTTTGTTGGGTGGTGGCACGCGGATCGACCCCGCGCTGGCGGCGATACTCCGCCTGCGCGTTGGCGAGGTCTGCCTGCGCTTTCAGCACCTGCGCTTTGGCTTCGTCGCGCTGGGCGGGGTATTGCACTTTCGAGAGCGCCAGCTGTGCCTGGGCCTGATGCAGCTGCGCAATAGCCAGGCCAAGCTGGGCCTGAGCCTGATCGCGCTGGGCGGTGGTATCACGCGGATCGATAACCACCAGCAGATCGCCCTTTTTCACGCGCTGGTTATCACGCACATGTAGCGCCGTGACATAACCCGCCGTTTTAGGGGCAATCGTCACCACATCGCCGTCGGTAAAGGCGTCGTCAGTTGTCTCTTCGTTACGGGTTAAAAACCACCAGACCAGCGCCACGATGACCATCACCACCACGACAATGCCGAGGATAATTAACGGTTTTTTGCCCGGACGCTTACGCTCATTATTGTTTTTGTCCTGCTCGTCAGCAGGCGTGTTTTGATCTTCAGCCATAGTTCAGCAACGGTCCTGTCAGTGAGCGGCATCACACTATGCCGTTCACTAAAGCTAGGACGTTGCTATACGTTTGCCAGGAAAAACTGACAAATTGCGCACTATATGAGAAGGAATAATCCGAAACCGATCGCCGCAGCCCAGAGCAGCATGGGGATCGACCAGAGATGGAAACGCCACCAGATGCGGCGATCGTTCGCCATCCGCAGGGCAATCAGGTTGGCCAGCGAGCCGGGCAGCAGACCAAACCCGCCGATGTTAACCGCCCAGGCCAGAAGCGTGTCCGGCGGAACATAGTTGAGCAGTAAAATGGTAGAAGGCACGTTGCTGATGACCTGCGAGAGGCCGATCGCCGTCAGCCACAGCCCCGGCTGAGACAGACCGCTGACGCTGTGCAGCACGTGTTGCAGCACCGGGAGCTGGATAAGCAGATGCACGTCGATGAACATCACCATAAAGACCAGCAGCAACGTCCAGTCCACGCTCACCAGCACGCGTCGCGCCAGCACGACAAAACCAGCCGCCACGAGCAGCACGCCCGCCAGTTCATACCGCAGCTCCAGCGCAAACAGAAAGACGATATACAGCCCCAGGCAGCTCCAGACCAGACGAGGCTGCCACTGCGGGCCAGTTGTGCCGCTGTGGTATTGCAGTTTTTTATCCGGGAAGGCAAACCAGCAGACCGCCAGCAGCGACGCCATCATCACCAGCGCCAGCGGCGCCATCTGCCAGGTAAAGGCGGCGAACGATAACCCTGAACGTCCCCAGAGGAGAATGTTTTGCGGGTTGCCGATAGGGGTTAACAGCGAGCCCGCGTTGACGGCCAGCGCTTCAAAGATGATCAGCCGGCTCACCGGGATCTCGCACAGCTTACGCAGGGTGAGCGTCAGCGGCACGATGATAAACAGCGCCACATCGTTGGTGAGAAAGGTCGACAGCACCGCGGCGGAGAATACCATAAACAGCGACAGCCTGCGTTCGGTGGCAAACCGGCGCACCATTTTGCGCCCCAGCACGTCGAAGTAGCCGCTCAGCTCCACCCCTTTGGTGAGCATCATTAACCCGCTCAGGGTAATGATAGTGCGCCAGTCAATCGCCGCAGGCCAGGCCTTGGGCGCAAACGGTACAAAAAGGCTTAAACCTGCACCAATAATCAATAAGAGATGAAAGAAGCGATCGCGCGTGAGGGCCTGCAGTCCAGGGATTTTCATTCAGCGGAGGAACCATATTTAAGCGTAAACTCACGAAACTTCACCAGCGTCTCTTCGCTGACGTGGTGTTCCATTCCTTCCGCATCCCGACGGGCAATCTCCGGGCTTACGCCCAGCACCAGCAAGAAGTTCTCCACCAGCTGGTGGCGCTCGCGGCTCTCCTGCGCCAGCTTCTCCCCTTCCGGCGTCAGAAAGACACCGCGCCACGGGATCATTTCGATTAAGCCGACGGAGGCCAGACGTTTTAACATCTTCGCAACGGTTGGCTGCGAAACCCCCAGCCTGGCCGCCATATCAACCTGACGTGCTTCCCCGACCTCGCGAATCAGATCGGAAATCAGCTCAACATAATCATCAATCAGTTCACGTCGGTGGGCTTCACGCACCTGACGAAAACCTTCGACGTGCTCTTCCACATTCACCAGTTGCGTCGTTTTTCTGATTGTTGGCTTACCTGCGCGACGGTTCATTGTACTTCCTCAGTGGGGTGACGCTTCCAGCGCCCGGTATCGAGAGCGCACATTGTAAACCATACCTCTACAAGCACAAAAAATTAACGAAATAGCCATAGCTATACAATATAGCCTGTGCTATATCTGTATGTAATGCAGTCACCCTTCACGGATCGAAGGGATCAAAAATCAGGAGGTCTTATGAACGAATTCAAGAGGTGTATGACCGTGTTTACTCACTCCCCCTTCAGGGTGCGCTTAATGCTGTTGAACATGCTGTGCGATATGTTTAACAACAAGCCACATCAGGACGACAAACCTTCCCACTAAGCGGCGTTGCGGTACGCCGCTTCATTTTGCCGTCATATTCCCGCTGTAAACTGGCCTCCGGCCGCCCTATTCCCGGTTTTTTTTACGGATTTGCAATCCTCTTCGCAAAACATCTGCTTAGCAACGGTTGATATTATTTAGCGCTCGCACTATCTTCTTGCAGCCCTGCACAATTTGCGGCTCGCTGAAGCGGACCCTCATTCCCTCTCCACGCACTGTCAGGCAGGTTATGACCCTTGACGCCAGGGTGAGCACATGGCGTTTTTATGCATGATAGTGACCTATGAATTTAACCCTGATAGACACCGTTGTTACCCGCAGTCGGGCCTTAAGTCCGTGGACGGCATTCTACTTTTTACAATCCTTGCTGATTAACTTTGCGCTGGGTTACCCCTTCAGCCTGCTGTATGCCGTTGCATTTACCTGCATTCTGCATTTGCTGTGGCGTACCGCGCCGCGCGCGCAAAAAACGTTAGTGGGCATCTGCTCCCTGATTGCAGCGCTCTATTTCCCGTTTGGTCAGGCTTACGGTTCGCCAAACTTTAATACCCTGCTGGCGCTGCACTCGACCAACATGGAAGAGTCGACCGAGATCCTGACGATCTTCCCGTGGTACAGCTACGTGGTCGGCCTCTTTATTTTTGCGCTTGGCGTTATAGCGGTGCGTCGTAAACCCGATGAGAAAAAAGCGTGGGGAAAAATAGAGACGCTGTGCCTGGCATTCAGCGTAGTGACCTTCTTTGTCACCCCCGTGCAAAACCTGGCCTGGGGCGGCGTGTTCAAGCTGAAGGATACCGGCTACCCGGTGTTCCGCTTTGTAAAAGACGTTGTCGTCAATAACCAGGAAGTTCTCGACGAGCAGGCGCGCATGGCTGAGCTCTCCAATATGAAAGACACCTGGAACGTGCTGGCGGTGAAGCCGAAGTACCATACCTATGTGGTCGTCATCGGCGAAAGCGCACGCCGCGATGCGATGGGCGCGTTCGGCGGACACTGGGATAACACGCCGTTCGCCAGCTCCGTCAACGGTACCCTGTTTACCGATTATATTGCGGCCAGCGGCTCGACGCAGAAATCGCTCGGCCTGACCCTGAACCGCGTTGTCGACGGCAAACCACAGTATCAGGATAACTTTGTCACGCTGGCAAACCGTGCCGGTTTTCAGACGTGGTGGTTCTCTAATCAGGGGCAAATTGGCGAATACGATACCGCCATTGCCAGCATCGCGAAGCGTGCCGATGAAGTGCAGTTCCTGAAAAACGGGGATTTTGAAGCCGATAAAAATACCAAAGACGAAGCATTGCTCAAGATGACGGCACAGGTTTTTGCCACGCAGCGTACGCAGCCACAGCTGATCGTCCTGCACCTGATGGGTTCGCACCCTCAGGCCTGTGACCGCACGCAGGGGAAATACGCCGAGTTTGTGCAATCTAAAGAGACCTCTTGTTATCTGTACACCATGACGCAAACCGACGAACTGCTCAGCAAGCTGTACGATCAGCTACGTAATACGGGTGAGAGTTTCTCGATGGTTTATTTCTCGGATCACGGGCTGGCGTTTAAAGAGCGCGGTAAAGAGGTGCAGTATCTGGCGCACGACGATAAATTCCAGCAAAACTTCCAGGTACCGTTTATGGTGTTATCGAGTGATGACAAGAAGCATCGTATTATCACCGCGCGCCGCTCGGCCAATGATTTCCTGACGTTCTTCTCGCAGTGGACGGGGATTTCAGCAGAGCAGATCAAAAATGCTTACCCGTTTATCTCAAACAAGAAAGCTCCCCCAGTGTACGTTACCAACTTCAAGTTACAGAAAGTTGACTATAACCATTTGGGTACGGATATTTTCGATATAAAGAGTAAGTAAGCTGTGCGGTCTGATGCCCCCATCCTGGCCCTCTCTCACAGGAGAGGGAAAAAACACTAAAAACGGCAACCCTTGGTTGCCGTTTTGCTTTTACCATGCAAAAAAAAATCCGCCACATGGGCGGATTTTTTACTGGCTCACCGAAGTGATTAGAAGCGGTAACCTACGCCCGCGATCCAGGTGCCAACGTCAACGTTGCGGATACGGCTCTGCTCATAGGAGAAGTCCAGAGCAACGTCTTCGATTGGGTTGAACTGCAGACCCGCGCCATAGGAGAAGCCGTAGTCGCTGTTGCTTGCTGTGCGGTTCAGACCCTGGTTTTCGGTCTGCTGGAATTTACCGTAGCCAACACCTACAACACCGTAGATGCTTGCCCAGTCGTTGATACGGTAAGCTGGACCAGCGGTGATGCCGTAGTACTGGCCTTTGTTGTATGCGCCGTTTTCAGAACGATCTTTCTCGGTGTAGGTGAAAGAACCGATCACGCCCAGTGGGTTGTTATCCTGCTCGTAACGATACTTCAGGTTGAAACCGTTAGCTTTGTTCATTACGCCCTGCATATCGCTCTGAGCGTAACCACCGGTAACAGTGGAAGTAGCAGCTACAGCGGTACCTGCGGAAACAGCCAGTACAGCGGCCAGTGCTGAAAGACATGCAATTTTTTTCATAACCACCTCAAATGTGCTTCAAGTAAATCCGTAAGTTTTAAATATATCAAAAAAATTTGCGAAACTCTTTGTGATTCGTGATGTCTAACGGGACCTTTCCTGTAACAGAACGTTTCCAGCATCAGTTATCTTGTTCAAATCACGAAGGATTTCTGTTGCTAAATACTCATACTGCGCGTCAACGCCGTTACATTCATCCAGATTATTCCTAATCTGACAGGCGATAAAACCAGCAACGCTTATCCATTTTACGGATTTTCCCTGGTTTTTTTTCAACAGTAGCTCAACCGTTGCGCCATATTTCAATTACACTGCGGCTTTTACCCTATTTGACAAAAATTGACAGGAGAAAGGATGCCAGGGATATCCCGCACGTCATCGGTCTGGATGCCGGTTGCTGTAATTCTAATTGCGATGCTGTCCATACAGAGTGGCGCGTCCCTCGCGAAATCGCTCTTTCCACTGGTAGGCGCACCGGGGGTGACTGCCCTGCGTATCGCTTTGGGTACCCTGATCCTCGTGGTCATTTTTAAACCCTGGCGGTTGCGCGTCAAAAAAGAGCAGCGCCTCCCGCTGCTTTTCTACGGGCTGGCGCTGGGGGCCATGAACTATATGTTCTATCTCTCTATCCAGACCATTCCGCTGGGGATTGCCGTCGCGCTGGAATTTACCGGCCCGCTGGCGGTGGCCCTTTTCTCCTCCCGACGGCCTGTCGATTTTATCTGGGTGGTGCTAGCGGTTGTGGGGTTGTGGTTCCTCTTGCCACTGGGCCAGAGCGTCTCTGAAATCGACCTGACGGGTGCCGCGCTGGCTCTGGGCGCCGGAGCCTGCTGGGCGGTGTATATCCTTACGGGTCAGCGCGCTGGCGAAGAGCACGGCCCGGCGACCGTCGCGCTGGGCTCGCTCATTGCCGCCATCATCTTTGTTCCGCTGGGTATGGCTCAGGCGACGGACTCTATCTGGCAGTGGTCAGTAATGCCGGTGGGTTTTGCTGTCGCCATCCTCTCAACGGCTCTGCCTTATTCACTGGAGATGATTGCCCTCACGCGGCTGCCGACGCGCATCTTCGGTACCCTGATGAGCATGGAGCCTGCACTGGCCGCCATCTCCGGTATGGTATTCCTCGGGGAAACCCTCACATTTACCCAGACGCTGGCGCTGTGCTCCATTATTGCGGCGTCGATGGGGTCAACGCTCACCATGCGCCCTGAGCCAAAAGTTGAGAAAGTGGACATCCGCTGATACCGTATATTCTGCATGGCCTCGGTGCCATGCAGAATAAAGGCCAGTTCTGTATTATTTATAATTTCTTACATTCTTCGTCATCGAAAAGTCATATTTCCCTCGCCCTTAATGGGAAATAGAGAATTAAGATTGATCTGTGTCAATTTTAAAAAATACCATACAGTTCAAGCAGTTAATAATTCAACTCCCTTCTTGCTATTAAACCAATAGGCACAGCCAAACCGCAGGGAAAAAATCCGGTGCTATACTTAGTTCCGTAATTACCTGGGACATAAACATCAAGAGGATATGAGATTATGAGTACCGCTAAACTGGTGAAAACGAAAGCGTCTAATCTGCTTTATACCCGTAACGATGTATCGGACAGCGACAAAAAAGCAACGATTGAGTTGCTGAATCGCCAGGTGATCCAGTTCATCGATCTTTCGCTGATCACCAAACAGGCCCACTGGAATATGCGCGGTGCAAACTTTATTGCCGTTCATGAAATGCTGGATGGCTTCCGCACAGCACTGGTCACCCACCTGGACACCATGGCCGAACGCGCCGTGCAGTTAGGCGGTGTGGCGTTGGGTACCACGCAGGTGATTAACAGCAAAACGCCACTGAAAAGCTATCCGCTGGATATTCACACCGTTCAGGATCACCTAAAAGAGCTGGCAGACCGTTATGCGATTGTGGCTAACGACGTGCGTAAAGCGATTAGCCAGGCTAAAGACGAAGATACTGCGGATATCTTCACCGCCGCGTCTCGCGACCTGGATCAATTCCTGTGGTTTATCGAATCTAACATCGAATAATCCATACGAATTTTCTATCAAACCCTCGCCTCCGGTGAGGGTTTTGCACATTTATGGTGCACACTTTTCCACTGAGACGCTGCAAACGTGAAAGAAATGTAATAATCACCTCACACAACCGTTAACGGAAGATTGTTTTTTCATCATTATTTGCGCTAAATATCTCCCCGTCAGTTGAGCCAAACGACGCGCACCAAAACGGTGCTCCACCTTGGTGCAATCAGACATCATTGCCACGTTTATTGTGCAATGCATGACATCCTCCCCTTTGCAAAACAACAGCTTGTAAAGTTGGCACGATTTTTTCATTGTGCCTGTCGTTCTCGCAGGGGATCGCCCCGTGGATATAAAAGGAAATGCTATGAAGTCTGTATTAAAAGTTTCACTGGCTGCACTTACCCTGGCTTTTGCGGTCTCTTCTCAGGCCGCCGATAAACTGGTTGTAGCCACCGACACGGCGTTTGTTCCGTTTGAATTCAAACAGGGTGATAAATACGTTGGTTTTGATGTGGATCTGTGGGCCGCAATCGCAAAAGAACTCAAACTGGATTACACCCTGAAGCCAATGGACTTCAGCGGTATCATCCCGGCACTGCAAACCAAAAACGTAGACCTGGCCCTGGCAGGCATCACCATTACTGATGAGCGTAAAAAAGCGATCGACTTCTCTGACGGCTACTACAAAAGCGGCCTGCTGGTGATGGTCAAAGCTGACAATAACGATGTTAAAAGCGTGAAAGATCTCGACGGTAAAGTGGTGGCGGTGAAGAGCGGCACCGGCTCCGTTGATTACGCGAAAGCGAACATCAAAACCAAAGATCTGCGCCAGTTCCCGAACATCGATAACGCCTATATGGAACTTGGCACCAACCGTGCTGACGCGGTTCTGCACGATACGCCTAACATCCTCTATTTCATCAAAACCGCAGGTAACGGTAAGTTCAAAGCGGTCGGTGAGTCTCTGGAAGCACAGCAGTACGGTATTGCCTTCCCGAAAGGCAGCGACGACCTGCGTACGAAAGTTAACGGCGCGCTGAAAACCCTGAAAGAGAACGGCACGTATAACGAAATCTACAAAAAATGGTTCGGTACCGAGCCTAAATAATTTTACCTGAATTCAGGTTTGTAACGCCCGGTGACGCTCACGCTTACCGGGCCTACGTTTTTCGTTTTTCACCACGGTATACAGGAATACATCATGCAGTTTGACTGGAGCGCCATCTGGCCTGCCATTCCTCTCTTGCTTGAAGGCGCTAAAATGACCCTGTGGATTTCGGTCCTCGGTCTGGTTGGCGGGTTGATTATCGGTCTTGTCGCCGGTTTCGCCCGCACCTACGGTGGCTGGATTGCAAACCACATCGCACTGGTTTTCATCGAAGTGATCCGCGGCACGCCTATTGTCGTACAGGTCATGTTCATCTACTTCGCCCTGCCAATGGCCTTCACCGACCTGCGCATCGACCCGTTCAGCGCCGCCGTCGTGACCATTATGATCAACTCAGGTGCCTACATCGCGGAAATTACGCGCGGTGCGGTGCTGTCGATTCATAAAGGCTTCAGTGAAGCGGGTCTGGCGTTAGGTCTTTCGCGTCGCGAAACCATCCGTCACGTAATTCTGCCTCTGGCGCTGCGCCGCATGCTGCCGCCGCTGGGCAACCAGTGGATCATCAGTATCAAAGACACGTCGCTGTTCATCGTTATTGGCGTTGCTGAACTGACCCGCCAGGGCCAGGAGATCATTGCTGGCAACTTCCGTGCGCTGGAAATCTGGAGTGCGGTAGCCGTTGTCTACCTGATTATCACTCTGGTTCTTAGCTTCGTTCTGCGTCGTCTTGAAAGAAGGATGAAAATCCTGTGATTGAATTTAAAAACGTATCCAAGCACTTTGGTCCAACCCAGGTGCTGCACAATATCGATCTGAGCATCAAACAGGGTGAAGTGGTTGTCATTATCGGGCCCTCTGGCTCCGGTAAATCCACGCTGCTGCGCTGCATCAATAAGCTGGAAGAGATCACCAGTGGCGATCTGATCGTCGATGGTCTGAAGGTGAATGATCCGAAAGTGGACGACCGTCTGATTCGTCAGGAAGCGGGCATGGTGTTCCAGCAGTTTTACCTGTTCCCGCACCTGACGGCGCTGGAAAACGTAATGTTTGGCCCGCTGCGCGTACGCGGTGCCAACAAAGCGGCGGCGGAAGCGCTGGCTAAAGATCTGCTGGCGAAAGTGGGCCTCGCAGAACGTGCTCACCACTACCCTTCTGAACTTTCCGGTGGACAACAGCAGCGTGTGGCTATCGCCCGCGCGCTGGCGGTTAAACCGAAAATGATGCTGTTTGATGAGCCAACCTCCGCACTCGACCCGGAGCTGCGCCACGAGGTGCTGAAAGTCATGCAGGATCTGGCCGAAGAAGGCATGACGATGGTGATCGTGACCCACGAAATCGGCTTCGCCGAAAAAGTGGCGTCCCGCCTTATCTTCATTGATAAAGGCCGTATCGCAGAAGACGGTAACCCGCAGGCGCTGATTGCAAACCCGCCAAGCCAGCGTTTGCAGGAGTTCCTGCAGCACGTCTCCTGATTGCCAGACCTCTAAAATACAAAGCCGGGCATGCCCGGCTTTTTTTCGCCAGATTGTTCCCAAAACACGCCCTCCGCTCCCTGCCCTCTATACTTATCATTTTGTTCGACATTTTCACCGGAGGGCACCGTGCCGTGGATCCTGCTGTTGTTGCTTAGCTTGTTTAGTGCGCCATCGATAGCCGTTGCTATCCCCGGCGTCACCACCGGAACGTCCACTGCGCAGCAAAAAACGCCTCCACCGGAACCGGATGCAGAAGAGAAAAAAGCCGCCTACAGTGCCCTTGCCGATGTGCTGGAAAACGACACCTCCAGGCAAGAGTTAGTCGATCAGCTGCGAAAAATTGCCGCCACACCACCCCAGGAGCCCGTTCCAACCATCACCCCGCCGCCGGTAGAAGAGCAAAAAACGGTGCTGGAAAATGTGACTGAGGTTAGCCGCCACTATGCCGATGCCCTCTCCTCGCGCTTTGCCCAGCTCTATCGCAACCTGATGGGCTCTTCGCACAAGCCCTTTAACCCCCGGACGTTTACCGCGGCTGCCACGCAATTTTTACTGCTGGCGTCCGCCGTCTTCATTTTTTACTGGCTGGTGCGCCTGTGCGCGTGGCCCCTGTACCGAAAAATGGGGCAATGGGGTCGCAAGAAGAATCAGCAGAAAAGCAGCTGGTTGCATCTGCCGCTGATGATCGCCGCCGCGTTTATCATTGATTTACTGCTGCTGGCGCTGACGTTGTTTACAGGGCAATTGCTGACCGACAGGCTGAATACCGGCAACAAAACTATCGCCTTCCAGCAGGCGCTGTTTCTGAATGCCTTCGCCGTAATTGAGTTCTTTAAAGCGCTGCTGCGGCTGATATTTTGCCCACGCGTGCCAGATCTTCGCCCTTTCACTATTCGGGATAGCAGCGCCAGATACTGGGCGCTGCGTCTGAGCGTGCTCAGCGGGTTGATTGGTTATGGTCTGCTGGTGTCCGTGCCAATTATCTCCAACCAGGTGAACGTCCAGTCTGGTGCGCTGGCGAATGTGCTGATTATGATCTGCATTACCGTCTGGGCGCTCTATCTCATCTTCCATAACAAAAAGACGATCACCGAGAGCTTGCTGCACCTGGCTGACCGTTCCCTTTCGTTCTTTAGCCTCTTTATTCGCGCTTTTGCCCTGGTGTGGCACTGGCTGGCCAGCGCTTACTTCATTGTGCTGTGCTTCTTCTCGCTGTTCGATCCCGGCAACAGCCTGAAATTTATGATGGGTGCCACGTTTAAAAGCCTGGCCATTATTGGCGTCGCGGCCTTTGTTTCCGGTCTGCTCTCTCGCTGGCTATCGAAAACCATTACCTTGTCTGCGCAGGTTCAGCGCAATTACCCGGAGCTGCAAAAACGGGTGAACGGCTGGCTTTCGGTTTCACTGAAGGTGGCGCGCATTCTCACCGTCTGTGTGGCGATTATGCTGCTGCTCAATGCCTGGGGACTGTTCGATTTCTGGAACTGGCTGCACAACGGCGCGGGGGAAAAGACCGTTGATATTTTAATTCGTATCGCGCTGATCCTGTTCTTCTCTGCCGTAGGCTGGACGCTGCTGGCAAGCCTGATTGAGAACCGCCTGGTCTCTGACATTCACGGCAGGCCGCTGCCAAGCGCGCGTGCCCGCACCTTGCTCACCCTGTTCCGCAACGCGCTGGCGGTTATCATCAGTACCATCACGATTATGATTGTGCTTTCGGAAATCGGCGTGAATATCGCGCCACTGCTGGCCGGTGCGGGTGCGCTGGGTCTGGCTATCTCCTTCGGCTCGCAGACGCTGGTGAAGGACATCATCACCGGTATCTTTATTCAGTTTGAAAACGGCATGAACACCGGGGATCTGGTGACCATCGGGCCGCTGACCGGCACCGTTGAGCGAATGTCGATTCGATCCGTCGGCGTGCGCCAGGACACCGGGGCGTACCATATTATTCCGTGGTCATCGATTACCACCTTCGCCAACTTCGTCCGGGGTATTGGCTCGGTGGTGGCAAATTATGATGTCGATCGTCATGAAGATGCCGATAAAGCCAAACAGGCGCTGCGGGACGCGGTAGATGAGATGATGTCCATGGAGGATATTCGCGGCCTGGTGATTGGCGAGCCGTCGTTTGCCGGTATTGTCGGGCTGACCAACACCGCCTTTACCCTGCGCGTGTCGTTCACCACCCAGCCGCTCAAACAGTGGACGGTACGTTTTGCCCTCGACAGCATGGTGAAAAAACACTTTGATCTGGCGGATGTGCGTATGCCGGTGCAGACGTATCAGGTGCTGCCGCCGCCCGCCTCGCCGCTCCCTCCGCAGGAGCCGACGCTGGAACCGAGCCGGGTGGCGGCTTCGCCTTACCCGGCTTACGACGGCGTGCTATTTGCGACGTTTGTTATCGTCCATAAACGTCCAGGCAATAAAGCGGCTCTGTTTTTGTCCCTGCGCCATCTCTTTTTTCACCACCTTCACGGCACCGGCTTCGGTCAGCGCGCGGTAGAGCGGCGGCAGGTTATCGCCGCGCGAAACCAGGGTGGTAAACCATTTCACCTGACGGGCAAACTGTTTACTTTCCGCGATCATGCGCAGGATAAACGCCACCTCGCCCCCTTCGCACCACAGCTCCTGCTGCTGGCCGCCGAAGTTGAGCGCGCCATCTTCAGCCTGCCCCAGATTGCGACGCTTACGTTCGCTCCCGGCCCGGGCGGCAGCCGCTGAATCATGGAATGGCGGGTTGCAGAGGGTGGCGTCGTAGTGCTCGTTCTTGTGGATAATGCCGTTGAAAATAGAGGCGGCATCTTTCTGACGGCGTAAGCGAATAGACCGACTTAAGCCAGGATTGGCATTAATGATCGCCTGCGCGCTGGCAAACGCCTCAGCGCCAATTTCGCTCCCGGTAAAGCGCCAGTGATATTCATGCACGCCGATGAGCGGATAAATCAGGTTCGCGCCGGTCCCAATATCCAGAACCGTGGCCTGCTGAGGAATAACGCCGCCACGATCGTCAGCCAGAAGATCGGCAAGATAGTGGAGATAATCGGCACGCCCCGGCACGGGCGGGCAGAGAAAGCCTTCCGGGATATCCCAGTGCGTAACGCCGTAAAAATGCGCCAGCAGGGCTTTATTCAGCATTTTTACCGCCTGCGGGTCGGCAAAGTTGACCGAAGGCTCACCGGCTGGGGTCTGCACGATGTAGTCCTGCAGCGGAGGGCAGCTCTGGCATAACGCCTTCATGTCATAGCGGCTGCGGTGGCGATTTCGCGGGTGTAATCCCGGCTTGGAAGTCATGGCATTCTCCTTTAAACAGCGGCGTAAGATACCCTGTGCGGGAGCAACGGTAAATATCTCTCTGCTGTGCGCAAAAAAACGCCATAAATCAGTGACCTTTATGTCGCTGATCTGTCAGCGAATTGTCAATTTATATCGTTCAAAAAATAAGCAGATCATCATCAAATTTTTGCGCTAAATCACACTCGTCAGGCTTCTAAACTTAAAGGGAATCACCTGTTGTTTCCCCCTGAGGATGTGATTATGAAAAAATACCTGACTCTTGTTGTTATCGCTGGCGCGCTGGCGAGTGCGTCATTTTCTGCCATGGCCGTTCAGTCACTGACCGAAAGTACCGATACCAGCCAGCTGCGCCCCGCAGGCACCGTCTCGGTAAGCCGTGCAAGTAACCTTGACGATCTGCAAAACAAGCTGGCCGAAAAAGCGCGCGAAGAAGGTGCGAAAGGCTTCGTGGTGAATTCCGCCGGCGGCGATAACCATATGTATGGCACAGCAACCATCTATAAATAAGTTCCCCTTCCGAGAACCACTGCATCTGGCTGACAGATGCAGTTCTCAACCCCCGTCTTGACTGTACGTTTTTTGACCCCATATGAATAAGATACACACCGAACGTGAGGATAAGCCATGGCTTCCGGATGGGCGAATGATGACGCCGTTAACGAACAGATCAACAGTACCATTGAAGATGCCGTTGCCCGTGCTCGCGGTAAAATTCCGCGCGGAGAAAGTTTAACGGAATGTGAAGAGTGCGGAGAAACGATTCCGGAAGCGCGCCGTAAAGCCATGCCCGGCGTACGGTTATGCGTCTCCTGCCAGCAGAATAAAGATTCAAAAAATAAATCACATTCAGGATATAATCGCAGAGGATCGAAAGACAGCCAGTTACGTTGACTTTCCTTTACCGAAGTTCACCGCGCAAGCGATTTCCTTTACGCTCACGATTTTTTAACAGGCGCGTAGCAAAATGTGCCATGAATCATGCGTCTGTAAACCGGAGCGACAAGAACTGTAAATTGCCCTTCTGAATTTATTAATATTCAATAAGTTATTTGTCATTCAATTTTTTTGAGCAACCACGTCAATTCTCTTCGATTTTATCTGCCGAAAAAAAACGTGATACTTATCACATCGACGGAACATAGTCCCCTTAACAGAAAAACCTGCGAGAGATTAATTATGAAAACCATCAAATATGCTGTTGCTGCTGTTGCCCTGTCCGCTCTGTCCTTTGGCGCTTTCGCTGTAGAGCCCGTTTCTTCTGCTCAGGCACAGAACATGAATAAAGTGGGTGTGGTGAGTGCTGATGGCGCAACCACGCTGGACGGTCTGGAAGCCAAACTGGCTGAGAAAGCCGCAGCGGCCGGTGCAAGCGGATACACCATTACCTCCGCTAACGGCAATAACAAGCTGAGCGGCACTGCGGTTATCTACAAATAATCGACTGAATTAATGCTCCACCCTCACCATACCCTCTGGTGAGCTGCTCCAACCCTCATTGACCCTGTTGTTACCCTTGCTTGCCCGTCCGCCACTGGACGGGCTTTTTTTTGCCTAAAACGCCTGTTCCACACGGGCTAACCCCGCCTGGACAGACTCCACTTCTCCGGTTGCCAGCAGGCAGCAGGCCATCTGCAGCTTAAGGGTGTGCGGAACAGGGACATTGCCGGCAAGGCACTGCTCAATCCAGTGCGCAGTCGTGTGCGGATCTTTTGCCTCCGGCAACACCACATCCACATTCTCTTCACCCCGCTCCAGCACGGGTCGCGTGCCGGCGGCATCAATCAGCACCAGCTGCGGGCAGCGCTGCGGATTGGCATAAACTTCCCCTTCGGTGCCGTGCATCAGCAGCGCCCTGCCGCCGATATCTTCAAAGAACTTGCCCACCCGCGTGACATACTCCGGGTGCGATACGCTGGAGAGGCGCAGGGCATCCGCTTCACCAAACGGCGTCGCCAGTTTCGCCAGGGTGTGCGCACTGTTGCGCACGCCCATGCGCCAGCGCATATCCAGCTGTTTTTCCAGCGGTGGACAGAGCGCCTTAACCGGAATAAAGACCGGCTGATGACCATCCAGCTTTGCCTGTGCCTGTCCGGCGTGCAGGGTCGGCTCGATACCTAACATGCCGAAAATGGTCTCCGTCAGGACGCGAGTCGGATCTTCGCTAACGCCATGAACAACCACCGGGAACCCGAGCTTATGCAGCAGAATAGCCAGCAGTGGCGTCAGATTCGCCTGTTTGCGCGCGCCGTTGTAGGTAGGGATGACAATCGGCATCGGTCTGGCTACTGGTGGCGTTAAGCGCAGCGTTTGCGCCTGCATCGCGTCATAGAAACCGCGCATCTCCGCTTCGCCTTCACCTTTAATGCGTAGCGCAATCAGGATACCGCCCATCTCCAGATCGGGAACGTCGCCGTTAAGCATATGGGTGTACAGCGCACGGGCCGTTTCCTGATCCAGGTCGCGGGCATGGTTTTTCCCCCGCCCTACCTCTTTGATAATTTTACGATAGTCCACGACATCTCTCCTTGCGGCTCTTTGCAGATACTATAGCCCTGATAAATGCCTGGCGGGTAATCATTTTCCTTTCTCTCCCGACACCCGAACAAACGCCCTTCGAGGGTAAAAATGGTCTGAAGATAAATTGAACGAAAAATAGTTCTCAGCGATAGTTCATGCCGAATTAATCAGCCACGTGATGATTAATACCTGAAGTGCCATACTTTCATTCAGAGGATTTAAATGAAAAAAATGATTATTGCGGGGATCGCCGCCGGGATGGCGTGTGCTTCCGTTTCTGTATTTGCGTCCAGTGGTGAAGGTCAAATTAATTTCACAGGTGAGATTATTGATTCTGCATGTACTGTGGTAAACGGTTTAAGCAATCCGCTTAATGTTTCATTAGGTAAGGTGTCTAAATCTGCATTTACCGGAAGTGGTTCGACGACCTCGACAACCCGCTTTAGTATTCAGTTAAAAGATTGTCCTGAAACGGTTACCAGCGCCTCGGTGACGTTCGGCGGGACGCCTGACAGTAACAACAAAGATATTCTTGCTGTGACATCAGGAACCGGTTCGGCGTCAGGAGTGGGTGTTCAGTTGCTGGATAAAACGGAAAATCCACTGAGCTTATATACGGCCTCTGCTGCGTATACGCTCACGCCAGGTACCACAACAAACGATCTGCAGTTTGGCGCACGTTATATCCAGACCGGAGGAACGGTGTCTGCCGGACTGGCGAATGCCGCTTCTACCTTCACTATCGTTTACAACTAATAAAACAGATATTAGCTACCCCAGTGGCTAATATCTGTTATTGCTTTATTACGGTGTCACTATGCGAAAATATCTTCTGGCCTCCTCTTTTTTATTGATTGCCTCCGTTGCCCATGCGGGTATTACCATTGGCGGCACGCGCGTGGTCTACCCAGAAAGTAAAAAAGAATCCTCTATTGGGATCACCAACCCGGACAATCTCGATTATCTGGTGCAGTCATGGGTCGAAACGGAAGATAACGCACGTGAGAAAGCGCCGTTCCTGATCACGCCGCCGCTGTTTCGCCTTGATGCGAAGCAAGAGAACGTTCTGCGCATCATCAGAACCGGGGGAAACTTACCTGCCGATCGCGAATCGCTGTTCTGGTTGAATATTAAATCCATCCCCTCTTCTGCGCGCAATGAGAGCGTTAATACGCTGCAGATTGCGATTAAAACCCGCATTAAGCTGCTTTATCGCCCGTCAGGTATTACCGGAAAACCGGAAGATGTCGCCACGCAATTATCCTGGCACACCCGGGGAAACCAGCTGATTGTCGAAAACCCCACGCCGTTTTATATGAATTTCCAGGAAATAACGCTCGACGGTAAAAAGGTCGATAAAGCCACCTATGCCGGCCCAAAAAGTGAAACCCATTTCGCGATACCAGGAAATATTACAGCACACACCGTGACCTGGAAAATCATCAATGATTACGGCGGTATTAGCCAGTCCTATAGCGCACAGATTAAATAACGTCTGGAATAGCGAATATTATTATGAGCTGGGACTACTCCACCGAACCACCCAAACAGCACGGACGCTCAATGCTTATTGCATTGGGCTGCACGCTGTTGGGTGTGTGCGTGCAAAAAGTGCTGGCCGATGATTATTTCAACCCGGCGCTACTGGATATTGATAACCCAGGCCAGGGTAAAACCGACCTCAGTATTTATGAGATTGGTCCCGGTCAGGCTCCCGGTAAATATCACGTTGACGTTTATGTCAACAATAATAAAGTGGCAAGCAAAGAGATTGAGTTCACGCTGAAGAAAGACGCCAGCGGTAAATCAACCCTGCAGCCGTGCCTTAGCGCCGCCCAGTTAAAAAGCTTCGGTATTAATACCGAAAAATTCGGGCAGGACGATAAGGCGCAGTGCATTGACCTGAGCGTGATCCCCTCCGCCAGCGCAACGTTTCATGTTAATCCGCAGCAGCTGCTGTTAAGCATTCCCCAGACCGCAATTACTCATGTACCGCGTGATTACGTCGACCCGCAGGAGTATGACGAGGGAATTAACGCCCTGCTGCTCAATTACAGCTTCACCGCCGGGGAAAACCGCGGCAAAGGTGAGAACGGTAGCGATCAGCGCAGCGAGTTTCTTAACCTGCGTCCGGGTCTTAACCTCGGGGCGTGGCGTTTTCGTAACTACTCCACCTGGAGCAAAACCAGCGGTGACGGTGACGCAGAGAGCCAGTTTTCTTCGGTCTATACCTACGCCCAGCGCGATATTATCGCCCTTGGCGGGAACGTCACATTCGGCCAAAGCTCTTCCCCTTCCGACGTGTTTGACAGCATCTCTTACACCGGGGCGCAGATCGCCTCGGATGACGACATGCTCCCGGACAGCATGAAGGGCTTTGCGCCGGTAATACGCGGTACGGCGCACAGTAACGCCCAGGTTATCGTTCGCCAGAATGGTTACGTCATTTACCAGAACTATGTCGCTCCCGGCGCGTTCGAGATTAACGATCTCTACCCCACCGGCGGAAGCGGCGATTTGAACGTCACCGTGAAAGAGACGGACGGCAGCGAACAGCATTTTGTGGTGCCTTATGCGTCGGTGCCGGTGTTGCAGCGTGAAGGCCGCTTTAAATACAGCCTCACCGCGGGGCGCTATCGCAGCTATGACAACGACGTCGAAAAAAACCCGTTTATGCAGGGTACGGCAATCTACGGATTGCCTTACGGCTTTACGGTCTACGGCGGCGTGCAGGCAAGCCAGTATTACGATGCGCTGGCGCTGGGGGTCGGCAAGAATATCGGCGATCTCGGGGCCTTTTCGGTGGATGTCACCGACGCCAAATCAGAGATGCAGGATCAGGACCCCACTCGCGGGCGCTCCTGGCGCATCCGCTACAGCAAAGATTTCGCCACCACCGGTACCCATTTTTCCATTGCTGGCTATCGCTATAACAGCAAGGGGTTCTACACCCTGCAGGACACGCTGGATTCCCATACCCGTAATGACGACTGGGAAACGTCGGACACGCGCCGCAGCCGCGAGGAGGCGACTGTCGACCAGTCCCTGGGCGGGGCGTTTGGTTCCCTGACGTTAAGCCTGGTCAAAGAGAACTACTGGAATTCAAGCCAGGGGATGACCTCACTGAACCTCGGCTACAACAACTCCTGGCACGGCATCAGCTACGGTCTCAGTTACGGACTGGATAAAAACACGCGTGACAGCGGGGATGATAATAATGAGAAAACCAGCGAGCAGACGATCGCGTTTAACGTCTCCGTTCCGCTCGATCGCTGGCTCAGCAACACCTGGGTGAACTACAACCTGAACAGCACGAAGCACGAAACAACCCAAAGCGTGGGTCTGAACGGCACGGCGCTGGCCGGTAATAACCTCAGTTGGGGGGTTCAGCAGGGCCATAGTCAGAGCAGCGGGGACAGCACCAGTCTGAATGCCGATTATAAAGGCACCTACGGCGAAGTGAGTGCCGGGTATTCCCAGGATAACCAGCAACAACAGCTCAATGTCGGTCTTCAGGGCAGCATGATCGCCCATGCGCACGGCATCACCCTTGGTCAGCCGATGGGTGAGACCGCTGCGCTGATCGAAGCGCCGGGCGCAGACGACACCAATGTCACCAATCAGACAGGCATCAACACCGATTATCGCGGCTATGCCATTGTGCCGTACGTTTCGCCATACCGTCACAACACCCTCGCGCTGAACACCGAAACCTTGCCGGAAAATGCCGATATCGACCAGGCCGCCAAAACGGTGACGCCAACGCGCGGCGCCATCGTGCGAGCACATTATGAAACGCACGTAGGCAGTCGGGTGTTGATGACACTAAAACACGCGGATGGTCGCCCGATCCCCTTTGGCGCAACGGCATCTCAGGCCCATCAGGACGGTGAATTTATCGTAGGCGACGGCGGGCAGGTGTACCTCACCGGTATGCACGAGGCAGGTACGGTTAACGTCAGCTGGGGGAAAGCCGCCGACAGCCATTGCAAGGCAACTTATCACCTGCCCACCAAAGCCGACGGCCCTGTTCTTAACGTCACGGCGCAGTGTGTATGACCCTTCCCGAGGAAAAAATGAACATGTGTAGATATGTCTTCGCACTGCTGGTTTTACTCACGAGCGCGTGTCTGGTGCCGCATGCCCAGGCGGCAACCTCCTGTGACAGCGCCGATCTGCCTTATACCCTTGATGCGGGCACGCTTTCTGTACCCACAACACTCGATATTGGCGGCGTCATCCCGGGTTCGGCAAAGACCCATACCGTTAACGGCAGCTGTACCGGCACGATGACGAATCACACCCTAATTTCCTGCTATTACGGAACGGGAACGGAAGTGCCTGGCATGCCGGGCGTGTACACCACCAATGTTGACGGCATCGGCATTGAGCTTCTGAACAGCAGCGGGCAGATCGTTCGCGGCAAAGGGTACTCATGCGATACAACCGCCACGCCCATTGGGACGGTCAGCAGCGACAGCGGACAAACATTTTCTTTCAGCTACACCCAGCGGTTAATCAAAACGGCATCACATATCGGTAGCGGTACCCTTTCGCTCGCGCAGGATCCCTATGGATTCGGGGTTTATAACTCTGTGGGGATTTCTGGTGCACGTAATACCAGCCACTATTCCGCCACGGTCAGCGAAAGAACGGCGACCTGTTCTATTGATCCGCTAAATCTGACGGTGACCCTCGGCAATTTCCCGGTGTCGCAATTTACCCACGTGGGCAGCTATACCGCCTGGAAGTATTTCAACATCACCGCTACCTGTACCGAAGAGGTTAATCTTACGGCCTCGGTAACCAGCGCAAATGGCATCAACAGCCAGTATGCAGATGTCCTGAACCTGACGCCCGGCAGCGACAGCGCCACGGGCGTGGGGGTGAGAATGCTGCTTGACGGTGTCGATCTTAAATACGACTACCCAATCCCGGTGGGTGGAAGAGCCGAGCCAGGCGTTCCGGATGTGATCCCCTTCGCGGTGCAGTATTACCAGACGGATGCCAGCGTCACGGCGGGGAAAGCCAATACGATTGCCACCATCGATCTTGAATACCAGTAACGGAGCGAAGATGAAAACGTTATCCCTTTTGCTCGCTCTGACGAGCCTCTCTGCGGGCGCGACCGACGTCACGCTCAATATCGAAGGGAATATTTACGACACCACCTGCCAGGTAGACAGCGCCAGCCAGAACATGGTGGTGGATCTGGGACAGGCCGTCGCCAGTGATTTTAAGGATATCGGCGACACCGGCCCGTGGAAAAACTTCGATTTAAAGCTCACCAATTGTCCGCCCACCCTGACGGTTGCCACCATCAGCGTTGACGGCCCCCGCGATACGGACCACCCCTTTAAATTCGCCAATAGTGGCACCGCCAAAGGGGTGGCATTAGAGCTGGCCGATCGTCTGGATTACATCGTGCTTGCCCCCGAAGCCCGCTTTAGCGTGGTGATTGACGCCGGTACCCACACCGCCGATTTTCCCATGGCGGCACGCTATTACGCTACCGCCCTGCCTGTGACGGCGGGTACCTTCAACAGCGTTGTTCAGGCCACCTTTACTTACCAGTAGGACCGCGCCCCTTAGCACGGATGCTTTTCCGACGCCCGGCAGTCTGTTTTGCCGGGCGTTTTTTTATTTCAGGCACCTCCGGCTGTTCTATCGGGAACACCGGCAGGGCATTCAGCAGGCGCTGACCATAGTTTTTGGTGAGCAGACGCTTGTCGTAGATCACCACTTCGCCCCAGCAGCCGTGGCTACGAATCAGACGACCCACCTGCTGAATCAGGTTAAACGACGCCGCCGGAAGACTTTGTACCTCAAACGGATAGCGGTTGAGGCTTTTCAGCCATTCTCCTTCGGTGATCACCACCGGGCTGTCGATGGGTGGGAAGGCGATTTTATGAATATGCACCTGGGTCAGATAGTCGCCCTTCAGATCCAGACCTTCCGCAAAAGACTGTAACCCCACCAGCACGCTGCGCTCGCCGTTATCGATGCGCTGGCGGTGGAGCTCTACCAGCCGATAGCGCGGCTGATCGCCCTGCACCAGCAGCAGTAAACGCAGATCGGTAACATGTTCCAGAAAGCGCTGCATGGCGCGTCCGCTGGCAAACAGCACCAGCATGCCGGGGTATTTTTTACTCTCCAGCTGTTCGCGGAAATAGGCGGCCATTTCGGCAATATGCTGCTCTTCGTTATCGATAAGCGGCTCATAGCGCATACGCGGGATCACCAGCTTGCCCTGCTCGCAGTGGTTAAACGGCGAGTCCAGCGCCACGAAACGGTCCCCCGTTTTTTCTTTCAGGCCGCTCATCTCCTGCAGCCGCGAGAAGCTGTTCAGGGAACGCAAGGTCGCTGACGTTACCACCACGTGCGGCACGCTGCGCCAGATCAGCTTTTCCAGCTGATCGGCCACGCGAATGCCCACGCAGTGGAAAAAGAGGTGCACCTGCCCGTCTCTCACTTCGCGGGTGGCCCATTTGGTGACCGGCGCGCCGGACGCCTGCGCCATTGAGGCCAGCCGCCAGAGTTTGCTTTGCGCTTCAAACATGCCCAGCGCACGGTTCATTTGCAGCAGAATACGGTGCAAACGCACCACGTCATGGGTGCCGGTCTTTTCACTGAGATCGTTTAAGAACATCTCGGCCAGGCCGCGCAGCTTTTCCAGATGCTTCGCCAGCTGCTGGCAAATCTCCATCACCTCGTCCGGCAGCTCCCCCATGGCAAAACGGTGCTCTGCCTCCTGAGTCGCCGGGAGATACAGATTCAGAATGTTGTTCAGGGATGCGATAAGGCCGTAGACCTCGTCACAGTGTTCGCTCAGACGCTCGGGCACCGCCAGCGGCGGCGTAGTTTTAGGACGGAACTGCTCCATGCAGGTGGCCACCAGCTTGCAGAACAGATCGAGCTGCAGGCGGAACCACGGGGCCGTGATTTCAGCACTCATCTCCAGCGCATCCCGGGCTACGTCAGGCAAATGGTGGCCTTCATCAAGCACCAGCAGCAGGTTTTTCGGCTCCGGCAGCACCGCCTCGCTCTCCAGCGCCGCCATCACCAGCGCATGATTGGCGACCACCACTTCCGCTTCCTGGATCTCCCGCCGGGCGACAAAAAACGGGCACTCGCGGTAGTAGTGACAGTTACGGTTGAGGCAGCTGGCTTTATCGGTGCTGAGCCTGCGCCATAAATCATCGCCGATGGCCTGGCTGGTGTGATCGCGCAAACCGTCCCACCTGTAGCTGTCGAGATCGGCTTTCAGCTTCGCGCACTGTTCCTGCTCCGCCTTGTTGTTTGGCGTCAGTTCGTCATCAAGAAACGCCAGCAGATCCTGCTGGGTGGGCTCACTGCTGGCGAGCGCCGCCAGGTTACGCGGGCAGACATAACGTCCGCGGCCAAAGGCGGCGGTAAAACGCAGCTCGGGGATAATTTTGCGCAGCAGCGGCAGGTCTTTGCTGAAGATCTGATCCTGTAGCGCCACGTTAGCGGTGCTGACCACCAGCGTCTTTTGTTCTTCCCGCGCAATAGCGATGCCCGGGATTAAATAAGAGAGGGTTTTACCGACCCCGGTTGGTGCTTCAATCGCCAGATGTCGCCCGTCGTCACCGGCGAGCGTTTTTGCCACATCGGCAATCATCTGCCGCTGTGGTGCCCGGGGGATAAAGTCGGGGATCTGCTGCTGGAGTGCCTTATACCAGGCACCAATCTGCGCTTTCAGCGCCGCGGTTAAAGCCATCGGAAAACCTGAAATACTGTATAAACAGCCACTATTGTGGCACTTTATTTTCGTCGCCGCAAAAAGAAAAGCCCGGCTTTACGGCCTAATGCCGATCGTTTAATAGTATTTGAACGATCCTGCCAGTAAGAGACAATCCAGGTTCATTCCCTCTAAACCCGGATTTTTTATGTCTGAATACGATATGCAGGCTCTGTCTCCGTCTGGCTCACGGTTCCTGTTGAGGATGCACGAGCGCCCTGATAAGCCACGTTGTAATGACATAACCCCGAATGATGTCTCGCCACTCCGCTTGATCGTATATCACCAATAGGACATTAGGTTTGTTATGCCTAAAATCAGGGATAAGGGGGCAAGGCTAGATCACTCCAGCCTTTGGCGGTTATCTCACTTTCTTGAAAATGAGCAGAATCAACACGGAAGTAACAACGTAACCGAAGAGCGAAACATGAATCAGTCTGTCGTAATACTGATCAAATTCAGCAACCACAGCATTACAGGCTTCAATCGTGATCGTCTTTTCGTTGAGTATGTCTGTGTATTTTCTCGTTATCCCATAATCTAAAACAATAACCAAAATGGATGCTATGTAAATGAAAGAAATCGTGATTATGCTTCCCCATCGGATGATAAATTTTGTTCTACTCGTCAAGGTCATATGACCCCCCCAAGACTCCACCAACCGTACCGCCAGAATAACCAGAAGCTGAACCTAATTTTGAGGCTCCCATTGCAAGGCTTTTCTCCATAGCGTTTTCTTCACCAGCAGTGTAATTGTCTATGTTTGGATACTGTTCTTTGAATTCGTTGGTAACTTCAGTTACTTGCATCGAACTTAAGCTACTGCTTTTGCGAATAAGATAATTTTGTAGAGACAAAGGCACTGCAAAGTCTTCCTCGCTTTCAATCGGTAATTGTGTTGTAGTCGATGTGTAGCTTGTTTCGAAAACGTTTGAGCCTGATTTACGAATTACCTGAACAGTATGCGTTGTACAGTTGCTACCAGTCAGATCATAGACGTCAATTACTCTTCCCCTGAGTTTGGTTCTTTCACCCATTTTCTCTGTAGGGATTGGCTTTGCTCCTGAGTTCCAAAGGTTTTCAAACAATGAGCGTGTCTCAGCTACGGATGCATCATCAATCTTGAATACCCGAGCATTAACTTTATAAAGTTCTTCACGGTAGTAGCTACGAGCATCCTCTCCGGTAAAGAAGTTGAGTATTCCATCGCCTGTAAAGTTAGCTGGACCTCTTCTACCAAATCGCCCATAGGTGTATACGTAGATCGAATTATTCTGATGTACGGATACAAAGGCGTGTCCTGCGTCAGTGGTTTCAGTCCAGATGTAAACACCATTCAATAACGGGTTATCTTCTGGCTCGCAGGTGTCAGCAAAGCTATCAATTTTAGGATCTGCAATCGGGCCTGGGAGAACGGGAAACTCAACGATGTGAGATTGGGCGGTGTTGGCTTTCGCTGGCTCTGTAGAAAATTCGTAAGTATCGAAGATAGAAGGGATAAAACGTGATTTGCAGGGGCAAGAGCTACGGCTGTGCAGTGTTCCGGCAATCCTTTTACCATGTATTTCATCGTTTTCAAGCCCTCCCACTATGCGGAATCTGCCAGCATGTTTCCCACATGTCACTTGATGCCCTTCACAAGCCATGTCTCTAGAAAAAAACTGATGATCGATACATCCTTCAATAATCCGACCACCGCAAACCGTTTTATCACCCCTGAATAAGTAGTGACCAATAGCCATTTATTTTTATCCCTGTGTTGGTTTGAAATCCTTAAGAAAAGTGTAGGCTTTTGCCGGTGGTGAGTAAATGAGCAGTTGTAACAAAGTGATAGGTAATTAGAGGGGCTGTATATCGATTTGCCTTCCTCTGTGGCGTTTATTCCCCTGTTTCGCGTTTTGACAGTGAGGCTGTGGGTTATCTGGAGTATCTCGGCAACATGCCGTTGGCTGAACGGATTACAAATGCTGCTGTATTCGAAGATGTGTATCGCTTCCTGATGAATGGTTCGGGGCGGCTGGATCTGCGCCGCGCTGACGTGGCAGCTGTCCGTGTCTTCTTATGGAATTATCAATACCGCCGCAGTGCGGTGACAGGTAAGCTGCTGCGCCTTGCATCAGCCGTGCTGGATCACTGCCATAGCACCGGGCGCGTGCGTACTGTGGGGCATCGTTCTGCTAATACTGCTGAGGGAGGCCGATTCGTTGGGCCAACATGCGGTGTTAGCGTTACGAATCTAAGGGCTATGGTTGCTCGGGTCTGCGGTAAAGGTACAGCAGTAAATATACCTAAACATCTGAAAGGAATGAGGGAAAATGTAAAATCCTTCTTTTTGCCGGAAAAAAGAAAGCACCGAAGACATGATCGTTCGGTGCTTTATGTTCCGCCTAAATATCCGTTCAGCTTTAAGTCACGTGAGGCTTAAGTGAACGGCATTAGGCTTTACGGCCGGGCTTCCAGATTACTGTGGGTTAGCCGGTTTACGCGGACGGCGACGGCGCTGTCCTTCGCCTGCCGGTTTCCCTTCGCCGTCGCGGCGAGGCGGTTTATTGCCCGACTTCGGCGCACCGCCTTCGGCACGGCGTGGCTGCTGCTGACCACGGCCGCCGCCCTGACCGCGTCCACCGCCGCCACGCTGCTGCCGACCATTCTGAATTGGCTCCGCTTTAATGGACGGATCCACTTCGTACCCCGGCGTTTCAATACGCGGGATCTCTTTCTTCAGCAGGCGTTCGATGTCGCGCAGCAGTTTGTGTTCATCCACGCAGACCAGCGAGAGCGCTTCGCCAGTGGCCGCCGCACGACCAGTACGGCCGATACGGTGAACATAGTCTTCCGGCACGTTTGGCAGCTCGTAGTTCACCACGTGCGGCAGCTCTTCAATGTCCAGACCACGGGCAGCAATGTCGGTTGCCACCAGCACGCGGATATCACCGGATTTAAAGTCCGCCAGCGCACGGGTACGCGCCCCCTGGCTCTTGTTACCGTGGATAGCCGCACTGCGAATACCGTCTTTGTTCAGCTGTTCCGCCAGGTGGTTTGCACCGTGCTTGGTACGGGTAAAGACCAGCACCTGCTGCCAGTTACCCTGACCAATCATCTGGGAGAGCAGTTCCCGCTTACGCTTTTTATCAACGAAGTGCACGTGCTGGGTCACCTGCTCAGAGGCGGTGTTGCGACGCGCCACTTCAACTTCCAGCGGGTTATGCAGCAACTTTTCAGCCAGCGCTTTGATCTCGTCGGAGAAGGTCGCGGAGAACAGCAGGTTCTGACGGCGCGGCGGGAGCTTAGCCAGCACGCGGCGAATATCGTGGATAAAGCCCATGTCGAGCATGCGGTCGGCTTCGTCCAGCACCAGAATTTCGACGTTATCTAGCTTCACGGCGTTCTGATGTTCCAGATCCAGCAGACGGCCCGGCGTTGCCACCAGCACGTCCACGCCGCCGCGCAGTTTCATCATCTGTGGGTTAATGCTCACACCGCCGAAAACCACCAGCGAACGAATGTTGAGATAGCGGCTGTAGTCACGCACGTTCTCGCCAATCTGCGCCGCCAGCTCGCGGGTTGGGGTGAGGATCAGCGCACGAACCGGGCGACGCCCCTTCGCGTGCGGCTGTTTTTTTACCAGCAGCTCTAACAGTGGCAGGGTGAAGCCTGCGGTTTTACCGGTCCCGGTCTGGGCACTGGCCATAAGGTCACGGCCCTGCAGAACGGCAGGGATCGCCTGCTGCTGGATTGGGGTTGGCTCAACGTAGCCCTGCTCTGCGATCGCGCGCAGAATTTCCGGGTTCAGGCCAAGGGAATCAAAAGACATAAAAACTCCGAACCGCCCCGACCATCACAGGTGTAGTTTTCAGGGAGATATAACAATTAGGAGGACAAAAACCACAATGTCGCGAAGGGGCGGAGTGTAGCAGCTTTTGTGACGTGGCGCATAAAATATCCCTCCACCTTCCCTCGACGATTTCGCTAATCAGGCATAATCTTAATCAATCGATTGATTAATTTTTAATGCCGCTATGAATACAACCCCGACAACCTCTAAAGGCGAACAGGCCAAAAGCCAGCTTATTGCTGCCGCGCTGGCGCAGTTTGGTGAGTATGGCTTACACGCCACCACCCGGGATATCGCGGCGCAGGCCGGGCAAAACATTGCGGCTATCCCCTACTATTTTGGCTCAAAAGAGGATTTATACCTCGCCTGTGCCCAGTGGATCGCCGATTTTATTGGCACGCAGTTTCACCCGCACGTGGAGGAAGCCACCGCGCTGCTCAGCCAGCCGTCGCCCGATCGTGACGCTATCCGCCAGCTGATCCTCAACGCCTGCCACAACATGATCCGCCTGCTGACGCACGACGACACGCTGAACCTGAGTCGATTTATCTCCCGTGAACAGCTCTTCCCCACTGCCGCCTACCAGCTGGTGCATGACCAGGTGATTGCCCCGATGCACACGCACCTGACCCGGCTGATCGCGGCCTATACCGGGCAAGACGCCAACGATACCGCTACGATTTTGCATACCCACGCCCTGCTGGGTGAGATTCTGGCCTTCCGTCTGGGGCGAGAAACGATTCTGTTACGCACCGGCTGGACACAATTTGATGAGGATAAAGCCGCGCAGATTAGCCAGGTTATCACCTGTCATCTGGATCTGATCCTGCAAGGCTTAACGCAAAGGAGCCTGAAGTCATGAAAAAACCTGTCGCCATCATTCTGGTGGTTGTTGTTTTGCTTGCCGCAGGCGTCGGTGGCTGGCTGTGGTATCAAAGCCATCAGGATCGCGGCCTGACGCTGTACGGTAACGTTGATATTCGCACCGTGAACATGAGCTTCCGCGTCGGGGGGCGGCTGGCGTCGCTTAACGTAGATGAGGGTGACACCATCAAAACCGGGCAGACGCTGGGGATGCTTGATAAAGCGCCCTACGAGAACGCGCTGATGCAGGCAAAAGCCGGCGTTTCCGTCGCCCAGGCGCAATATGATCTGATGCTGGCCGGTTATCGTGACGAAGAGATTGCCCAGGCTGCTGCCGCAGTCAAACAGGCGCAGGCGGCCTATGACTATGCGCAGAATTTCTATGCCCGCCAGCAGGGGCTGTGGAAAAGCCGCACTATTTCGGCCAACGATCTGGAAAACGCCCGTTCATCACGCGATCAGGCTCAGGCAACGCTGAAATCCGCACAGGACAAACTGAGTCAGTACCACACCGGTAACCGCCCGCAGGATATCGCCCAGGCCAAAGCCAACCTTGAACAGGCGCAGGCCCAACTGGCCCAGGCGGAACTCGATCTGCACGACACCACGCTGGTGGCACCGTCTGACGGCACGCTGATGACCCGCGCCGTGGAGCCCGGCAGCATGCTCAACGCCGGAAGCACCGTTTTAACCCTGTCGCTCACCCGTCCGGTATGGGTGCGCGCCTACATTGATGAACCAAACCTCGGCCAGATGCAGCCGGGTCGCGAACTGTTGCTCTATACCGACGGTCGTCCCGATAAACCGTATCACGGCAAAGTGGGCTTTGTTTCACCCACCGCTGAATTCACGCCAAAAACGGTGGAAACGCCGGATCTGCGTACCGACCTGGTGTATCGCCTGCGCATCATCGTCACCGATGCGGACGACGCGCTGCGCCAGGGCATGCCAGTCACCGTAAAAGTGAACAGCGGGGAACGACATGAATGACGCGGTTATCCGGCTCGACAATCTGGTCAAACGCTTCGCGGGCATGGAAAAACCGGCCGTCGCGCCGCTGAACTGCACCATCCAGAAAGGCTATGTAACCGGGCTGGTTGGTCCGGACGGCGCAGGCAAAACCACGTTGATGCGGATGCTGGCAGGCCTGCTTAAGCCCGATGAAGGGGCGGCCAGCGTGCTCGGGCTCGATCCGATTAAAGATGACGGTGCACTCCACGCCATGCTCGGCTATATGCCGCAGAAGTTTGGTCTCTATGAAGACCTGACGGTGATGGAAAACCTTAATCTGTACGCCGATCTGCGTAGCGTGACCGGTGAAACCCGTCAGCAGACTTTCGCCCGTCTGCTGTCCTTCACTTCCCTCGGTCCCTTCACCGATCGTCTGGCGGGCAAGCTCTCCGGCGGGATGAAGCAAAAGCTGGGGCTGGCCTGTACGCTGGTCGGCGAGCCGAAAGTGCTGCTGCTGGATGAGCCCGGCGTGGGCGTGGACCCGATTTCACGCCGCGAGCTGTGGCAGATGGTGCACGAGCTGGCCGGTGACGGAATGCTGATCCTCTGGAGCACCTCCTATCTGGATGAAGCCGAGCAGTGTCGCGATGTGCTGCTGATGAACGAAGGCGAGCTGCTTTATCAGGGAGAACCGACGAAGCTGACCCAAAGCATGGCCGGACGCAGTTTCCTGATGCACAGCCCGCAGGAGTCGAACCGCAAACTGCTGCAACGGGTGCTGAAGCTGCCCCAGGTCAGCGACGGGATGATTCAGGGCCGTTCGGTGCGCGTGATCCTGACCAAAGAGGCGACCGAAGCGGATATTCGTCACGCGCCGGGCATGCCTGACATTGAGATGGAAGAGACGGCTCCCCGCTTTGAGGACGCGTTTATCGATCTGCTGGGCGGAGCGGGTACTTCGGAATCGCCGCTCGGGGCGATCCTGCACACGGTGGAAGGTACGCCGGGTGAGACGGTGATCGAAGCCAAATCCCTGACCAAAAAATTCGGTGATTTCGCCGCCACCGATAACGTCAATTTCGCGGTGAAGCGCGGTGAAATTTTTGGCCTGCTCGGGCCAAACGGCGCGGGGAAATCCACCACCTTTAAGATGATGTGTGGCCTGCTGGTGCCTACGTCCGGCAAAGCGCTGGTACTGGATATGGATTTGAAAGTCAGCTCCGGCAAGGCGCGCCAGCATCTGGGGTATATGGCGCAGAAGTTCTCGCTGTACGGCAACCTGACGGTCGAGCAGAACCTGCGCTTTTTCTCCGGCGTTTACGGCCTGCGAGGGCGCGCCCAGGACGAGAAAATCCACCGCATGAGCGAGGCGTTTGGCCTGACAGCTATCGCTTCCCACGCCACGGATGAGTTGCCCCTGGGCTTCAAACAGCGGCTGGCGCTGGCCTGCTCGCTGATGCACGAGCCCGATATTCTGTTTCTGGATGAACCCACGTCAGGCGTTGATCCCCTCACCCGCCGCGAGTTCTGGCTGCACATCAACAGCATGGTGGAGAAAGGGGTGACGGTGATGGTAACCACCCACTTTATGGACGAGGCGGAGTATTGCGACCGTATCGGGCTGGTCTATCGCGGCAAGTTGATTGCCCACGGCACGCCGGATGACCTGAAAGCCCAGGCTGCAGACGACGAGGTGCCGGACCCGACCATGGAGCAGGCGTTTATCACCCTCATCCACGACTGGGATAAGGAGAATGCCGATGCGCAATAAGGCGATTTCCTGGCGCCGGGTGCGCGCGCTGTGCATCAAAGAGACGCGTCAGATCGTGCGTGACCCCAGCAGCTGGCTGATTGCGGTGGTTATCCCGCTTCTGCTGCTGTTTATCTTCGGCTATGGGATCAACCTCGACTCCAGCAAGCTGCGGGTCGGGATATTACTGGAGCAGCAGAGCGAAGAGGCGCTGGACTTCACCCACGCCATGACCGGCTCGCCCTACATTGACGCCACCATCAGCGACAACCGGCAAGCGCTTATTCAGAAGATGCAGGCCGGGAAAATCCGCGGTCTGGTGGTGATCCCGGTCGATTTTGCCGCCAACATGGCGCGGGCAGATACCGCTGCGCCGATCCAGGTGATCACTGACGGCAGCGAGCCGAATACCGCCAACTTTGTCCAGGGCTACGTAGAGGGGATCTGGCAGCTCTGGCAGATGCAGCGCGCCGAAGACCGGGGCGAAACGTTCGAACCGCTGATCGACGTACAGATGCGCTACTGGTTTAACCCTGCCGCCATCAGCCAGCATTTTATTATCCCGGGTGCGGTCACCATCATTATGACGGTGATTGGCGCAATCCTGACCTCGCTGGTGATTGCCCGCGAGTGGGAGCGCGGCACCATGGAGGCGCTGCTTTCAACCGAAGTGACGCGCCTTGAGCTGCTGCTGTGTAAGCTTATCCCCTACTACTTCCTCGGCATGCTGGCGATGCTGCTCTGTATGCTGGTCTCGGTGTTTATCCTTGGGGTGCCGTACCGCGGCTCGCTGGTGCTGCTCTTTTTCATTACCAGCCTGTTCCTGCTGAGCACGTTGGGCATGGGGCTGCTCATCTCCACCGTCACCCGCAACCAGTTTAACGCCGCGCAGGTGGCGCTGAACGCCGCCTTTTTACCGTCGATTATGCTGTCCGGGTTTATCTTCCAGATAGACAGCATGCCCGCGGTGATCCGTGCCGTGACCTACATAATTCCGGCGCGCTATTTCGTCAGCACGCTGCAAAGCCTGTTCCTGGCGGGGAATATTCCGGTAGTGCTGATTATCAATACCCTGTTTTTGCTGGCGTCGGCGGCGATGTTTATTGGGCTGACGTGGATGAAAACCAAACGGCGTCTGGATTAAGGAGCGAACATGTTTCACCGTTTATGGACGTTAATACGCAAAGAGCTGCAATCGCTGCTGCGCGAGCCGCAAACCCGCGCCATTCTGGTGTTGCCGGTGCTCATCCAGGTGTTTCTGTTCCCTTTTGCCGCCACGCTTGAGGTGACCAACGCCACCATCGCGATTTACAACGAAGACAACGGTAAACATTCCGTCGAGCTGACCCAGCGCTTTGCCCGGGCGAAGGCTTTTACCCATATCCTGCTGCTGAAAAGCCCACAGGCGATCCAGCCCACCATCGATACCCAGAAAGCGCTGCTGCTGGTGCGTTTTCCGGCTGATTTTTCCCGCAATCTGGACACCTTCCAGCCCGCGCCCATGCAGTTGATCCTCGACGGGCGTAACTCCAACAGCGCGCAGATTGCCGCGAATTATCTGCAACAGGTGGTGAAGGATTATCAGCAGGAGTTGATGGAGGGGAAACCGAAGCCCAACAACAGCGAGCTGGTGGTACGTAACTGGTACAACCCAAACCTGGACTACAAATGGTTTGTGGTGCCGTCGCTGATCGCCATGATTACCACCATTGGGGTGATGATCGTCACCTCCCTGTCCGTCGCCCGCGAACGCGAGCAAGGTACGCTCGATCAACTGCTGGTCTCCCCGCTGGCGACCTGGCAAATCTTCGTCGGTAAAGCGGTTCCCGCCCTGATTGTTGCCACGTTCCAGGCCACCATCGTGCTGGGCGTGGGGATCTGGGCCTACCAGATCCCGTTCGCCGGGTCGCTGGCGCTGTTCTACTTCACGATGGTGATCTATGGACTGTCGCTGGTCGGGTTTGGCCTGCTGATTTCCGCGCTCTGCTCCACGCAGCAGCAGGCGTTTATTGGCGTATTTGTCTTTATGATGCCGGCCATCCTGCTCTCCGGGTATGTTTCGCCGGTTGAGAATATGCCGGTGTGGTTACAGGATCTGACGTGGATAAACCCGATTCGTCACTTTACGGATATCACCAAGCAAATTTATCTGAAGGATGCGAGTCTGGATATTATCTGGGGAAGTTTGTGGCCGCTACTGGTCATAGCGGCCACGACGGGGTCAGTGGCGTACGCGATGTTTAGACGCAACATTGCGTAGCTTTTTCTCTTTGGCCAGCAAAGAGACCACCGCAGGCCCTGCAAGAATGGCCAGACCGGCCAGCGCCAGCAGCAGGTTGTTTTGCAGCACGCGAGACAACAGCCACAGCACAATCATTGCGGCACCAAAGTACCAGGTGGTGGTGAGCTCTTCGAGCACATCACCCACCTCGCGCCAGCGCGCTTCATGATGGCGCTGCAGGAACAACATCGACAGCACGGTGACGCCATAGAGGACGCATAGTCCTAAGCCAACACGCACCAGCGTGCCGCTCATCCAGCCCATCACCAGTACGGCCACGACCAGTAAATGCAACATTATCTGCCAGCAACTTAGACCCGTTGCGACACGAACACGTTGTTGCCACTTCATGGCTTCTCTCCTGAAGGATTTTTCTCTGCTTAATCAGACTACCGCACTTTACGGAAAATTCCGTAACACCGCATCTTTTTGTGACGACGACTACACTTTATTTTCATTGGGATAGTCACTCAGGAAGGAGCTTATGACCAAAAAAATGCAGCATTTCTCGCTTAAAGTGCTGACGATAAACATTCATAAAGGCTTCACAGCATTTAATCGCCGCTTCATTTTACCGGAGCTGCGCGACGCGGTTCGCACCGTCAGCGCGGACATTGTCTGCCTGCAGGAAGTGATGGGCGCGCACGAGGTCCATCCGATGCACTTCGAAAACTGGCCCGACACGCCCCACTATGAATTTCTGGCCGACACCATGTGGAGTGATTACGCTTACGGCCGCAATGCGGTCTATCCTGAAGGGCATCACGGAAATGCGGTGCTGTCGCGTTATCCCATTGAACATTACGAGAACCGGGACGTCTCCGTCGGCGAAAGCGAAAAGCGTGGGCTGCTGTATTGCCGTATCACCCCGCCGGATCTCGATTTTCCGGTGCACGTTGGCTGTGTGCATCTCGGTCTGCGGGAAGCGCATCGCCAGGCACAGCTGCAGATGCTGGCTGAATGGACTAACGCCCTGCCCGAAGGAGAGCCGGTGGTGATTGCCGGGGATTTCAACGACTGGCGGCAGCGGGCTAACCACCCTCTGAAGGTGGAGGCCGGGCTGGAGGAGATTTTCACCCGCGCGCACGGCAGACCTGCGCGCACGTTTCCGGTGCGCTTCCCGTTGCTGAGGCTTGACCGCATTTATGTGAAAAACGCCCATGCCAGCAGCCCGACCGCGCTGGCGTTGCTTAACTGGCGCCACCTTTCCGACCATGCCCCGCTGAGCGCGGAGATCCACTTATGAAATGTACCTGGCAGGAAGGCAACCGGATCACGCTGCTGGTCAACGGGGACGAATATTACCCCGCCGTTTTTGATGCGATAGACCACGCGCAGCATAAAGTGATCCTCGAGACCTTTATCTGGTTTGAAGATGATGTGGGCAAACAGTTGCACAGCGTGCTGCTGCGCGCCGCCCAGCGCGGCGTCAAAATTGAAGCGCTGCTGGATGGCTATGGCTCGCCCGATCTTAGCGATGCGTTCGTGAATGAGCTCACTGCCGCAGGCGTTGTGTTCCGCTACTACGATCCCGGCCCTCGCCTGTTCGGCATGCGTACCAATCTCTTTCGCCGGATGCACCGCAAAATCGTCGTCGTTGATGAGACGGTGGCGTTTGTCGGTGGAATTAACTACTCCGCCGAGCATATGTCTGACTACGGCCCGGAGGCCAAGCAGGATTACGCCATCCGCATCGAAGGGCCTGTGGTTCAGGACATTTTGCTGTTTGAACTGGAAAACTTACCCGGCAAAGAGGCCGCCCGACGCTGGTGGAAGCGCCGCCATCGTCCGGAAGAGAACCGGAAGCCCGGCGAAGCGCAGGCGCTGTTCGTCTGGCGGGATAACGGCGAGCACCGGGACGATATTGAGCGCCACTACCTGAAAATGCTGGCGAATGCCAAACGCGAAGTGATCATCGCCAACGCCTACTTCTTCCCGGGCTACCGGCTGCTGCACGCCATGCGCAGTGCTGCCCGACGCGGCGTCCGCGTGAAGCTGATTGTGCAGGGCGAGCCGGATATGCCCATCGTCAAAGTCGGCGCGCGGCTGCTCTATAACTACCTGCTCAAAGGCGGAGTGCAAATCTACGAATACCGTCGCCGACCGCTGCACGGCAAAGTCGCGCTGATGGACGATCACTGGGCGACCGTCGGCTCCAGTAACCTCGATCCGCTGAGCCTGTCGCTTAACCTGGAAGCGAACCTGATCATTCACGATCGCCAGTTTAACCAGACCCTGCGGGATAACCTGCAGGGTCTGATCGTCAACGACTGCGTGCGCGTGGACGAGTCCATGGTGCCAAAACGCACCTGGTGGAATCTGGGGATCAGCGTAGTGGTGTTCCACTTCCTGCGCCATTTCCCGGCGATGGTGGGCTGGCTGCCGGCGCATACCCCAAAACTTGCGCTGGTGGATCCGCCTGTTCAACCCGAAATGGAAACCCAGGACCGCATTGAGGCGGAAGATGGAGGGAAAACCTGATGTCTAAATCGCATCCACGCTGGCGAATGGCGAAAAAGATCCTGACCTGGCTGTTTTTTATTGCCGTTGCGGTGCTGCTGGTGGTTTACGCGCAAAAGGTGGACTGGGAAGAGGTGTGGAAAGTCATCCGCAACTACAACCGGATGGTGCTGCTGGGAGCGGTTGGGCTGGTGATTGTGAGCTATCTGATGTACGGCTGCTATGACCTGCTGGGCCGCGCCTACTGCGGCCACAAGCTGGCAAAACGCCAGGTCATGCTGGTGTCGTTTATCTGCTACGCCTTTAACCTGACGCTCAGCACCTGGGTCGGAGGGATTGGCATGCGCTATCGCCTGTACTCGCGCCTGGGACTGCCCGGTGGGACTATCACGCGTATATTTTCGCTGAGCATCACCACCAACTGGCTGGGTTATATTCTGCTGGGTGGGGTGATCTTTACCATCGGCGTGGTGCAGTTGCCCGCACACTGGTATATCGATGAAGCCACGCTGCGGATTTTGGGTTTCGCGCTCCTGCTCATTATCGCCCTGTATCTCTGGGCCTGCGCCTTTGCCAGACGCCGCCATATGACCATCAAAGGGCAAAAGCTGGTTTTACCCTCATGGAAATTTGCCGTGCTGCAGATGGCGGTCTCCAGCGCCAACTGGATGGCGATGGGGACAATTATCTGGCTGCTCATTGGCGAAGATGTGAATTATTTCTTCGTGCTGGGGGTGCTGCTGGTGAGCAGTATTGCCGGGGTGATCGTACATATTCCGGCCGGGATTGGGGTGCTGGAAGCGGTATTTATCGCCCTGCTTGCCGGAGAACATGTTTCTCATGGGACGATTATCGCCGCCCTGCTCGCCTACCGCATGCTCTATTACTTCCTGCCGCTGGCGCTGGCCACGGTCTGTTATCTGGTGCTTGAGAGCCGGGCGAAGAAGCTGAGAGCGAAGAACGAGAAGGCGATGGCAAAATAGGCGCAGCGGTCTGATGCCCTCACCCCGGCCCTCTCCCACAGGGAGAGGGAGAAAAACCGCACCGTTAGGGTGAGGGGCAGTATTTAACGACGGTTGCCGAAAATACGCAGCAGCATCAGGAACAGGTTGATGAAGTCCAGATACAGCGTCAGGGCACCCAGAATTGAGTATTTACGCAGGTTGGAACTGTCACGCACGTCAATCTGCTCACCGATGTTTTTCAGCTTCTGGGTGTCGTAGGCGGTTAAGCCAACGAAAATCACCACCCCGATATAGGTTACCGCCCACATCAGCGCGTCGCTCTTCAGCCACAGGTTCACCAGCGACGCCAGCACAATCCCGATCAGCCCCATGAACAGCATGTTGCCAAGACCGCTGAGGTCACGTTTGGTGGTGTAACCGTACAGGCTCATCACACCAAACATCCCGCCGGTGACCACAAAGGTGCTGGCGATGGAGGAGTAGGTATAGACGATGAAAATGCTGGAAAGCGTCAGCCCCGTCAGTGCCGAATAGAGCATAAACAGGGTGGTCGCCATCCCGGCACTCAGCTTCTGTACCAGACCGGAGAGCACAAACACCAGTGCCAGTTGCGCAATGATCAGCCCAAAGAAGGTGATTTTGCTGGAAAAGATAAACATCATCAGTTCAGGGGTATTGGCCGCATACCACGCGATAAATGCGGTAAGCAGTAAGCCCACCGTCATCCAGCCATAAACCTGAGCCATATACGTCTGCAGGCCACTACGGGTCTGCTGTACTATCGAATCGGAACGCGGAAATCGGTCCATGATTCACTCCTGATTAAGTAGACACACACGTTAAGACTAACACATCCACATAAACCTGTTACCAACGGCTGGCGGCCTGTTTGTCGCTGTCGCGCGATTCAACCCACCGCTCCCCCTCCGGCGTCGCTTCACGTTTCCAGAACGGGGCTTTGGTTTTCAGGTAATCCATGATGAACTCCCCGGCGGCAAACGCGCTGCCGCGATGGGCGCTGGTCACCCCCACGAAAACGATCTCCTCGCCCGGCCACATCTCACCGATGCGGTGGATAACCGTCACACGCCCGAGCGGCCAGCGGCCTCGCGCCTCTTCGACGATCGCAGCCAGAGATTTCTCGGTCATGCCCGGATAGTGTTCCAGCGTCAGCGCTTTTACGCTGTCGCCAAGGTTGTGGTTACGCACTTTACCGGTGAAGGTCACAACAGCACCGTCTTCATCGCGCTCTGCCAGCCAGTGATATTCCGTACCGACATTAAAGCGCTCAGGGCTAACCAGAATTCGCGTATCAGCCATCTTAACCCCCCGTCACCGGTGGGAAGAAGGCCACTTCATCACCTGCCGCCAGCGGATGGGTAAACTCCACCAGCGTCTGGTTGACGGCGGCCAGCAGCTTCCCTTCATCCAGCGCCAGCGCCCAGCGGTCGCTTTGCGCCGCCAGATGCGCACGCAGTGCGGCAACGTCTTTAAACGTCGCTTCCAGCGTCAGGCTGTCGGTATTCACCAGTTCACGCACCTGGGCAAAAAAGAGCACCTTAATCATGGCTGTCCACCTTAAAATCACCGGATTTGCCGCCGCTTTTCGCCAGCAGACGAACCGGGCCAATCTCCATATCTTTCTGCACCGCTTTGCACATATCGTAGATAGTCAGCGCGGCAACGGACGCCGCCGTCAGCGCTTCCATCTCCACGCCCGTTTTACCGGTTAAACGACACAGCGATTCGATGCGCACGCGGTTGTGCTCTGGCTGGGCCTGAAGATTGACCTCCACCTTGCTGAGCATCAGCGGGTGGCAGAGCGGAATTAAGTCCCAGGTGCGTTTCGCCGCCTGGATCCCGGCGATGCGGGCAGTGGCAAAGACATCACCCTTATGGTGGCTGCCGTCGATAATCATCGCCAGGGTGTCTGGCAGCATGGTAACGAACGCTTCGGCACGCGCCTCGCGGACCGTTTCGGCCTTGGCAGAAACGTCCACCATATGCGCTTCGCCAGCGGCGTTAATGTGGGTCAGTTGCGACATAGCTTATTTCTTTAAATGGGGATGAAAATTACACGGACGGGTACGGGCATCCAGCTGCGGGGCGATAATGTTGTCCCACGCGGTGCGGCAGGCTTTGGTCGAGCCCGGCATGGCGAATATCAGTGTGTTGTTCGCCATGCCCGCCACCGCACGTGACTGCAGCGTCGAGGTACCAATCTCTTCAAACGACAGCATGCGGAACACTTCGCCGAAGCCTTCTACCTCGCGGTCAAACAGCGGGATAAGCGCCTCTGGCGCCTGGTCGCCTGCGGTAAAACCGGTGCCGCCGGTGATCAACACCACCTGCACTTCATCGCTGGCAATCCACTGGGAGACCTGCGCGCGTATGGCATAGCGGTTCTCTTTGACGATCGCTTTATCGACGATCTTATGCCCGGCGTCATGGGCGGCTTCGCGCAGCCAGTGGCCGGAGGTGTCATCCTCTTCGCCACGACGGTCGGAAACGGTAAGGATGGCAATACGTGTCGGGATAAATTCCGCGCTGACCTGACTCATCTTCTGGTTCCTTCTTAAGCCTGATTACCCGCCAATGTATGACAGGTTCTGAGTAATGCCGGTGTTGCCCTGATGCAGGAAGTGGGTCTGTTTTTTATGCGTCAGCGCCTCAGAAATACGCGCTTCCAGCGCGGCCTGTTGCGCATCGTCTTCCAGCAGATCGCGAAGGTTAACGCCGCCATCCCCGAACAGACACAGATGCAGTTTGCCCACCGAGGAGACGCGCAGGCGGTTACAGCTGGCGCAGAAATCTTTCTCGTAAGGCATGATAAGCCCAATCTCCCCTTCGTAATCCGGGTGACAAAAGACCTGCGCCGGGCCGTCGCTTCGCTGGCGGATCTGGTGGATCCAGCCGCGTTTAAGCAGCTCATCGCGCAACACCATGCCGGAGATATGGTGGCGGCGGAACAGCTCGCTGCCCTCGCCCGTCTCCATGAGTTCAATAAACCGCAGTTGAATGGGGCGGGATTTGATCCACGCCAGGAAGGTGTCCAGCTGATGATGGTTTACATCACGCATCAGCACGGTGTTGACTTTGACCTTATCGAACCCGGCGGTAAACGCAGCATCAATACCGTCCATCACCTGCTGGAATTTATCCTGGCCGGTAATGGCATGAAACTGACGGGCATCCAGGCTGTCCACGCTGACGTTAATGGCCGTTAAGCCCGCATCACGCCAGGTTGCGACATCGCGCGCCATGCGGTAGCCATTGGTGGTCACCGCAATCTGACGGATGCGTTCGTTTTCACGCACGGCGGCAATAATGTCGGGGAAGTCACGGCGCAGCGAAGGTTCTCCGCCGGTCAGACGCACTTTTTCCGTGCCGAGTGCCGAGAACGCGCGCGTAACGCGGCGAACTTCATCCACGGAGAGAAAGCCGTTATTGGTGACGCTGCCCGGTTTGTAGCCGTCGGGCAGACAGTAGGTGCAACGGAAGTTGCACACATCGGTAATCGACAGACGTAAGTAGTAAAACTTACGCGCGAAAGCATCAGTAAGTTGTGAAGCCATGTACACCTTTCCAGATACGGGAGGCACAGTCATTTCTTTCTGTACCCTGGTGGCATAGTTGCCACGGCCAGGGCGCCATATCTTTCGACACAGGCACCAGGGCTAGAGTGTATGTTTTCAAATTTGAAAACGTGGTTATGGCGATAGTAGCGCGTAAATCACCCTTTCGCCATTACCGCTTAACGCTATATAAACATGTATATAGCGACCTGATCGTGCATTTTCGTTACAGAATACGCCAAAACAGCAGATTCGCATTGATATACGTCATTTTGCCCTGGCTGAGGCATCGTCTTTTAGGGGTAGTTAGGTTACTGTTACGCAGATAGAACGTGATAAGGAATAGGTATGCGCAATCGCACTTTTGCGGATCTTGACCGGGTGGTGGCACTGGGTGGAGGCCATGGTCTGGGCCGGGTGATGTCCTCTTTGTCATCCCTTGGCTCAAGACTGACAGGGATAGTAACAACAACGGATAACGGCGGATCGACGGGGCGGATCCGACGCGCAGAAGGCGGCATTGCCTGGGGCGATATGCGTAACTGCCTGAACCAGTTAATTACCGAACCGAGCGTCGCCTCGGCGATGTTTGAGTACCGTTTTGGCGGTAACGGGGAACTTTCCGGGCATAACCTCGGAAATTTGATGCTTAAAGCGCTGGATCACCTGAGCGTGCGCCCGCTGGAAGCGATCAATCTCATCCGCAATCTGCTCAAAGTGGATGCGTTCCTGATCCCGATGTCTGAACAACCGGTCGATTTGATGGCCATCGACGTGGAAGGCCATGAAGTGTACGGCGAAGTGAATATTGATCAGCTTACGCTGCCGCCGAAAGAGCTGATGACTTACCCGGCCGTTCCCGCCACGCGCGAAGCGGTTGAGGCCATCGCCGAGGCGGATTTGATCCTGATTGGCCCGGGCAGTTTTTACACCAGCCTGATGCCGATTTTACTGGTGAAAGAGCTGGCGCAGGCCCTGCGCAGAACGCCCGCCCCGATGGTGTACATCGGTAATTTAGGCCGCGAATTGAGTCCGGCAGCGGCCAGCCTGTCCCTGGCGGATAAACTGGAGCTGATGGAGCAGTACGTCGGTAAAAAAATCATCGACGGTGTTGTGGTCGGGCCGAAAGTGGATGTGACGGGCATTGGCGATCGCGTGGTGGTGCAGGAGCCGCTGGAGGCCAGCGATATCAAATACCGTCATGACCGTCACTTGTTGCGTGACGCGCTGGAGAAGGCGATTCAGGAGTTGGGTTAGGCTCGTTTTGTGCGGCCTGATGCCCTCATCCTGGCCCTCTCCCACAGGGAGAGGGCGAAAACACGCTGCTTTTAAGATGCGGCGATGAAAAGATCCCGCAGCTGATGCAGCTGGTCGCGAATTTGCGCTGCCTCTTCGAACTCCAGGTTCTGGGCGTGCTGCATCATCTGCGCTTCCAGCTCGTGGATTTTCTGCTGCAGCGCTTTCGGCGTCAGCGCGACGGTATCTTCCTCCACCACGGAACGCGCCTTGCCGCGTCCTTTCGCTTTGGTCTTCGCAATGTTCTGACCCAGGGCCAGAATATCCACCACCTTCTTGTTCAGACCCTGCGGCGTAATGCCATGCTCTTCGTTGTAGCGCTGCTGTTTCTCGCGACGGCGTTCCGTTTCGCCAATCGCTTTCGCCATCGACGGGGTGATTTTATCGCCGTAGAGAATCGCTTTACCGTTGACGTTACGCGCGGCGCGGCCAATGGTCTGGATCAGCGAGCGCTCAGAACGCAGGAAGCCCTCTTTGTCGGCGTCGAGGATTGCCACCAGCGAGACTTCCGGCATATCCAGACCCTCTCGCAACAGGTTGATCCCCACCAGCACGTCAAACTCGCCCAGACGCAGGTCGCGGATAATTTCCATACGCTCCACGGTATCGATATCCGAGTGCAGATAACGCACCTTCTCGCCGTGTTCTTCCAGATATTCGGTCAGGTCTTCCGCCATACGTTTGGTCAACGTGGTGACCAGCACGCGCTCGTTGATTGCCGAACGGGCGCGGATCTCGGAGAGCAGATCGTCCACCTGCGTCGCAACCGGACGGACTTCGATCACCGGATCCAGCAGCCCTGTCGGACGAACCACCTGGTCAACCACCTCATCGCCCGATTTCTCCAGCTCGTAGTTGCCCGGCGTCGCCGAAACGTAAATGGTTTGCGGTGCCAGCGCTTCAAACTCTTCAAACTTCATCGGACGGTTGTCCAGCGCCGACGGCAGACGGAAGCCGTACTCAACCAGCGTCTCTTTACGCGCGCGGTCACCGCGATACATCCCGCCGATCTGCGGGATCGTGACGTGGGATTCGTCGATCACCAGTAACCCGTCCGCCGGAAGGTAGTCAAACAACGTCGGCGGCGGCTCGCCCGGCCCACGACCGGAGAGGAAACGGGAGTAGTTTTCGATGCCGGAGCAGTAGCCCAGCTCGTTCATCATCTCCAGATCGAACTGGGTACGCTGGCTCAGGCGTTGCTCTTCCAGCAGTTTATTGTTCGCCAGCAGCACCTTACGGCGTTCCGCCAGCTCCTCTTTGATCTCTTCCATCGCCTGCACAATACGCTCGCGTGGCGTTACGTAGTGCGTTTTCGGGTAGATGGTGTAACGCTGAATAACGGACTCGACGTGGCCGGTGAGCGGGTCGAACAGCGACAGGCGTTCCACCTCTTCGTCAAACAGCTCAACGCGCAGGGCAATGTCGTCCGATTCCGCCGGGAAGATGTCGATAACCTCGCCGCGCACGCGGAACGTACCGCGCTGGAACGCCTGGTCGTTACGGGTGTACTGCAGCTCCGCCAGTCGGCGCAAAATCGCGCGCTGATCGATGATCATCCCCTGCGTCAGGTGCAGCATCATCTTGAGGTAGAGATCCGGGTCGCCCAGACCGTAGATGGCAGACACCGATGCGACCACCACCACATCACGACGCTCCAGCAGCGCCTTCGTCGCCGAGAGACGCATCTGCTCAATGTGTTCGTTCACCGAGGCATCTTTCTCGATGAAGGTGTCAGAGCTCGGCACATAGGCTTCTGGCTGGTAGTAATCGTAATACGAGACGAAATACTCGACGGCATTCTCCGGGAAGAACTCTTTCATCTCGCCATACAGCTGCGCCGCCAGCGTTTTGTTGGGCGCCAGCACCATGGTGGGGCGTTGCAGATCCGCAATGACGTTGGCGATGGTGAAGGTTTTACCCGAACCGGTCACCCCCAGCAGCGTCTGGTGTGCCAGCCCATCTTCCAGCCCCTCTTCAAGACGACGGATCGCCTCAGGCTGGTCGCCAGAAGGACGGAAAGCAGAATTCAGTTTGAACGGTTTACTCATGGGCGACAACCTGGTGATGTAAAAAGCGGCAGGTGAGTAATTTTACTCGTTGTGGCCAGGAATGCCAGTAAAAAACACTGGATGTAAAACCAGTAGCGTGTCACGATATTTAGCATAGCACCCGAAGGATTAGCGTATTCCCGGTCAAAATTTCGACTGAGACGACATAAAACACCAGCCCTACCCGGTTATCCCCAGAACATTTTCATTTTTAACATTTGTCAAGCCAGGTAATGGTTGTTTTATGGCAACCGGTGACACTTTTATGACGGCAATTGATTTTATCTAACCATTTAAATCTTAAAGGATATTTTCCAGAGCCGCGTTTCGCGTCAATTTGGGCGTAACCCGCGTCCTCTCTCGCTTATCGCGTGTTTTCTAACTCTAATGCACATGGTTATCCACAGGAATAGTGGATAACTGCGTCCAGCCCATACAGACTGCCGCTCAGCAAATTCCCGGTTTTTCCCACGAGGCGGTGACAAAAAATTTTTATCGCTAATTTTTGCCAATCAACCGTTGCGTTATTCATAACCAATCAATGAGATCTTGCTCACAATTCAGCCATTTCAGTCCCTGCACCACCGCTAACAGTTCTGGCACTGAGACAGTGCAATCCGCTTATCGATCGGTCGTTTTGCGACGGCATTATCCTAAAAAAGCCTCTTTTTTAATCAGTTCAACGGTTCTGGCAGGAGATTTGCAGATTCATTAACGAGCCTCACCCACATACATTTTTAAGGAGAGAAAGATGTTGAGTCTGCGTGCAGTCAATCAGTTTTACGGAAACCAACATACGCTATGGAATGTCGATTTGGATTTACCGCAGGGCTTATGCACAGGGGTGATTGGCCTGCCCGGCATGGGAAAAACCACCCTCATCAACTGCATCACCGGCGCGTTACCGGTGCAGAGCGGAACCATCGTCTGGCACGAAGCCGGTGCCCCGCCCTGTGATTTACTGCGTCAGGCACCGGATCAACGCGCGCTGCCGGGGATTGGCTACGTGCCACAGGACCGACGGATTTTTTCGCAACTGACCATTGAGGAAAACTTGCACATCGCCATGCGGGCGACAGGGGCAACGGACACGCGCGCAAAAAGCGATGTCTATGACCTGTTCCCGCAGCTATGGGCGCTGCGACAGATTCGGGCGAACGGGCTCTCCCCGGACGATCAGTATCAGCTGGCTCTGGCTAACGCGCTGGTCAACCGACCGCGGGTATTGATTCTGGATGAGCCGCTGCAGGGCGCAGGGTACAGCTTTGCTCAGAAGCTGGGCCATCTGCTGGCGAGGCTTAATCGTGAGCTGGGGATGACGGTGTTATTAGCCGAGCAGCAGCTGTCGTTTATCCGCCGGGTAGCGGATCGTTTCTGTATGCTGTATCGCGGGCGTAACGTGGCCCAGGGCCACGTTACCGAGCTGGATGACGAGCTTATTGCCCACTGGATGTCGCGGGAAGCAAGGCACTGAGGTCGAGGTAATGCCCGGTGTCGGCGTGCTCAGCACCGTCCGCAAGCCATGGGATCTCCCCCAGGAACGGCGCGGGAAGCACTCGCCTGAGCGTGGCCAGATACTCCTGATGACGCTTACCGGGTGCGACCACGTCGTTGGCTATCCAGCCCGCCAAACGCAGCCCGGCCTGCTGAACGGCCTGTGCCGTTAACATGGCGTGGTTGATACAGCCGAGCTTCACCCCGACCACGAGGATCACCGGAAGCTGCTCACGCTGGACCCAGTCCGCAAACGTCAGTTCGTCCGACAGCGGCGTAAACCAGCCCCCTGCGCCTTCCACCAGCACCCAGTCAGCCTGGCGCTCCAGTGCGCGCAGGCCGTCCGAGAGCACGGAAAACGCGATGGGGCGGCCTTCATCGGCGCTGATAATGTGCGGCGACGTCGGCTCGGCAAAGGTATAAGGATTCACCGCCGCATAGTCCAGCGGCAGCGTGCTGTTACGCTGCAGCGCCAGCGCGTCGGTGTTGCGTAACCCCTGTGCCGTCATCTCACTTCCGGAGGCGACGGGCTTGTACCCGGCGGTGGTTTTGCCCTGCAGACGAGCCGCCTGCAACAGTGCGGAACTGGCCACCGTTTTACCCACTTCGGTATCCGTTCCGGTGACAAAATAACGTTCAGTCACGTTCGATAATCCCATGAAAGAGTTGATAAGAGAGCGGGAAAGTGCCCCGCCGCTGCGGCCAGGCCAGCTCCAGGCGCTGCAACTGCCCGCGCGTGAGCGGTTTTCTCTCGCGCCCGTCATGCAGATGCGTAGCGCCAATGCCCTTCAGCGAGCGCATGGCGCTGAACGCATCGCTAAAGTTCAGCGTGATGTTCTGCACCTGGCTGCGAAAGCGCCAGCCCGTCAGCGCGTCCGTCACCTGTTCATACGCTAAAAAGCGGTTGGCGTGCGGCTGTTCGTCTACCGCTTTCCATGCCTGATTCAGCTCGGGCAGCGAGCTTTCCAGCAGGGTGGTAAAGGCCACCTTTCCGCCCGGACGCGCCACGCGATACAGCTCGTTTAACGCCTGCGAAAGGCTACTGCACCACTGTACCGCCAGGTGACTCCACACCAGATCGAACTGCGCATCCTGCAGCGGAAGCGACTCAATATCGCCAGTCAGATAGCGGTCAGCCGCCTGTTGCTGTCGCGCCTCGTCCAGCATCTGCTCAGAGAGATCGAGTGCGGTGACGTGGCTTCCGGCGTCGCGCCAGTAGCGGCTGTTGCCGCCGGGGCCGCATCCGGCATCCAGTACGTACCGGAAACGACGCGCACCGAGTAGCTCAAGCAGCCCCTGAGCGCTCTGACGCTGAAGCTCATCATGCTGAGAATAACTGCGTGCAGCACGGCCAAACGCCGCCGCAATGGCCTGTTTATTGACTGGCGACATGGAGAGCCTCCAGCAGCGCATCGATATCTTCCGCTTTGTGCGCCGCCGTCAGCGTCAGACGCAGACGCGCCGTACCCGGCGGCACGGTGGGCGGACGGATGGCCGTGACCCACATTCCCCGTTCGCGCAGCGTCTGTGCCAGCGCGAGCGCGCGGTTGTTTTCCCCCACGATAACGGGCTGGATGGCGCTCTGCGAGTCGGTGCTTTGGAAAGGAAGCCGATCCAGACCCTGACGGAAACGCTGAATATGTTCTGCCAGACGCGCGCGCCGTTCAGCCCCCTCTTCACCGCGGATCACCTCCAGCGAGGCAGAGAGCGCCACCGCCTGCGCAGGCGGCATACTGGTGCTGTAAATCAGATGTCGGGCGAACTGCAGCAGATAATCGGCGACGGACTCGCTGCACAGCACGGCGGCCCCGCTCACGCCAACGCCTTTGCCAAAGGTGACGATCAGCAGTTCCGGCTTCACGCCCTGCTGACTGGCGCTACCGCGACCGTCCTCACCCATCACGCCAATACCGTGGGCATCATCCACCAGCAGCCAGGCGTTTTGCTGTTTCGCAACGTCAGACAGCGCACGAAGCGGCGCGCTGTCGCCATCCATGCTAAAGACCCCTTCCGTCACCACCAGCTGTTGTCCGGCACAGGGTTTATCCAGCAGCGTGGCGAGCGAAAGCGCATCATTGTGGGCAAAGCGCCGCAGCTGTGCCGGGCTGAGACTCGCCGCCTCCAGCAAAGAGGCGTGGCTTAAGCGGTCCGCGGTGATACGATCGTCCTTGCCCATCAGCGCGGCAATCACCGCCTGATTGGCGGCAAAGCCGGAGATGAACAGCAGCGCGCGCGGATAGCCCAGCCAGTCGGCAAGCGTCTCTTCCAGCCCCTGATGCGCTGTTGTATAGCCGCTGACGTGCCCCGAACCGCCGCTGCCCACGCCGTAGTGTTCCGCCCCCTGCTGCCAGGCGCGAACAATCGCCGGATGCTGGCTCAGGCCGAGATAATCATTGCTGGAAAAATTACAGTACTGCCGCCGGGCGTGGGTCAGAAAACGGCCTGCACCGTTTTCCACTACCCTGCGAACGCGAAAAGCATCCCGCGCCCGGCGCTCTTCGAGCGCGGATTGAATACGAGCCTGCCAGGTCATACGGATGCCGCGTTGTAGAACTGTTCGGTATCGGCGTTGAAAATCTGCTGCTCCAGCTGCTGCTGTTGCTCGTTATCTCCCGCCAGCACCTCGGTCTGATGCGGGTTCAGCCCCAGCTTGCGGAACAGCTGGACGTCTTTGTCCTCTTCCGGGTTCGGCGTGGTCAGCAGCTTGCAGCCGTAGAAGATGGAGTTAGCGCCAGCCATAAAGCACATCGCCTGCGTCTGCTCGTTCATCTGTTCGCGACCGGCAGAAAGGCGGACGTATGAGGTTGGCATCATGATGCGCGCGACCGCGATGGTGCGGATAAAATCAAACGCATCGACATCCTCGTTATCCGCCAGTGGCGTGCCTTTGACCTTCACCAGCATGTTGATTGGCACGCTTTCCGGCGGGGTCGGCAGGTTCGCCAGTTGCAGCAGCAGACCGGCGCGATCTTTCACCGTCTCGCCCAGCCCCACAATCCCGCCCGAGCACACTTTGATGCCCGCTTCGCGCACTTTGTCCAGCGTATCCAGACGCTCCTGATAGGTACGGGTGGTGATGATGTTGCCGTAAAACTCTGGCGAGGTGTCAAGGTTGTGGTTGTAATAATCCAGCCCTGCAGCAGACAGGCGCTGCGCCTGCTCTTCGTTCAGCGTGCCGAGGGTCATACAGGCTTCCAGCCCCATCTCTTTGACCCCTTTTACCATCTGCTCCAGGTACGGCATGTCGCGATCGTGTGGGTTTTTCCATGCCGCCCCCATGCAGAAACGGGTAGAGCCCGCGTTTTTCGCCTTACGCGCGGAGTCGAGCACCTGCTCCACTTCCATCAGACGTTCAGATTCCAGCCCGGTTTTATAGCGCGCGCTCTGCGGGCAATATTTGCAATCTTCCGGGCAGGCACCGGTCTTGATCGACAGCAGCGTACTGACCTGAACATGGCGCGGATCGAAGTGCTGACGATGCACCTGTTGGGCTTCGAACATCAGCTCCAGGAAAGGTTTATTGAATAATTCAGTGACTTGCGACATCGTCCAGCGTGCGTGGTGAGCCATGGGGCTTCTCCAAAGGGTTTTGTTAATTTTCGGTTCGGTTTATACTCGTAAACCTAAAACTTTTCAAAATGGTTTACAAGTCGATTATGACCCAGGACGATCTCGCCTTCGACCAGCAGCATATCTGGCACCCTTACACCTCCATGACCCGCCCGCTTCCGGTCTACCCGGTGGCCTCGGCCCACGGCTGCGAACTGCACCTTGCCAGCGGCGAGCCGCTTGTTGACGGTATGTCATCCTGGTGGGCGGCCATTCACGGGTACAACCACCCGCGTCTGAATGCCGCGATGAAAGCGCAGATTGAGCAGATGTCGCACGTGATGTTTGGCGGCATTACCCATCAACCGGCGGTTGATCTCTGCCGTCGTCTGGTGGCGATGACGCCCGATGCGCTGGAGTGCGTATTCCTTGCCGACTCCGGCTCGGTGGCGGTGGAAGTGGCGATGAAAATGGCGCTGCAGTACTGGCATGCCAGGGGGGAATCCCGTCAGCGATTCCTGACCTTCCGCAACGGCTACCACGGCGATACCTTTGGCGCGATGTCGGTGTGCGATCCGGATAACTCCATGCACAGCCTGTGGAAGGGGTACCTGCCGGAAAACCTGTTTGCCCCGGCCCCGCAGAGCCGTTTCGACGGCGAGTGGAATGAAATGGACATGGCCGGCTTTGCGCGGCTGATGGCTGCCCACCGCCATGAGATTGCCGCCGTGATCCTCGAACCGATTGTTCAGGGTGCTGGTGGGATGCGCATGTACCATCCCGAGTGGTTAAAACGCATTCGTAAAATGTGTGACCGCGAGGGCATCCTGCTGATTGCCGATGAGATCGCCACCGGATTTGGCCGCACGGGTAAGCTGTTTGCCTGCGAACATGCGAATATCACACCGGATATCCTGTGCCTGGGGAAAGCGCTGACCGGTGGCACCATGACGCTCTCCGCCACCCTCACTACCCGTCAGGTGGCCGACACCATCAGCGACGGCGAAGCGGGCTGCTTTATGCATGGCCCGACCTTTATGGGTAATCCGCTGGCCTGCGCGGTGGCAAACGAAAGTCTCGCGCTCCTGCAAAACGGCGAGTGGCAAACGCAGGTTGCGGCGATTGAGGCGCAGCTGAAAGAAGAGCTGAGCGCCGCCTCGGGGGCGAACTTCGTGGCGGACGTGCGCGTGCTGGGTGCCATCGGCGTGATTGAGACCACCCATCCGGTGAATATGGCGGCATTGCAGCGCTTCTTTGTAGAGCGGGGGGTCTGGGTGCGGCCTTTCGGCAAACTTATCTACCTGATGCCACCGTATATCATCACGGCTGAACAGCTACGCACGTTAACCGCCGCGGTGGTTGAAGCCGTTAACATTCCGGCGCATTTCACGATTTGACCCTATGCGTTACACTTCCTGAACGAGTGAATAACGAGGGCAAACCGTATGAAAATCATCAGTAAAGATCTGCGCGACGGCGAAAAACTGCCAGAACGCCACGTCTACAACGGGATGGGGTATCAGGGAGATAATATCTCTCCGCACCTGGCATGGGACGATGTGCCGGCGGGTACTAAAAGCTTTGTGGTCACCTGCTACGACCCGGATGCGCCAACCGGCTCCGGCTGGTGGCACTGGGTTGTGGCTAACCTGCCCGCCGATACGCGCGTTCTGCCGCAGGGTTCCGGCTCCGACCTGGTCGCCCTGCCGGAAGGCGCCATTCAGACGCGCACCGATTTTGGGAAAGCCGGTTACGGTGGCGCAGCGCCGCCAAAAGGAGAAACGCACCGCTATATCTTCACGGTTCACGCGCTGGATGTAGAGAAGATTGAGGTCGACGAAGGGGCGAGCGGCGCGATGGTAGGGTTTAACGTGCATTTCCATTCGCTGGAGAGCGCGTCGATTACGGCGATGTATTCGTAAAAAAAAGCCGGGTGGCGGCTACGCCTTACCCGGCCTACATTTCGGATTCGTAGGCCCGGTAAGCGCAGCGCCACCGGGCAAAAAAATCACAGCACCGAAGGCAGCAACCCCACCAGACGCCCCTCTTCCAGAAGCTGCATCGCCTTATCAATATCCGGCGCAAAGAAGCGGTCATCATCGTAATGCGTTACGTGCTCACGCAGCACATGACGTGCCTGTTCCAGCTGCGAGCTGGACTTCAGCCCTTCACGCAGATCGATCCCCTGACACGCCGCCAGCCATTCCACCGCCAGCACGCCACGGGTATTGGCGGCCATCTCCCACAGACGACGTCCGGCTGCCGGAGCCATTGAGACGTGGTCTTCCTGGTTGGCAGAGGTTGGCAGGCTGTCCACGCTGTGCGGATGCGACAGCGCTTTGTTTTCGCTCGCCAGCGCTGCGGCCGTCACCTGGGCAATCATAAAGCCTGAATTCACCCCGCCGTTGCGCACCAGGAACGGTGGCAGCTGGGACATATGCTTATCCATCATCAGCGCAATTCGCCGCTCGGACAAGGCGCCCACTTCGGCAATCGCCAGCGCGATGTTATCCGCCGCCATCGCCACGGGCTCGGCGTGGAAGTTACCACCGGAGACCACCTCGTTTTCCTGGGCGAACACCAGCGGGTTATCGGACACCGCGTTGGCTTCCACCAGCAGCACTTCTGCGGCCTGGCGCAGCTGCGTCAGACACGCACCCATCACCTGCGGCTGACAGCGCAGTGAGTACGGATCCTGTACCTTGTCACAGTTATGGTGCGAATCAGCAATCTCACTGGTCTCCGTCAGCAGTTGGCGATACATTGCGGCAGCGTCAATTTGCCCGCGCTGGCCACGTACGTCATGAATACGCGCGTCAAACGGACGACGCGAGCCCAGCACCGCCTCCGTGGTCAGCGCACCGCACACCACGGCCGAGGCGAACAGATCTTCGGCTTCAAACAGACCGCGCAGCGCAAAGGCCGTGGAGGCCTGCGTGCCGTTAAGCAGTGCCAGCCCCTCTTTTGCCGCAAGGGTGATTGGCGCTAATCCGGCTTTTTTCAGCGCCTCTTTTGCCGGGAGCCACTCTCCCTGCCAGCGCGCCTGGCCCTCCCCCAACAACAGCAGCGACATATGCGCCAGCGGGGCGAGATCGCCGGAGGCGCCAACAGAGCCTTTGGCGGGGATCCACGGATAGACTTCCGCGTTCACCAGCGCTATCAGGGCCTGGATCACGCTCAGACGAATGCCGGAAAAGCCGCGCGCCAGACTGTTAATTTTGAGCACCATCATCAGACGGACAATCTCGTCGTCCAGCGGCTGGCCAACGCCTGCGGCATGGGAAAGCACCAGCGAACGCTGGAGATTTTCCAGATCGTGCGTGGCAATGCGCGTCTGCGCCAGCAGACCAAAACCGGTGTTGATACCGTAGGCGGTACGCCCCTCGGCAATAATGGCTTCAACGCAGGCCACGCTGTCGTTAATGGCGGCATGGGCGCTTTCATCCAGCGAGAGCGTGACCGGCTGACGCCAGACATGACGCAGCTGTTTGAGCGTGAGCGAGCCGGGAGTGAGTGTTAACGCGTTCATTCATGCTTTCCTTGTGTGGCAGGGATCATCGGCAGGTTAAGTCCCTGCTCTGTGGCACATTCAATAGCAATCTCGTAACCCGCATCTGCGTGACGCATCACGCCGGTTGCCGGGTCGTTGTGCAGCACGCGTGCGATACGCGCGGCGGCTTCATCCGTTCCGTCACAGACGATAACCATCCCGGAATGCTGGGAGAAGCCCATCCCCACGCCGCCACCGTGGTGCAGCGATACCCAGGTCGCGCCGCTGGCGGTGTTGAGTAAGGCATTCAGCAGCGGCCAGTCGGAGACCGCATCTGAGCCGTCGCGCATGGCTTCGGTTTCACGGTTCGGGCTGGCGACGGAGCCAGAATCCAGATGGTCGCGACCAATCACAATCGGGGCTGACACTTCGCCGCTGCGCACCATTTCGTTAAAAGCCAGACCCAGCTTTTGCCGCCACGCCAGCCCAACCCAGCAGATACGCGCCGGCAAGCCCTGGAAGTTAATGCGCTCGCGGGCCATATCCAGCCAGTGGTGCAGGTGTTCATCGTCCGCGACAATTTCCTTCACTTTGGCATCGGTTTTGTAGATATCTTCCGGGTCGCCGGACAGGGCCACCCAGCGGAACGGACCGATACCGCGACAGAACAGCGGACGAATATAGGCAGGAACAAATCCCGGGAAATCAAAGGCGTTGCTGACGCCCATCTCTTTTGCCATCTGGCGGATGTTGTTGCCGTAATCGAAGGTCGGAATGCCCATCTCGCTGAACGCCAGCATGGCGGAGACGTGTTCTGCCATCGAATGCTTAGCGGCCAGTACCGTGCCTTCAGGATCGGTTTCGGCTTTTTGCTGGTAGGCTTCCCACGTCCAGCCTTTTGGCAGATAGCCGTGCAGCGGATCGTGGGCGCTGGTCTGGTCGGTGACGAGGTCAGGGCGAACGCCACGGGCCACGAGTTCCGGCAGGATCTCTGCCGCGTTGCCGCACAACGCTATCGATACCGCTTTACCTTCCGCGGTGTATTTTTTGATACGCGCCAGCGCGTCATCGAGGCTGTCGGCCTGTTCGTCAACATAGCGGGTACGCAGACGGAAATCGATGCGGCTCTGCTGGCACTCAATGTTCAGCGAGCAGGCGCCAGCCAGCGTCGCGGCCAGCGGCTGTGCACCGCCCATGCCACCCAGACCCGCGGTCAGTACCCAGCGGCCTTTCAGCGAGCCGTTGTAGTGCTGACGACCGGCTTCGACGAAGGTTTCATAGGTGCCCTGCACAATCCCCTGGCTGCCAATGTAGATCCAGCTACCCGCGGTCATCTGGCCATACATCGCCAGCCCTTTGGCATCCAGTTCGTTAAAGTGTTCCCAGGTCGCCCAGTGTGGGACCAGGTTGGAGTTGGCAATCAAAACGCGCGGCGCGTTTTTGTGGGTTTTAAACACGCCGACCGGCTTGCCGGATTGCACCAGCAGGGTTTCGTCGTGTTCCAGTTCGGTCAGGGCCTTAACAATGGCGTCATAGCACTCCCAGTTGCGCGCGGCGCGGCCAATGCCGCCGTACACCACCAGCTCGTGGGGGTTTTCCGCAACCTCAGGATCAAGGTTGTTCATCAACATGCGCAGTGGTGCTTCGGTGAGCCAGCTTTTGGCGGTAAGGGTGGTGCCGCGCGCGGCGCGGACATCCTGCTGACGGTATTTACCTGACGACATTGTGTGCTCCTCATACGGGACAGATGATGCATTTAGATATACTTGTATAGACAAGCACACACAAGGTCAGATTTAACAAAAAAGATACAATTTTGTTATATTGCGTTAGCTATCACGCTTTTAAAACTTATGACATAAAGTGGCCCTGCAACCGATAGCGGCTACCGGGGAACAGCAGTCTTGCATGCGACACAATCTGCGCGGATGACCAGGTGCGGCGGCGGATCAGCAGGCAGGGATCGTGCTCTTTGATACGCAGCAGCTCGCACTCCTGCGGCGTCGCGCGCACCGCTTCCACAATGTGCTCCCCTTCCGTCAGCGGTGCGACAAGCGAGAGAAAGGCATGCGGCGTGGTTTGAGTGTAATCCTGGTCCAGATAGTCCGGTATCCGTTCGGCGTTTACGCAGCGATCCTCAATCTGCACCGGCACGTCATTTTCGAAATGCACCATTACGGAATGGAAGATCCGGGTTCCCTCCTTGACGTTCAGTACCGCAGCCTGCTCGGCGCTGGCCTGCGTCTCTTCAAGCACCAGCACTTCGCAGTGGTGCTGATGGTTTCGCGACGCTATCTCGTCCGCAATGCTGCGGATTTCAAACAGCGCCGATTGTCCTTTTGGCTCCGCCACAAACGTCCCGACCCCCTGCAGGCGCACCAGCAGGCCTTCGTCGGTTAGCTCGCGTAACGCCCGGTTGATGGTCATCCGGCTAAAACCAAACTGCGCCACCAGATCGGCTTCAGAGGGAATGCGGTCATGCGGCCGCCAGACGCCGGTGGCGATTTTTTCGCTGATCGTCTGCTTCACCTTTTCGTAGAAAGGCGCGGGAGAGCCGGACGGCGGCTGAGGTGAGCGTGAGAACATCGTGACTCCTTAAATGTTGTTATGCCCACCAGTGAGCAATTTGCCAGGCCAGACGGGCGGCAAGCTTCGCCCCCTGTCCGTCCCGATCGTAGTGAGGGTTAAATTCTACCAGATCGGCGGCCTGCAGTTTTCCGCTACGGCAAATGCGCTCTATCGCGGGCAGGAGATCCCGCGCAGGCACGCCTAACGCCGCGGGGGCTGACACGGCGGGCATCTCGGCTGCGGGCAGAACGTCCAGATCAATGGTGAGGTAAACACGATCGGCCTGCGCCAGCACCTGTTCCAGGGCTGATAGCGCATCCCGGTGGAAATGCAGATCGTCCACCAGCGTGGCGTTAAGCCGTTCAGCCTCGTCAAACAGCGCCTGGGTGTTCGCCGCGCGGCTGACGCCAAAACAGGCGTACTGAAATTCCCGCGCGTGGTCAGCACAGTAGTTCGCCAGCTGACGAAACGGGGTGCCGGAGGTGGCCCGTTCGGCCTTGCGCAAATCAAGATGCGCATCCAGGTTGATGACCGCCACGCGCTCATTCGGGAACGCCTCAAGAATACCACGGCCGTGGGCCCAGGCGGTCTCGTGTCCGCCGCCCAACACCAGCGTACGCATGCCAGCCTGCTGACAGGTGACCACGGCATCGCTCAGTGCCTGTTGGCCCTCTTCCAGTTGGTCATCCTCAACGTAAACCGACCCCATGTCCACCAGCCGTTCGTGGCCGGAATGCGTTGCCATGTTCGCCAGCGCCTTACGCAGCACGTCGGGAGCCTGCGCCGCACCCTGCCTGCCCTGATTACGCCTTACTCCTTCATCACAGGCAAAGCCTATCAGCGCAATCGCGGATGAAACCGGGGTAAATTGAGACGGCTGGCGTATGGTCTGAAAAATACGTTTTGCGTTGCTGGCCTCGGCGCTGTCGTCGCGCCCCTGCCAGACGGTCTCTGCAACGGGCTGCCAACTCATACTGCCTCCCCCCGGAAAATGCGTTGATACAGCGGATTGCGTCCCGGCTCGTAAACCATTTCTACCGGATGGTCTGCATCCCAGACGATAAAATCAGCCATAAAACCGGCCTTTAACTGCCCGTGCGTTGTTCCACGCCCCAGCGCCTGCGCGGCGTGCCGCGTGACGCCAGCCCAGGCCTCTTCAGGCGTCAGGCCAAACTGTACGCAGGCCATGTTCATGGCCAGATGAATGCTCGCGAACGGGCTGGTGCCGGGGTTGTAATCCGTGGCGACCGCCATCGGTACGCCCTGCGCCCGGAGCTGTTCAACCGGTGGACGCTGACGCTCCTGAAGAAAATAGAACGCGCCGGGCAGCAGTACCGCAACCGTGCCGCTTTGCGCCATGGCCTGAACACCCTTTTCATCCAGGTATTCGATATGATCGGCAGATAACCCTTTAAATCGGCTGACCAGCGCCGCACCGCCCAGGTTAGAAAGTTGCTCCACGTGCCCTTTCACCGGAATACCCCGTGCGCGGGCGGCCAGGAAAAGCCGCTCGGTTTGTGCTGGCGTGAAGCCGACGTTTTCACAAAAAACATCCACCGCTTCGAACAGCCCTTTTTGCCACAGTTCGGGCATGATCTGCTCGCACACCAGTGTGAGGTACGCGTCTGGATCGTGGCGGTATTCCGCCGGAACCGCATGTGCCGCCAGCAGGGTTGGGCTGATCTCAACCGGATTACTCAGGCTGAGCTGGTGTGCGACCTGCAGCATTTTTTCTTCAGCCGCGGCGTTAAGACCGTAGCCGGATTTGATTTCCAGGGTGGTCACCCCTTCATTCATTAACCGCTCCAGCCGCTGCTGCGCCAGTGTAAGCAAATTTTCCGGCGAACTGTCGCGGGTTGCCGAGACGGTGGCGTTAATTCCGCCCCCTTGTGCGCTGATGGTCTGATAGGAGACACCGTTGAGACGCAGCTCCCACTCCGCCGCGCGATTGCCGCCAAACACCAGGTGGGTATGGCAGTCGATAAGACCCGGCGTGACCAGGCGTCCACCGAGATCGACGCATTTATCATGCCCGGAAGGGAGGTCTGCTTCAGGAATGACGGCCAGAAGGGTTTGACCGCGCACCACAAGGGCATGATGCGCTTGCAGGCCATAAGATTCTTCACCAGGAACCATTGTCGCCAGTCGCGCATTTCGCCATATCACATCGTCGGGATGAAGTTGCAGCATAAGCCTTTCACTTGTCATGGGTTGTATAGACATTTATTTTCATCTGCTGGCTGCTGTCAACCGCCTTTATGAAAATGTTATTTATTTGTGACGACTTTCCCGCCCCCTGCGGGCGAAAAATGCAACTTTTCCCCTTTTTATCTTCCCGTTTCGCTCAACTTAGTATAAAAAAGCAGGCTATTTCGTCTATCTCGTTTAAGACTTGCATACCCAGGAGCTTCACCTTGAACATTTCCAGGATTTCCCGTCTGGCGTTGGCACTCGCCTTTGGCGTGACATTATCCGCATGCAGTTCAACGCCACCGGATCAGCGACCTTCTGAGCAGGTCGCGCCAGGCACCGCGTCCCGTCCGATTTTGTCCGCTGATGAAGCGAAAAACTTCGATCGCGCGCACTACTTCTCCGCGATGGATCCAAACGCTGCGCCGTGGACGCCGTCTTCTATTAACCTGCCGAAGCAGCCAAACTTTGTTGTGGGTCCGGCAGGGGCGCAGGGCGTGACGCATACCTCTATTCAGGCTGCGGTTGACGCTGCCATCACCAAACACAGCGCATCTCGCCAGTACATCGCGATCATGCCAGGTGAATATGAAGGTACCGTTTACATTCCGGCAGCACCGGGCAGCATCACCCTTTACGGTCTGGGCGAAAAAGCCATCGACGTTAAAATTGGTCTGGCGATTGATTCCGAAATTGACAGCACCACCTGGCGTCACCTGGTCAACCCGGCGGGTAAATACATGCCGGGCAAACCGGCCTGGTATATGTTTGATAACTGCCAGAGCAAGCGTGCCGCTACCATTGGCGTGATGTGTTCTGCGGTCGTCTGGTCTCAGAACAACGGTCTGCAACTGCAGAACCTGACCATTCAGAACACCCTGGGCGACAGCGTTGATGCGGGTAACCACCAGGCCGTGGCGCTGCGTAGCGATGGCGACAAAGTGCAGATCAACAACGTGAACATTCTGGGTCGTCAGAACACCTTCTTCGTGACCAACAGCGGCGTACAGAACACCCTGCAGAATAACCGTCTGACCCGTACGCTGGTGACCAACAGCTACATCGAAGGTGATGTGGATATGGTCTCCGGTCGTGGCGCGGTGGTATTTGATAACACCGATTTCCGCGTCGTAAACTCACGTACTCAGCAGGAAGGTTATGTCTTTGCGCCAGCGACACAGTCTAACCTGTTCTACGGTTTCCTCGCCGTCAACAGCCGCTTCAACGCCTCCGGTGACGGCGTGGCGCAGCTGGGTCGCTCCCTGGACGTGGACTCTGCAACCAACGGTCAGGTTGTGATCCGCGACAGCGTTATCAACGAAGGTTTCAACGTGGCAAAACCATGGGCTGACGCCGCCATCTCCAAACGTCCATTCTCCGGCAATACCGGTTCCGTGGACGATAAAGGAAACGTGCAGCGCAACCTGAACGACGCTAACTTCAACCGCATGTGGGAATACAACAACCGCGGTCTGGGTAGCAAAGTGGTTGCTGAGCCGAAGCAGTAATCTGTTTTGCCGGGTGGCGGCTTCGCCTTACCCGGCCTGTCCATTAATGCAGTACCATCGGGCATAAAAAAACCTCGCGTTCGCGAGGTTTTTTGTTTTAAGCCGCTTAGTGAGCGTTTACCACTACCCACATTGGCCCCTGGCCTACCGCATAGCGCCCTTTCTCTTCCAGCAGGCCCTGCTCGCCTTTGATTTCGTACAGGGCGATGTGGTGAGACTTCTGCCCCGCTGCAATCAGGTATTTACCGCTGTGATCGATATTAAAACCACGCGGCTGCGTTTCCGTCGGCTGGAAGCCTTCTACTGCCAGCACGCTGCCGTCTTCCGAAACGCTAAAGATGGTGATCAGGCTGGAAGTACGGTCACAGGCGTAGAGATGGCGACCATCCGGCGTAATGTGAATATCCGCCGCCCAGCGGGTATCCGAGAAGTCAGACGGCATCATATCCAGCGTCTGCACGCACTCAATCTGCCCGTTAGGATCTTTCAGTTCCCAGACGTCCACTGAGCTGTTCAGCTCGTTGACCACGTAGGCGTACTGCTGGTTTGGATGGAAGACCATATGACGCGGGCCTGCCCCCTCTACGGTGGTCACTTCAGCCGGATTCTGCGCCACCAGGTGACCATCGTTGCTCAGGGTAAACAGGCAGATACGATCCTGCTTCAGCGCCGGTACCCACAGCGTGCGGTTGTCCGGGGAGATATTCGCCGAGTGGCAGCCTTCCAGCCCTTCCACCACATCCACGGTTTCGACCGGAATGCCCTCTTCCAGACGCGTCACGCTGACACAGCCCGCGTTATAGGAGCCGCTGAAAACAAAGTTGCCCTGGCGATCGGTTGAGATGTGGGTTGGGCTACCCGGCAATGGCGCTTCCGCAGTGTAAGTCAGCGCGCCGTCATCCGGAGAGATGCGGTAGGCCAGCACGCGAAACTCCGGGCGCACACCCACGTACAAGAAACGTTTATCCGGGCTGATCGCCATTGGTTGTACCTGACCAGGCACATCAACAACCTGCACCAGCGTGAGGGTCCCCTCGGCATTTAAACGCCAGACGTGGATCTGCTGGCTTTCAGGACTGGCGGTATAAACGGTTTGTTTCATGAATATTCACTCCTCACTGCGCATGAAAGTAGTTAACTTTTGACGGTGAATGCTGAATTGTCGACGGGAATTTTGACGCGTTCGCCTCTCGGTGTACCATCCCATCAGATCGTAAATTCAATATTAACCCGGAAAAACAAATGACCTCGCGTGTGATTGCTCTGGATTTAGACGGTACCTTACTGACGCCGCAAAAAACCCTTCTCCCCTCCTCCCTTCAAGCGCTTAAACGCGCGCAGGAAGTGGGATATCAACTCCTTATCGTAACGGGTCGACATCACGTTGCCATTCACCCTTTTTATCAGGCACTGGCGTTAGATACACCTGCAATTTGTTGTAATGGCACTTATTTGTATGATTATCAAGCAAAAAAGGTTTTAGAATCCGACCCGCTGCCGGTTCCCCAGGCATTGCAGTTAATAGATCTGCTGGATGAACATGCGATCCACGGCCTGATGTATGTCGATAATGCGATGGTCTATGAGCGCCCGACCGGCCACGTTATCCGCACCACCAACTGGGCTCAGTCTCTGCCAGAAGCGCAGCGTCCGGTCTTTACCCAGGTCTCTTCCCTGCGCCAGGCGGCTCAGGATGTTGAGGCTATCTGGAAATTCGCGTTGACCGATGAAGATACCACCAAACTGAATACCTTCGCGAAACACGTTGAACAGGCGCTGGGTCTGGAGTGCGAATGGTCCTGGCATGACCAGGTGGATATTGCCCGTAAAGGTAACAGCAAAGGTAAACGCCTGACACAGTTCGTGGAGTCTCAGGGGTGGTCAATGCAGGATGTAATCGCCTTTGGCGATAACTACAACGACATCAGCATGCTGGAAGCCGCCGGAACGGGCGTGGCAATGGGCAATGCCGATGACGCGGTGAAAGCGCGCGCTAACGTGGTGATTGGCGATAACACCACCGACAGCATCGCGCAGTATATTTATACCCACCTGCTGTAATCAGGTGGTAATGGAGACGCTCTTGATTTGCGCGTAAAGCCACAGGCCAGGTTTGATCCCTAACTCATCCCTGGCCCACGGACTGATCCGTGCCCAGAGCGTCCTGCTCCCCACCTCAAGCTGCACCTCTACCTGACCGTTATCATCAAAACACTCGGCGACCTTCGCGCGCAGGATATTACGGATACTGGTCTGCAGCGGAGGCTGTAAAACCAGAGAGACATCCGACGCCTGAATACGAATACGCAGCGCCGACTGCAGGGGCTTGTCGATTTTATTCACCCACAGGTGCTGGTCGCCCAATGCCAGGGCGGTCATCGCGTAATGCGGGTGGTGCTCCAGCACGCTCACCTTCAGGATACTGCTCTGCTGCTCCCGGGGCAGCCACGGGTGCATGACGCTACTGCCCCAGACCTCTTCAAGATTGCCAAACGCCTTTACGCTGCCGTTTTCCAGCACCAGTACGTTATCCGCCAGATGCAGAATTTCATCCAGGGAGTGGCTGACGTACAGCATCGGGATCTTGATTTCACGCGCCAGGCGCTGGAGATACGGCAGGAGTTCACGTTTACGCGGAATATCCAGCGAGGCCAGCGGCTCATCAAGCAGCAGGAGTTCGGGGGCGGTGAGCAACGCGCGCCCTATCGCCACTCGCTGTTTCTCACCGCCGGAGAGCGAGGAAGGCAACCGGTCAAGCAGTGGCTCAATGCCCAGCAGCGCCACCAGCTTGTCAAACTGCGCGGCCATGCTTTTGGCCATGCCATAACGCAGATTCCCGCGCACGCTGTAGTGCGGGAATAACCGCGCATCCTGAAACACATAGCCAATACGCCGTTTATCCGGCGTCAGGTAAATCTTGTTTTCAACGTCATTCAGGACGCGATCGTTCAGCACAATGCGCCCTGCCTGCGGGCGTGTCAGGCCACCGATCGCATTAATGAGCGAGGTTTTCCCGGCGCCAGAGACCCCAAAGATGGCGGTGATGCCGGTGGCAGGCAGCGTCTCGTCCAGTGTAAGGGTGTGGTTTCCCAGCGTCTGGGTGAAATGGAGTTCCAGCATAACTATTTCCCCATCCGCTCGCGGCTGAGTCGCGCCAGCCATTCAGAGACCAGCAGCGATATCAGCGCCAGCACAATTGAGATAACACACAGACGCGCCGCAGCACCTTCGCCACCCGGCGTCTGTATCAGCGTATACATGGCCGAAGGGATCGTCCGCGTTTCACCGGGGATGTTCGAAACAAAGGTAATGGTGGCACCGAATTCACCCAGCGAACGGGCAAAGGCCAGTACCGTACCGACAATAATGCCCGGCAGCGTGAGCGGTAGCGTAATGGTGAAAAAGACGCGCCAGCGCCCGGCACCCAGCGTGCGGGCGGCCTGTTCCAGTTTGATATCCACCCCTTCCAGCGCCAGGCGGATAGCCCTCACCATCAGCGGAAATGACATCACCGCCGCGGCCAGCACCGCACCGCGCCAGCTAAAGGCAAAGGTCAGCCCGAACCAGTCGTACAGCCATTGGCCGATAAACCCGCGTCGGCCCATGGACACCAGCAGCAGATATCCCACCACGACGGGCGGCAATACCAGCGGAAGATGGAGAACGCTGTCAAGTAGCGCTTTGCCGGGAAACTTACAGCGCACCAGCAACCAGGAAAAGAAGATCCCAAAGGGCAAACTTAGCGCAACCGCCAGGGAAGAGACTTTCAGGCTCAGCAGTACAGCCTGCCATTCAGGATCGGTCAATATCATTCGTGAGTCGTAAATCCATAACGTTTAAAGATTGCGGACGCTTCCGGCCCCTTCAGGTACGCCTGGAAGGCCGTCACGGTCGCATTTTTATGTCCATCAACAATCGCAACAGGATATTCCACTTTTTTGTGGGCGTCTTCCGGGAACGTGCCAACCACTTTGACCCCCTTGCTGGCAACGGCATCCGAGCCGTAGACAATGCCCAGCGGAGCCTCATTGCGCTCCACCAGCGCCAGCGCACCGCGTACATCTTCCGCCGGCGCCAGATCTGATGACAGTGTCTGCCACGCGCCCAGTTTCTGCAGGGCCTCTTTCGCGTAAATCCCAGCCGGTACATGGTCCGGATCGCCCACTGCCAGCCGGCCACCGTTCAGAAGACGCGTCCAGTGAGTCTCTTTGTTGATGGTGATGTCACCCTGCGGACTGGCTTTTGGCGCGACCACGACAAGGCTATTCCCCAGCAGCGTTTCGCGGGTTGTGGTATCCACGGCTTTCTTATCAACGGCGTAATCCATCCATTTCTGATCGGCAGAGATGAACAGATCGGCCGGTGCCCCCGCTTCTATCTGGCGCGCCAGTGTAGAAGAAGACGCGAAAGAGGAGACGACGTCGACGTTCTTCTCTTTTTTATACGCAGCAGCAATATCCTGCATCGCATTCGTCAGCGACGCCGCCGCAAAAACCGTAATTTTACCTTCGTCGGCCAGCGCGTGTCCGGTCAGCGAAAGTGCCAGCGTTGCCCCTGCGAAAAAGCGTAACCCTGTACGTGCCATCTGTAGCTCCTGTGAGTTTCGTTATATACGCAATAATATAACGACAACGCCGGAGATATCCCAGCGTTAAATCGTACCGATCAAGAGGTACAATTACCGGATGCTTTAAATCATATCGGCGATGACGAAAAATACTTGAGAGCAAAACGCCCGGGCAAGCCGGGCGTTTTGTGGGGAATCAGTGCTGCTTTTTAGCGCGGTCTCTGTGACCAATGTTCGAAAAGACGTTGAACACTTCACCCAGGCCGTAGATGGCACCGAGGATGATGGCCATCACTACTGGTACCATGATCACGGCGAATACCAGACTTTTCAACAACTCTAACATGGTTTTCTCCAGATATTGTGGACGGCTTATTCTACCCTGAAAAGTAAGAAAAACATCCCCTTTTGTGCGGTCCCCTTTGCGCCCTGTGCCATTTGGTTCACAATAGCTCTTTTGTCAGGACACTCCGTTATGCAGGCTGAAATTCTCCTTACCCTACGACTTCAGCAGAAGCTTTTCGCCGATCCACGACGTATCGCCCTGCTTAAACAAATAGAACAAACGGGTTCAATAAGCCAGGGGGCAAAGAACGCGGGCATTAGTTATAAAAGCGCCTGGGACGCGATCAACGACATGAATACCCTGAGCGAGCAGATGCTGGTTGAGCGAGCCACGGGCGGCAAAGGGGGCGGTGGCGCCGTGCTGACCCGCTACGGCCAGCGTCTGATTCAGCTTTATGACCTGCTGGCCCAGATCCAGCAGAAAGCGTTCGATGTGCTAAGTGACGATGATAACCTCCCGCTGGACAGCCTGTTAGCCGCCATTTCTCGCTTCTCACTCCAGACCAGCGCCCGCAACCAGTGGTTTGGCACGGTCACCGCGCGCGATAACGGGCAGGTGCAGCAACATATCGAGATCCTGCTTGCCGACGGCACCACCCGCCTGAAAGCCGCGATTACCGCCCAAAGCGGAGAGCGTCTGGGACTGGATGAAGGCAAGGAGGTGCTGGTGTTGCTGAAAGCGCCGTGGGTCGCAGTGACACGCGATGCCGAACGCGCCAAAGCGGCAGACAACCAGCTGCAGGGCACCATCCAGCACATTGAACGTGGTGAAGCGCAGTGTGAGGTCCTGATGACCCTGCCGGACGGCCAGGTGCTGTGCGCGACGGTTGCCCTGAGCGAGGCGCACGAATTAGAAGAAGGTGCTGTAGTCACCGCATATTTCAACGCAGACCGGGTAATTATCGCCACATTGTGCTGAGCGGATTGACAAGCGTGTCGACAGTGAGTATCCCTGACATCTGATGCTGCAAAAAATGGGATAAATCATGTCATCATTGCATATTTCGCAAGGTACGTTTCGTCTTGGCGATACCCGAACGCTGACGCTGCCAGATTTAACACTCCATGCGGGTGAAAGCTGGGCATTTGTGGGCACCAACGGAAGCGGCAAGTCCGCGCTGGCCCGGGCGCTGGCCGAAGAGCTCACCCTGCTTAAAGGTGAACGCCAGAGCCATTTTACGCGTACGACGCGCCTGTCGTTTGAACAGCTGCAGAAGCTGGTGAGCGATGAATGGCAGCGTAACAACACGGACCTCCTCAGCCCGGGCGAAGAAGACACGGGCCGCACAACGGCAGAAATTATTCAGGATGAAGTCAACAATCCTGCCCGTTGTCAGCAGCTGGCGGAGCAGTTCGGCATCACCGCCCTTCTCAACCGCCGCTTCAAATACCTTTCTACCGGCGAGACGCGTAAAACGCTGCTCTGCCAGGCGCTGATGAGCGAACCTGAGCTGTTAATCCTGGACGAGCCGTTCGACGGTCTGGACGTGCAGTCCCGCGCCCAGCTGGCAGACCTGCTGGCCTCGCTTAACCAGCAGGGCTACACCCTTGTGCTGGTGCTTAACCGTTTTGATGAAATCCCGGATTTTGTGCAGAACGCCGGGGTGCTGGCGGACTGCAGCCTTACCGAAACCGGCGAAAAATCGGTACTGCTGAAGCAGGCGTTGATTGCCCAACTGGCGCACAGCGAAAAGCTCGACGGCATTACCCTGCCCGACCCCGACGCCCCTTCGGTACGTCTCGCTTTAGATCCCAATCAGCCGCGGATTGTGCTGCGTGACGGGGTGGTCTCTTATGACGATCGTCCGATCCTGAATCATCTCAGCTGGACGGTTAATCCGGGCGAACACTGGCAGATTGTCGGTCCCAACGGCGCGGGGAAATCGACGCTGCTGAGTCTGATCACCGGCGATCACCCGCAGGGCTACAGCAACGATCTGACCCTGTTTGGCCGCCGTCGCGGAAGCGGTGAAACCATCTGGGATATCAAAAAGCATATCGGCTATGTCAGCAGCAGCCTGCATCTGGATTACCGGGTCAGCACCACCGTACGCAATGTGATCCTCTCCGGGTACTTTGATTCCATCGGTATTTATCAGGCGGTATCGGACAAACAGCACAAGCTGGCCCAGCAGTGGCTGGATATTCTGGGGATGGACAACCGGGTCGCTGACGCGCCGTTTCACAGTCTGTCCTGGGGGCAGCAGCGTCTGGCATTGATCGTCCGGGCGCTGGTGAAACACCCGACGCTGCTGATCCTCGATGAGCCGCTTCAGGGGCTGGATCCGCTGAACCGCCAGCTGATCCGTCGCTTTGTGGATGTGCTGATTGGCGAAGGTGAGACCCAGTTACTGTTTGTCTCACATCATGCTGAAGACGCACCGGCCTGCATCACGCACCGTCTGGAGTTTATCCCGGACGGTGAGCACTATCGTTACCTGCTGAGCAAAATCGATTAACTTCCGGAGGGCGCCGCCCTCCGCTTTTCAGATAACCTGCAGTGATACTTCTTTATCTCTTTGATCTACAATGCGACTGGATCAAAAAAAAGCGGGTTTGAAAAACAGTGTAAACGATTCCACTAATTTATCCCATGTCACACTTTTCACGTCTCTGTTATGCTATGGTTATTACATACCATAAGCCTAATGGAGCGAAATATGCGAGTTCTGGTAACAGGTGGTAGCGGTTACATAGGAAGTCATACCTGTGTGCAACTGCTGCAAAACGGTCATGATGTCATCATCCTCGACAACCTGTGCAATAGTAAGCGCAGCGTGCTGCCTGTGATTGAACGTCTTGGCGGAAAACAGCCGACTTTCGTCGAAGGTGACATCCGCAATGAAGCGTTGATGACCGAGATCCTCCACGACCACGCCATTGAAACGGTGATCCACTTCGCTGGCCTGAAAGCGGTCGGTGAGTCGGTCGCGAAGCCGCTTGAGTATTACGACAACAACGTCAACGGTACCCTGCGTCTTATCTCCGCCATGCGCGCGGCGAACGTCAAAAACTTCATCTTTAGCTCATCCGCCACCGTCTACGGCGATCAGCCCAAAATTCCTTACGTTGAAAGCTTCCCCACCGGTACGCCACAAAGCCCGTACGGCAAAAGCAAACTGATGGTGGAACAGATCCTGACCGACCTGCAAAAAGCACAACCGGAGTGGAGCATCGCCCTGCTGCGCTACTTCAACCCGGTCGGCGCCCATCCGTCAGGCGATATGGGTGAAGATCCGCAGGGTATTCCGAATAACCTGATGCCGTATATCGCACAGGTGGCGGTGGGCCGCCGCGAGTCGCTGGCGGTGTTCGGCAATGACTATCCAACTGAAGATGGCACCGGCGTGCGTGATTACATCCACGTTATGGATCTGGCCGACGGCCACGTGGCGGCAATGCAGCAGCTGGCCGACAAACCGGGCGTGCATATTTACAACCTCGGCGCCGGTATTGGCAGCAGCGTGCTGGATGTGGTTAACGCTTTCAGCAAAGCCTGCGGTAAGCCGGTCAACTATCACTTCGCCCCCCGCCGCGAAGGAGACCTCCCGGCATACTGGGCTGATGCAACCAAAGCCGATAAAGAGCTTAACTGGCGTGTTACCCGCACGCTGGATGAAATGGCACAGGATACCTGGCACTGGCAGTCTCGCCACCCACAAGGTTATCCGGACTAAGGATCCGTCATGACTTCATTCAATCCCGTCGATCATCCGCATCGTCGTTTTAACCCGCTTAGCGGGCAATGGATTTTGGTGTCTCCGCATCGCGCCAAGCGCCCCTGGCAGGGGGCGCAAGAGACGCCTGCAAAACAGACGCTGCCACAGCACGACCCGGACTGCTTCCTGTGTCCGGGCAACACCCGCGTAACGGGAGATAAAAACCCGGACTACAAAGGCACCTTCGTTTTCACCAACGATTTTGCCGCGCTCATGACCGACACGCCGGACGCGCCGCAGAGCGATGATCCGCTGATGCGTTGTGAAAGCGCCCGGGGAACCAGCCGCGTGATCTGCTTCTCGCCCGATCACAGCAAAACGCTACCGGAGCTTAGCGTTGATGCGCTGAAAGAGGTGGTGAGCACCTGGCAGGCACAAACTGCGGAGCTGGGCCAGACTTATCCGTGGGTGCAGGTATTCGAAAATAAAGGCGCCGCGATGGGCTGCTCTAACCCGCATCCACACGGGCAGATCTGGGCGAACAGTTTCCTGCCCAACGAAGCCGAACGAGAAGATCGCCTGCAAAAAACCTATTACGCGGAAAACGGCTCCCCGATGCTGGTGGACTACACCCGGCGTGAACTGGCCGACGGTAGCCGTACTGTGGTCGAAACGGAACACTGGCTGGCCGTTGTGCCGTACTGGGCGGCGTGGCCCTTTGAAACGCTGCTGCTGCCTAAAGCACATGTTCAGCGCATTACGGATCTCAGCGACGCACAGCGTGACGATCTTGCGCTGGCGCTGAAAAAGCTGACCAGCCGTTACGACAATCTGTTCCAGTGCTCCTTCCCGTACTCAATGGGCTGGCACGGCGCACCGTTTAACGGCGAAGAGAATCAACACTGGCAGTTGCATGCCCATTTCTATCCGCCGCTGCTGCGTTCTGCGACGGTGCGTAAATTTATGGTGGGCTATGAAATGCTGGCGGAAACCCAGCGTGACCTGACGGCAGAACAGGCCGCAGAACGCCTGCGTGCCGTTAGCGATGTCCATTATCGCGAATCAGGAGTCTAATAAATGAGTCTGAAAGATAAAACACAATCCCTGTTTGCTGAAAAATTTGGCTACCCTGCCACCCACGTTATCCAGGCACCTGGCCGCGTAAACCTGATTGGTGAACACACCGACTACAACGACGGTTTTGTTCTGCCCTGTGCCATTGATTACCAGACGGTGATCGCCTGCGCAAAGCGCGATGACCACAAAGTGCGCGTAATTGCGGCGGATTACAGTAATGAGATGGACGAGTTTTCCCTCGATGCCCCGATTGTTATCCACGACAGCCAGCAGTGGTCCAACTATGTGCGCGGCGTGGTGAAACATCTGCAAAAGCGTAACAAGAATTTTGGCGGTGCAGATCTCGTCATCAGCGGCAACGTGCCACAAGGGGCCGGTTTAAGCTCGTCGGCATCCCTGGAAGTGGCGGTGGGAACCGTCTTCCAGCAGCTGTACCATCTGCCGCTGGACGGGGCGCAAATCGCACTGAACGGCCAGGAAGCGGAGAATCAGTTTGTGGGCTGCAACTGCGGCATCATGGACCAGCTTATCTCCGCGCTGGGCAAAAAAGAGCATGCGTTACTGATTGACTGCCGAACGCTTGGAACCAAAGCCGTTCCCCTGCCAAAGGGTGCCGCGGTCGTGATTATCAACAGCAACTTTAAACGTACGCTGGTGGGCAGCGAGTACAACACCCGCCGCGAGCAGTGCGAAACCGGCGCACGCTTCTTTCAGCAGCCGGCCCTGCGCGACGTGACGCTTGATGAATTCAACAAAGTGGCGCACGAGTTGGATCCGGTAGTGGCAAAACGCGTTCGTCATGTGCTGACCGAAAACGCCCGAACCGTTGAAGCCGCTTCCGCGCTGGCAAAAGGAGACCTGAAACGTATGGGGGAACTGATGGCAGAGTCCCACGCCTCCATGCGCGATGACTTCGAAATCACCGTTCCGCAAATCGACACCCTGGTGGAGATTGTCAAAGCGGTCATCGGCGATAAAGGCGGTGTACGCATGACGGGCGGTGGTTTTGGTGGCTGCATCGTCGCTCTGGTGCCGGAAGATCTCGTCCCGGCCGTCCAGTCGGCGGTGGAGAAACAGTACGAAGCCAAAACGGGCATTAAAGAAACGTTCTATGTTTGTAAAGCATCACAAGGAGCCGGACAGTGCTAAACGAAACGCCAACCCTCGCACCGGATGGTCTGCCGTATCGCCTGTTAACCCTGCGCAACAGCGCGGGGATGGTTGTTACGCTCATGGACTGGGGTGCCACCCTACTTTCCGCCCGCGTACCAATGCCAGACGGCAGCGTGCGCGAAACCCTTCTCGGCTGCGCCTCGCCTGAGCAGTATATCAACCAGGCCGCCTATCTTGGCGCGTCCGTCGGGCGCTATGCGAACCGCATTGCGAAAAGCCGTTTTGAGCTCGACGGTGTTCGCTACACGTTGCTGCCAAGCCAGGGTGAGAACCAGCTGCATGGTGGACCGGAAGGATTTGACAAACGCCGCTGGAAAATTGTCCAGCAAAACGACCGGGAAGTACTGTTTTCACTTGACTCGCTGGATGGCGACCAGGGATTCCCGGGTAACCTTACCGCGTTTGCACGCTTTACGCTGACCGACGACAACCGTATCGCCATTGAATACCGTGCGACGGTCGATAAGCCGTGTCCGGTCAACCTGACCAACCACGCCTACTTCAATCTGGACGGTAACCAGTGCGATGTGCGTAACCATAAGCTGCAGATCCTTGCGGATGCCTATTTGCCGGTGGACGAGATGGGCATTCCGTATCAGGGGCTGAAGCCCGTGGAAGGTACCAGCTTTGACTTCCGCAACGCAAAATCTATCGCCCAGGATTTCCTGAGCGATGACGATCAGCGCAAGGTGAAAGGTTACGACCACGCGTTCCTGCTGCAGGCACAAGGCGATGTGAAACAGCCTGCTGCACAGGTCTGGTCTGCGGATGAAAAACTGCAGATGACGGTCTACACCAGCGCCCCTGCCCTGCAATTCTATTCCGGTAACTATCTTGGCGGGACAACCGCACGAGAGCACGGCGAGTACAGCGACTGGCAAGGTCTGGCGCTGGAAAGCGAGTTCCTGCCGGACAGCCCGAACTATCCCGAATGGCCACAGCCGGACTGTGTGCTGCGCCCGGGTGAAGAGTACGTCAGCGTCACCGAGTATCATTTTACTCCGCACGCTTAACCTCCGGCCGCAACAACGTCAGCCCTCCCCTGGAGGGCTTTTTTCTGCACGCCTTGCTGAAAATAGCGCCAATCGCAGACAAAATCATAACCCTGGATTCACAAGCACCTTACACTCAGAGACTATTTTCGCTATGGTTAGGGTTAAGCGTTGCTGCTGGCACGGCCACGGCAATATAATGAGAATTGTTATCATTCTAAAAATGCTTGAGGAGTAAGAGATGGCTATTACTAAGCTGGTTCTGGTGCGCCACGGCGAAAGCCAGTGGAACAACGAAAACCGCTTCACCGGTTGGTACGACGTTGATCTGTCTGAGAAAGGCGTAAGCGAAGCAAAAGCAGCAGGTAAACTGCTGAAAGAAGAAGGCTTCAGCTTTGATTTTGCTTACACCTCTGTGCTGAAACGTGCCATCCACACCCTGTGGAACGTGCTGGACGAGCTGGATCAGGCCTGGCTGCCGGTTGAGAAATCCTGGAAACTGAACGAGCGTCACTACGGTGCGCTGCAGGGTCTGAACAAAGCCGAAACCGCTGAGAAGTACGGTGACGAGCAGGTTAAACAGTGGCGTCGCGGCTTCGCGGTAACCCCACCAGAGCTGACCAAAGATGACGAGCGCTATCCGGGCCACGACCCGCGTTACGCGAAACTGACCGACGCTGAGCTGCCAACCACCGAGAGCCTGGCGCTGACCATTGACCGCGTTGTTCCTTACTGGAACGAAACCATTCTGCCACGCCTGAAAAGCGGTGAGCGCGTGATCATCGCCGCTCACGGTAACTCCCTGCGCGCGCTGGTGAAATACCTGGACAACATGGGTGAAGACGAGATCCTCGAACTGAACATCCCGACTGGCGTACCGCTGGTGTATGAGTTCGACGAAAACTTCAAGCCAATCAAACACTACTATCTGGGTAACGCGGATGAGATCGCAGCGAAAGCCGCGGCTGTTGCGAACCAGGGTAAAGCGAAGTAATTTTCGCCGGACATAAAAAAAGCGCGGAGCCTTCCGCGCTTTTTTATTTGTGCCGGAAGAATCAACCGCGACGGGCTTTTACCGCATTCGCCAGCTGACGCAGGATCGCGTCGGTATCTTCCCAGCCAATGCAGGCATCCGTCACGCTCTTGCCATAGACCAGCGGCTCGCTGCCTTCGAGGTTCTGGTTACCCTCAACCAGATGGCTTTCAATCATCACCCCAATCACCGCTTTCTCGCCGCCAGCAATCTGCTGACAAACATCAGCGCCGACTTCCATCTGCTTTTTAAACTGCTTGCTGGAGTTGGCGTGGCTGAAGTCGATCATCACCTGAGGCGGCAGCCCCGCTTTTTCCAGCCCGACCTTCACTTCCGCGACATGTTTTGCGCTGTAGTTAGGCTCTTTACCGCCGCGCAGAATGATATGGCAGTCACCGTTACCGCTGGTGTTAACAATGGCAGAGTGACCCCATTTGGTCACGGACAGGAAGCAGTGTGGTGCCCCTGCCGCATTGATGGCGTCAATAGCGACTTTGATGGTGCCATCGGTACCGTTTTTAAAACCCACCGGGCAAGAGAGGCCGGACGCCAGTTCACGGTGAACCTGAGATTCAGTGGTACGCGCGCCAATGGCGCCCCAGCTCATCAGGTCTGCCAGATATTGTGGCGTAATCATATCCAGGAACTCACCGGCGGCTGGCAGGCCACTGTCGTTAATCTCCAGCAAAAGCTTGCGCGCAATACGCAGGCCGTCGTTAATCTGGAAGCTGTTGTCCATATGCGGATCGTTAATCAGCCCTTTCCAGCCAACGGTGGTGCGCGGCTTTTCAAAGTACACGCGCATCACAATTTCCAGCTCATCTTTAAGCTCTTCGCGCAGCTTAAGCAGTCTCGCGGCATACTCTTTTGCCGCGGCAGGATCGTGGATAGAGCACGGGCCAATCACCACCAGAAGACGATCGTCATTACCTTTCAGGATCTTGTGGATCGCTTTACGAGCATGAGAAACCGTATTTGCGGCATTTTCAGTGGCGGGGAATTTCTCAAGGAGTGCTACAGGAGGTAATAACTCATTGATCTCTTTAATGCGTAAATCGTCGTTCTGATAATTCATCTTCTTTCCAGCTCTGCCATATCTTTAGTAATGAAAGCAATCCTTTCAATCTATCTTGTCGACCAGGAAGTGTAAACACGGTTTTACACTTCACGCAGATAATTCCTGGAATTCGCCTAAAAATCGCCACAAAATAGCGAAAAACGAGATCTAACCTAAGCTTTTTAACTGTAACAACCATTTTTGCTTTATTAAACGCGATTCCCTACTGACGTAAGTCCGTCTGGCGGGATCTTTCGCCTCTGAAAAAGATGCACTGTTGGAGAATGTTATCCAGCGTAACGACAAGAACAGGAGCACCATGATGAAAATGACGAAACTGGCAACTCTCTTCCTGACGGCAACCCTCACCCTGGCAAGCGGCAGCGTTCTTGCGGCTGAAACGAGCTCATCGGGTAACGGCGATGCTAACGCGGCTGCGTCAGCAGGCCAGGTGGCCCCTGATGCCAAACAGAATGTCGCCCCGAACAATGTCGATAACAGCCAAATTAATAACGGGAACACGAATACCGGCGGCACGATGCTGCACCCTGATGGTACCGACTCAGGCACCATGAATCATGACAATATGAGCAAGGATGAGGTTCACAAAAACACGATGTGTAAAGACGGCCGTTGCCCGGACGCGAATGACAAAGTGGGCGATGATGCCAATACCAAAACGGATGGTACAACCCAGTAACCGGTTAGGGATTTAACTGCGAAAGGAGAGCTCAGGCTCTCCTTTCTTTTTGAGTAACTTATTAAAAACGCTACACTAATAACAATAACGAATCAGGAAAGATAACATGGCTCACACACATTCCCACGCCTCCGGCGACGACAACGCTAAACGCTTGCTGCTGGCCTTCGGCGTTACCGCCACCTTCATGATTATTGAGGTGATCGGCGGTTTGATCTCCGGCTCCCTGGCGCTGCTGGCTGACGCCGGACATATGCTTACCGATGCAGCAGCGCTGCTTTTTGCCCTCCTGGCCGTACAGTTTGCACGTCGTCCTCCTAATGCACGCCATACATTCGGCTGGCTGAGGCTGACGACGCTTGCCGCGTTTGTTAATGCGATTGCGCTGGTGGTCATTACCCTTCTTATCGTCTGGGAGGCCATTCAGCGCTTCAGACACCCTCAGCCGGTCGCCGGGATGACAATGATGGCGATCGCCGTGGCGGGGCTGCTTGCCAATCTTCTGGCCTTCTGGATTTTGCATCGCGGCAGTGGTGAAAAGAACCTTAACGTACGCGCCGCGGCTCTGCATGTGATGGGAGATTTACTGGGCTCGGTGGGAGCCATTGTTGCCGCACTGGTGATCCTCTACACCGGCTGGACGCCTGTCGACCCTATTCTTTCTGTACTGGTCTCGTGTCTGGTGTTACGCAGCGCCTGGCGGCTATTGAAGGAGAGCGTCAATGAGTTGCTGGAGGGGGCGCCCGCCTCGGTGGATATCGCCGAGTTAAAGCGTAATCTGCATCGTTCAGTTCCTGAAGTACGTAACGTCCACCACGTGCACGTCTGGCTGGTGGGCGAGAAACCGGTTATGACGTTGCACGTCCAGGTGATCCCGCCGCACGACCACGATGCGCTGCTCGAACGCATCCAGCACTTTCTTGAACATCACTATGAAATTGGTCACGCGACCATCCAGATGGAGTACCAGCCCTGTAACGGGCCGGATTGCCACCTGAATGAGGCGCAGTCCGACCATTCACATCATCATCACCATTAACTGGAGAGCGCGTGAGAGCCTCGCTCACGCGCGCTGTTAATCCACATCCGGCTTCCGTTCAGGGCAATGAAGGTCAACAGCAGATATTCCAGAGACATCGCATAGACGCCCTGCAGGGCGAAAATCACCACGCTGATGACATTGATGATGACCCACAGCAGCCAGTTCTCAACGTATTTACGGGTCATCAGGATCATCGCCGCAATGGACAACACCATCATGCAGGAATCCCAGAACGGGAAAGCATCCGGCTGAAGCACAGGCATTGTCACCTGTAACCCGATGCCGGACATGGCCGCCACAGCAATGCGGGTCAGGAAAGCAAATACCGGGTTGATGTAGACCGTCATTAAACCAATGGCGACCACACACGCGACAAACCAGGCGATGGCTTTCGGCAAGGGTAACCAGCGGATCTGCAGCTCGGCCTCCTGCTGGCTGTTCTGCCGCGACCACGCGTACCACCCGTAGATATTGGCCGCAAAAAAGAACAGCTGCAAAAGCAAGCTTGCGTAGAGCTGGATCTGGAAGAAGATAATCGCAAACAGCGTAACGTTAATGAGCCCGAACGCGTAATTGCTGATCTTCTCCAGGCTTGCGAGCCAGATACAGAGTAATCCCGCCAGCGTGCCAACGGCCTCAATCCATGACAGGTCATAGCCACCTGCACCAATCGGTATATGAACCAGAATGTTTTGTGTGCTAAAAAAATCCATCTTTTCCCCGGGACGTAGTGAATTAAGTACTTAGTGTAGCCGCAAAATCCAGCATGCGGTTAAGTGGAACTAACGCGCCTTCACGCAGAGCGGCATCCACATGGATTTCATGCGCCGCACCGCCGGTTTCTAACCCTTCGGCAATCGCTTTCAGGCCGTTCATCGCCATCCACGGACAGTGCGCACAGCTGCGGCACGTGGCCCCCTCGCCTGCGGTTGGCGCTTCGAGGAGCTCTTTCTCCGGCACGGCCTGCTGCATCTTGTAGAAGATACCGCGATCGGTCGCCACGATAAGCTGCTTATGCGGCAACGTTCTGGCAGCATTAATAAGCTGGCTGGTTGAACCCACGGCATCGGCCATGTCGACAATCGACTGCGGTGATTCAGGATGAACAAGAATAGCGGCGTCAGGGTAAAGCGCCTTCATACGGGACAGTGCCTGCGTCTTGAACTCGTCATGAACGATGCAGGCGCCCTGCCAGCAGAGCACGTCTGCCCCGGTCTGCTTCTGGACGTAGCTTCCCAGATGGCGGTCGGGTGCCCAGATAATCTTCTCACCCAGGCTGTCCAGGTGCTCAATCAGTTCAACGGCGATGCTCGACGTAACAACCCAGTCTGCGCGCGCTTTCACTGCAGCGGACGTATTGGCGTACACCACCACGGTCCGGTCAGGATGGGCATCGCAGAAGGCCGAGAATTCGTCAATCGGACAGCCGAGATCCAGTGAACACTCCGCGTTCAGCGTTGGCATCAGGATGGTTTTTTCAGGGCTAAGGATTTTTGCCGTTTCCCCCATAAAACGCACCCCCGCAACCAGGAGCGTGGAAGCAGGATGTTTTGCACCAAAGCGCGCCATCTCCAGAGAGTCAGAAATACAGCCTCCGGTCTCTTCCGCCAGCTGCTGGATTTCCGGATCGGTGTAGTAATGTGCCACCATCACGGCATCTCGCTCTTTGAGAAGACGCTTGATTTTCTCACGGTAGAACTGCTTTTCATCCATGCTCAGCGGAACAGGCTTCGGCGGGAAGGGATAGATTGCGGCTTCAGGATCAAACATCACGCTCATTATGGCTTCTCGTTTTACTGGCTTAACAATATTGCCTTTCTTTTGCCTGACATAGCAAAACGCAGGGCAATTGTGTTTTGTATACTAAACAAGATAGCGAATCTGGAGTGAAAAGTCACCGGGAATAGATGTGCGGAGCATTTGTTGTATTGCAGATAGCAAAAAAGCGCCTTTAGGGCGCTTTTTAACATTGGTGGGTCGTGCAGGATTCGAACCTGCGACCAATTGATTAAAAGTCAACTGCTCTACCAACTGAGCTAACGACCCCTTGCGGGATTTTTCTTCGAAGTGGTGGGTCGTGCAGGATTCGAACCTGCGACCAATTGATTAAAAGTCAACTGCTCTACCAACTGAGCTAACGACCCATTCGGGTGCTGACTTCGAAGATTTTACTCGGTTCCACGTTTGAAGTGGTGGGTCGTGCAGGATTCGAACCTGCGACCAATTGATTAAAAGTCAACTGCTCTACCAACTGAGCTAACGACCCGAGTGGTGGGTGATGACGGGCTCGAACCGCCGACCCCCTCCGTGTAAAGGAGATGCTCTACCAACTGAGCTAATCACCCACTCTGTACTGCCGGAACTGCTTTAAGTGGTGGGTCGTGCAGGATTCGAACCTGCGACCAATTGATTAAAAGTCAACTGCTCTACCAACTGAGCTAACGACCCACTTTTACGCTGCTTTCACGTTGTTTGATATCCCGTGGCAACGGCGGCATATATTACTGATTTAAGAATTCTGCGCAACAAAAATTTCGATGAAGATCACTTAACTGCTTAGTAATCATGCTGCACGACCAGAAATAACGCGATTTCTGGTCATGCGATAATCATCCCATCGAACTCAGACGTTTTTGCGCCTGTTTGGCCCCTTCCGTGCCCGGGAATTTTGCAACCACCTGCTGATAAACCGCTTTGGCTTTCGCAGTATCACCTTTGTCCTGCATGATCACGCCGACCTTAAACATTGCATCAGGCGCTTTTGGCGATTTCGGGTAATTTTTCACCACAGAAGCGAAATAAAACGCCGCATCGTCTTTTTTACCCTTGTTGTAATTCAACTGACCCAGCCAGTAATTTGCGTTTGGCTGGTAAGTGGAATCCGGGTACTTCTTAACGAAGTTCTGAAACGCAACGATAGCATCATCCTGGCGCGATTTATCCTGTACCAGTGCAATGGCCGCGTTGTAATCCGTGTTCGCGTCACCGCTCTGCACAGGCGCCCCTGTCGCAGCAGAGGCATCGGCTGAAGGCGCTGGCGCGTCTGTGGCCGCTCCGCTTTGATCGCCCGCTGCTGGTTGCGCTGCTGCCCCCCCGCTGCTCAGGCTATCAATCTGCAGCAAGATCTGCTTTTGACGTTCCACAACCTGGTTAAGCTGATACTGGCTCTCCTGAATCTGACCACGGAGGGAGTCGATATCAGTTTGGTTATCGGAAAGTTGTTGCTGGAGTTGGGTTAAAAGCTGACTGTGAGCGTTAGAGATACGCTCGAGTTGAGTGACCCGGTCTTCCACCGAGCCTGAGCCGACACTACTGATTGGTGCCTGAGCAAAAGCGGCCCAGGGGGCCGCTATTCCAACCAGTAACGACAGACTCAACAGATGATGTCTGAAGTTACTGCTCATGCAATTCTCTTAGTAAACCAGTACGGCACGACGGTTTTTGGCGTACGCCGCTTCGTCATGACCCAGTACTGCAGGTTTTTCTTTACCGTAAGAAACGATGGAGATCTGGTCAGCAGAAACGCCTTTACCCTGCAGGTACATTTTAACAGCGTTAGCACGACGTTCACCCAGGGAGATGTTGTACTCTGGAGTACCACGTTCGTCCGCGTGACCTTCTACGGTGACTTTGTAAGACGGGTTGCTACGCAGGAAGTTAGCGTGAGCATCCAGCATCGCAGCGAAGTCAGAACGGATGTCGTATTTATCCAGATCGAAGTAAACGATGTTGTTCTGCTGCAGCTGCTGCATCTGAAGACGCGCTTGCTCTTCAGAGGACATGTTGCCATTGCCGTTCGCGTCCATACCGGTGCCGGCACCCATCATGCCTTCGCCGCTCTGGTCATTGCTGGCGTTCTTGTTAGAAGAACACGCTGCGATTGCCATTACAGGCAGAGCGATCATCAGCCCCTTCAGCACTTTGTTCAGTTGCATTTCTATGATTCCTTTAGTAATCAATTAATTATTATTTACAGATACGGCGACCAGGCAGGGGATTTTACCTGTCCATCAGTTGCCGGAATACGCGCTTTGAAACGCCCATCTGTAGAAACCAGATTCAGCACAGATCCCATCCCCTGAGAAGAGCTGTAGATTACCATAGTGCCGTTAGGTGCCAGACTTGGCGTTTCATCCAGGAACGTTGACGACAGAACTTGGACGCCACCCGCTACCAGATCTTGTTTGGCAATGTGCTGCTGCCCACCGTTGGAGCTGACCATTACCATAAATTTACCGTCGCTGCTCACATCTGCGTTCTGGTTCTGAGAGCCTTCCCAGGTGATACGCTGCGGAGCCCCGCCGTTGATGTTCACTTTATAGATTTGCGGACGGCCTGCCTGGTCAGAGGTAAACGCCAGGTTCTGGCTGTCCGGGAACCAGGATGGTTCCGTGTTGTTGCTGCGACCATCCGTCACCTGACGGATCTGACCAGAACCAATGTCCATCACGTACAGGTTCAGGCTACCGGTTTTGGACAGCGCAAAGGCCAGCTTAGAGCCGTCCGGCGAGAACGAAGGCGCACCGTTGTGACGTGGGAACGACGCCACCTGACGAACAGCACCGTTAGCCAGCGTCTGGATAACCAGCGCAGAACGACCGCTTTCGAAGGTCACGTAAGCCAGTTTAGATCCGTCCGGAGACCAGGCTGGAGACATCAGTGGCTGAGAAGAGCGTTTCACCAGGAACTGGTTGTAACCGTCGTAGTCAGAGACGCGCAGCTCATACGGGAACTGGCCGCCGTTGGTCTGTACCACATAGGCGATACGGGTACGGAACGCACCTTTAATACCGGTCAGTTTTTCGAATACCGCATCGCTGGCAGCGTGAGCCGCATAGCGCAGGTACTGTTTAGTGACCTTGTAAGAGTTCTGAGCCAGAACGGTACCCGGTGCACCGCCGGTATCCACCAGCTGCCAGGCCACGTTGTAAGAGCCGTCCGGGTTAGGGGTAACCTGACCCACAACCACGGCATCAATGCCCAGTGCAGACCACGCGGCAGGCTGAACTTCCTGCGCGCTACCCGGCTGCTGAGGCAGACGAGAACGATCTAACGGGTTGAATTTACCGCTGTTACGCAGGTCAGCAGCCACGATGCCGCCGGCATCTTCAGGCGCCGCACCAGGGCCAGCCCACTGGAATGGAACTACACCGATTGGGCGTGCCGAGTCCACCCCCTGGGTGATCTCGATACGTACTTCTGCGTGCAGTACAGCTGCCCACAGCATTAAGAAACTAAATGCTACACGTAATGCCTGCTTCATCATATCTCCCTTATCTGGGTAACCTTACCCACGATAATTTAGCAGAATGTTAACAAACCCAAATAGACAAAACTACTAAACCCTGGTTACGACAATAGACTGTTTTCCATACTTCCGTAAGGAGAGTCGATTACAGCTTAAAGTCCAGTTTGGCATCTTTTATCTTTTCATAAACAGCCTCACTAGGCGGTTTAGGAATGTTCGCCGATCTTGCTGCGGCCAATGCTGCCTGACAAAGCGCAGGATCGCCCCCTTCAGACGTCACATTTTTCAACCGGCCGTCTGGCGCAAGGTTGATATGCAGCACGCACTGTTTACCCTGATAAAGGCCTGCATCAAACAGGCGACTCTGAATAGCCACCTGAATCTGCTTAGCGTAAGCGCTGATATCCGCCCCCGTCGCACCACCGTTGGCACCCGAAGTACCACTGTCTTTAGACGGCTGACCACTCCCCTTCGCCCCACCGCCTGTTTTCGGCGCATTCTTACCGGAACTGAGATCGCCCAGCAGATCGTCAACGCCCGCAGCGGCAGCAGCTTTCTCTGCAGCAGCCTTTTTCGCTGCAGCTTTTTCAGCAGCCGCTTTTTTATCGGCAGCAGCCTTCTCAGCTGCAGCTTTTTTGTCGGCAGCCGCTTTCTCGGCGGCAGCTTTCTTCTCCGCAGCCGCTTTTTCAGCAGCGGCGGCTTTTTCTGCGGCAGCTTTCTCGGCAGCAGCGGCTTTCTTCGCAGCCTCGGCAGCCGCTTTCTTCTCGGCTTCCTGAGCCGCTTTTTTCGCAGCTTCGGCTTCCGCTTTCTTCTGAGCATCAGCAGCGGCTTTTTTCGCGGCTTCTGCTTCCGCTTTCTTCTGAGCATCAGCGGCGGCTTTCTTCGCGGCTTCCGCTTCCGCTTTCTTCTGGGCGTCGGCAGCGGCTTTCTTCGCCGCTTCTGCCGCTAATTTCGCCTGGGCATCAGCCTGTGCTTTGGCATCCGCTGCGGCTTTCGCTGCCGCCTCTTCCGCCTGCTTTTGCTGTTCCTGGGCTTTCTTCGCGGCCTCTTCGGCTTGCTTCTGCTGTTCTGCCTGCTCTTTCGCGGCTTCCTGCGCCTGCAAACGTTCTTTCTCAAGCTGCTTCAGACGTTCCTGCTCGGCGGCCTGCTTTTCACGCAGTTCCTCCGCTTGCTGTTGCGCCTGTTTTTCTCGCTGCTCTTCAGCCCGTTTTGCACTCGCCTGCTGCTGTTGCTGACGGTTATAGTTCTGCACGACCGCACCGGGATCCACCATGACGGCGTCGATAGAAGAACCGCCACCGCCGCCTGATGCATCAATATGCTCGTCGAACGAACTCCAGATCAGCCCTGCAAAAAGGATCACATGCAGCACTGCGGAGACGATTATCGCTCGCTTAAGCTTGTCGTTCTGTTCGGTTGCCTTTGACACTATCGGTTCCCAAAAACTACGCGGATGATCAAATAGGCTGAGTCATTAAGCCAACCGACTTAACACCCGCACTATGTAGCAAGTTCAGCGCTTTAATAATTTCATCGTAAGGCACGTCTTTCGCACCACCGATTAAGAAGACCGTTTTCGGATTTGACTCCAGGCGTCGTTGCGCTTCAGCAATCACCTGCTCCGGCGGTAGCTGATCCATACGATCTTTCTCTACCACGACGCTGTATTGCCCTACGCCGGAAACCTCAATGATGACCGGAGGATCGTCATTGGTGCTTACCGCCTGTGATTCTGTCGCATCCGGCAGATCAACTTCCACGCTCTGGGTAATGATGGGCGCTGTCGCCATAAAGATCAGCAGCAACACCAGCAGTACGTCCAGCAGCGGAACGATATTGATTTCGGACTTGAGCTCGCGACGACCTCGTCCACGCGATCTGGCCATGGTTTACCCCTTGTTGCTCTCGGTGCTGGTAAACGCCTGACGGTGCAGAATCGCGGTGAACTCTTCCATGAAGTTGTCGTAGTTCAGTTCCAGTTTATTCACGCGCTGGTTCAGACGGTTGTAAGCCATAACCGCCGGGATTGCCGCAAACAGACCGATAGCGGTTGCAATCAGTGCTTCTGCAATACCCGGTGCAACCATCTGCAACGTCGCCTGCTTCACTGCGCCCAGCGCGATAAAGGCGTGCATAATCCCCCACACCGTACCAAACAGGCCGATATACGGGCTAATGGAACCCACCGTTCCCAGGAAAGGAATGTGCGTTTCAAGATTTTCCAGCTCGCGGTTCATGGAGATACGCATCGCACGCGAGGCCCCTTCCACCACCGCTTCAGGTGCATGGCTGTTCGCGCGATGCAGACGGGCAAACTCTTTGAATCCGCTGTAGAAAATTTGTTCGGAGCCAGCGAGACTATCGCGACGACCCTGACTTTCCTGATACAGACGGGACAGTTCGATACCCGACCAGAACTTATCTTCAAACGCTTCCGCTTCACGGCCAGCCGCATTGAGAATACGCGTTCTCTGGATGATGATGGCCCAGGATGCGATTGAAAAACCAATCAAAATCAGCATGATAAGTTTAACCAGAAGGCTTGCCTTCAGGAACAAATCAAGGATATTCATGTCAGTCACTGCTTAAACTCCGCGACAATAGACTTAGGAAGCGCACGAGGCTTCATTATGGTTGGATCAACACAGACAATCAGTACTTCAGCTGAGTTCAGTACGGTGTTCTCTGCATTGACTATCCGCTGCGTGAAAACCAGCGAGGTTCCGCGCATTGATGTAATTTCAGTTTGGACTTCGAGCATATCGTCGAGTCTGGCAGGCGCAAAATACTCAAGCGTCATCTTGCGTACCACGAAGGCAACTCGCTCAGCCAACAGTACCTGTTGACTAAAGTGATGATGGCGCAGCATCTCTGTGCGTGCCCGTTCATAAAAAGCAACGTAGCTGGCGTGGTAAACCACACCACCGGCATCGGTATCTTCGTAATAGACACGAACCGGCCATCGAAACAGCGTTGTATTCACTTTACATCCCGGTAATGCAACAAAAGTTTATGCTTTAAACTTCGCTACTATACGCGCGGGAATGATGGTTTGGAATGGGAGAAAGTAAACGGAGAGTAAATTTTTATGGGCTCGGGTAAGCCCATATGGTTAACGGACATTTCTTATTCAGAAGAAGAAGAAAATCAATCCAGCAAGCAGCACGATATCGGCAATAAGCGGGCAGAAAATGCCCTGCCAGTGAATCGCTTTCGGACGAAAGCCTACGCCGTGGATCACACCTGCGCACACCGCCCACATAATGAGAAAACCGTGCCAGATCTCAAGCTCGCTGGTCTTCGCTGCAAAACGCGAAGGGTCCCAGAAGATACACCCTGCCAGCAGTAATGCCATCACTAAAGAAAGCGCCCGTAACGGGCGCTTATCCATTACCGCATATAACGTTGCGATAATCTTCATTAGTGTTTTTCTTCACCCGCTTTGGTCGCTTCAACGTGCTCAAGCGCCAGGGCAGTGATGACACCAAAAGCACAGGCAAGAAGCGTCCCTAAAATCCATGCGAAATACCACATATTCAGCTCCTTACTTAGTACATAGAGTGGGTGTTGCTTTCGATATGTTCTTTAGTGAGACGACCGAACATTTTCCAGTAACACCAGATGGTGTAGGCCAGAACAATCGGAACGAACACGCAAGCAACATAAGTCATTAAGTTCAGCGTCATATGGCTGGAGGTTGCATCCCACATGGTCAGGCTAGCATTCAGCATGGTGCTGGATGGCATCACGAATGGGAACATAGCGATACCTGCAGTCAGGATGATGCACGCCAGCGTCAGTGATGAGAACACGAACGCCAGAGCGCCTTTTTCCAGACGAGACGTCAGAACCGTCAGCAGCGGCAGCAACACACCCAACGCCGGAATAGCCCACAGCACAGGCATCGCGTTGAAGTTCACCAGCCATGCACCGGCCTCACGCGCCACTTCTTTGGTCAGCGGGTTAGACGGCGCGACGTGGTTAATCGCAGACGTCACCACGTAACCATCAATACCGTAGACCACCCAAACACCTGCCAGCGCGAAGCAGACCAGTGTGATCAGGGCAGCAACCTGAGCCGTTGCACGAGAACGCAGATGCAGCTCACCAACAGTACGCATCTGCAGATAGGTTGCGCCCTGGGTGATGATCATCGCCACACTGACTACGCCTGCCAGCAGACCAAACGGATTCAGCAGCTGGAAGAAATTACCGGTGTAGTAAAGACGCATGTACTCGTCCATGTGGAACGGTACACCCTGCAGCAGGTTACCGAATGCCACACCAATCACCAGCGGTGGAACGAAGCTACCAATGAAGATGCCCCAGTCCCACATGTTACGCCAGCGGGTGTCTTCAATCTTGGAACGGTAGTCAAAACCGACCGGACGGAAGAATAAAGACGCCAGAACCAGAATCATCGCCACGTAGAAACCGGAGAACGCAGCCGCGTAAACCATCGGCCAGGCAGCAAACAGCGCGCCGCCTGCGGTGATCAGCCACACCTGGTTACCGTCCCAGTGCGGGGCGATGGAGTTGATCATGATTCGACGCTCGGTGTCATTACGACCGAGGAAACGGGTGAGCATCCCCACCCCCATGTCGAAACCATCCGTGACAGCAAAACCGATCAGCAGAACACCGATCAACAGCCACCAGATAAAACGCAATACTTCATAATCGATCATTTGATGACTCCTGTCTTAGCGTGCCGGCTGAGTAGTCACACCGGACTGCTCGTAGTGATAGCGACCGGTTTTCAGGCTGCTTGGGCCAAGGCGCGCGAACTTGAACATCAGGAACAGTTCAGCCACCAGGAACAGGGTGTAGAGACCACAGATCAGCAGCATTGAGAAGATCAGATCGCCTGCTGTCAGCGAGGAGTTGGCCACCGCCGTTGGCAGCACCTCACCAATCGCCCATGGCTGACGTCCATACTCCGCAACAAACCAGCCGGACTCAATTGCGATCCACGGCAGCGGGATAGCATACAGCGCCGTACGCAGCAGCCATTTTTTCTCGCCGATGCGGTTACGAATCACAGACCAGAAGGACGCCGCAATGATCAGCAGCATGATGATGCCGCAGCCTACCATGATACGGAATGCAAAGTAGAGTGGCGCTACGCGTGGAATAGAGTCTTTGGTTGCCATCTGGATCTGCGCTTCCGTCGCGTCGGAGACGTTCGGGGTATAGCGTTTCAGCAGCAGACCGTAGCCCAGATCTTTCTTCACGTCGTTGAACTGGTCACGAACGGCCTGGTCGGTAGAACCGGCACGCAGCTGTTCCAGCAGAGCGTAGGCTTTCATACCGTTACGGATACGGCCTTCGTGCTGCTCCATCAGCTCTTTCAGACCCGTCACCTGTTTGTCAACAGAACGGGTGGCGATGATACCCAGCGCATAAGGAATTTGAATGGCGAAGCGGTTTTCCTGGGCGTCCTGGTCCGGAATACCGAACAGGGTAAAGGCAGCCGGGGCCGGTTGGGTTTCCCATTCAGCTTCGATTGCGGCGAGCTTGGTTTTCTGTACGTCACCCATTTCATAACCGGATTCATCACCCAGCACGATAACGGAGAGGATGGCAGCCATACCGAAGCTTGCAGCGATAGCAAAGGAACGTTTAGCGAAGGCGAAGTCACGACCACGCAGCATATAGTAGGAGCTGATGCCCAGAATGAACATCGCGCCGCACACATAGCCAGAGGCCACGGTGTGGACGAATTTAACCTGAGCAACCGGGTTCAGGACCAGCTCGGCAAAGCTGACCATCTCCATACGCATGGTTTCGAAGTTGAAATCAGACGCAATCGGGTTCTGCATCCAGCCGTTTGCCACCAGGATCCACAGCGCGGACAGGTTAGACCCTAATGCCACCAGCCAGGTCACCGCCATATGCTGGACTTTGCCCAGACGGTCCCAGCCGAAGAAGAACAGACCTACAAAGGTGGATTCGAGGAAGAAGGCCATCAGACCTTCAATGGCCAGCGGCGCACCGAAGATATCCCCTACATAGTGGGAATAATATGACCAGTTAGTCCCGAACTGGAACTCCATGGTCAAACCGGTAGCCACGCCCAGTGCGAAGTTGATACCAAACAACTTGCCCCAGAACTTGGTCATATCTTTATAAATCTGTTTGCCGGACAGAACGTATACCGTTTCCATGATGGCCAGCAGGAACGCCATACCGAGCGTCAGCGGCACAAACAGGAAGTGGTACATCGCGGTCAAGGCAAACTGTAAGCGCGACAGTTCGACTACGTATAACATTATGACTCCTTGCTCATCGCATGAAGACTCCGAGAGTGAACCCCAAGAAAAGGATCCACACGCATGCCCCAATACAAAGTTATCTGCTCCCCTTCTTCGTTGCCTATTCTCTACAGAATGAAAAAGCAGTGATGAAAGGTTACAAATACGTTAATAAAAAACTCAAATTGGTCCCGCAAATATAATACGCTGCAAAACCCTTACAATAAACAGGTTTTTATTGAATCATATTTACGTTTTTCGACGGCGATCAATTTATAGCAAAATTACCACTTTTCGACCATTTTGATCGGGGACAATTTAGCGCTTTTAAGCACCTTTTTCCAAGGATTAAACTTTGATTTAAATCAAAAACAACGACCGATGTTAACTATGTTTAAACGCGGTAAGAATGGTAAAAACCATGTTAACGATATGTGCATGCAAAGCTGTGATTGGTTATCGAAGAAGGGAAAAAATATAAACAGAAGTGATTTTAATTAACGCAAAAGAAAAACACCTTTTCGACGCGGGGCAATCCTTAAAGCGTAGTCGGGCCAGGTTATTTTTCCAGAGTTTGACTGCAACCCTTCGAAATTACATTTAATTTACTTTTCACGCTCTATAAGTTAACACCGTAGCGTGACTATTTAATGAAAAAAGGCTGCACCTGGCAGCCTTTTTTCGTTTTTCAGGCAAGAAGAATGCTAAAGGTTCGTGACTGCCCCGGTCTGAACGTGCCGGTAATCCCCTGCTCTTCACGATCATCCAGTAACCGTTCATTCAGGTCCGTTTCGCCGCACCGTTTCAACGCCGGGTTAACGGATAACGTCGTCTCGCAGACGCTGGACTCCGAAGGGTTGAACAGGCGAAGAATAAGTTCATCCCGATCTTCCGCTTTTTTGAGCGCGCTGAGCACGCATCCCGTCGGGGAAAGCGCCAGCAGACTGTAACTTTCCGGCGTGGTGAACGACGCACGGTTTAATTTCATCGCATCCCAGGGGATCTTGTTATAGCACTGCACCGGCGTTAACCACGCCTTAGCCTGCTGCGTGACGCCCGAGCTTTCAGGGGTGCCACTGAAACTGAACAGGCTAAAACGGCAGGTTAACGGACCACGCATCTGGGAATCCGGGACGGGCATCTTGATCCCCGAAGGTCTGCCAGGGCGCAACAGCAAATCTTCTTTTCCGAGTAACCCCACGCCGCGCAGCAGAGTCAGCGCAAAGGCTTTTTTGGTATCGCCCACCACTTCAAATTCACGTAGTCCTTCTGTAAACAGCGCAAGCCCGTTTCGCTTTTCCTGCAGCACGGCATAGTTGAGCAAATTCCAGACAGGAACGGGCGCTTCTTTCCAGCCCTCTTCCTGCCAGCGTTGCATCGCAGCATCCTGCACGGGGCGAGTCATGGTGCCAAACTGCGTATCCGCAAGCACATGCTGAGTCGTAAACGGTGTGAGGATCAGCACCCGAACGCGGTGGTCATCCGCCTGGTTATCCAGACGCACCGCCACATCAATACGTCTGCTGTTGTGGCTGAGCGTAATGTCAAATGCCACCTCAAGAGAACCCTTTCGCTGACGTGCTGCGCGTTCAGAGAGGTTTGCCGGTACAGCAATACGGTGGCGGATCACCGCCCTGCTCTGCCAGGCTTCGTGTATGACGTCAACCTGATGCTCGCCCTGTGCTGAAGTGAGTCTCCACTCTTCCCGTGAAGGCGAGTAGTCGTACTCATCGCCATCATCCGAACTCTCTTCTATCTCCAGTACCCGGTCGTAAATCAGCCCGGTTTCTTTGTCGCGCAGACGCAGCGTACCGTCGTCGTTTATATCAATCTGCCAGAAGGCATTTTCCAGTAAGGCACCGGTGTTTTGCGCCGGAGAGAGCACCTTTCCGGCTACGTGCGGTTCAATAAACAGCGTACGGTAGCCCATCGACGGCAGGATCTGGCTGAGCTGGATATCAAACTCCATAAACGGTTCGTAGTTGCCGTAATGGACAATCTGCCGGTCAATGAGACCAGGGTCGAGTTCGCGCGCGCTGCGAATGAAATACGGGATCTCGTTGCCTTTCTCATCACGCAGACGAAACTGGCTGGCGCGCAGCCGAATCGTGGTGTTCATCACCTCTTCACGCGGCCAGGGCATCAGGTTGAACATCACCAGCTTATCGGCGTCGGATTGCGGCATGTTGTCGACAATCTTGCGCATATAGAAGCGCACCAGGTTGTCTGCCATGTCCTCCGCCAGCTCAAAGCGGGAGACAATCTCGCGATGCACCTTGTCGCTGCAGCAGCAGCCGATGCTGTCATGGGCGTGATTCTTGAGGATCTCTTTCCACATTTTCTCCAGCAGACCGTGGTGATAGTCGAAGCCGAGAGTCCAGGCAAGCGTCGCCAGCGGCTCAAGCACGTTGACGATTTTATTCTCGATACGCGCATGGGCGATTTTAATATCCATGCGCGTGGAGCCGATTGTCCGGTGCACGCGCATGTATTTCCCGTCGATAAACTCCCCTTTCAGCGTCGCCAGTTCATCGCGCCGCGCCTCAATATGGTCAAACACCTCCTCGAAGCGGCTCATCACAAACTGACGTTGCGGATAGATTTCACGAAGCTTCTCCATCACCGCAAAAAGGTTCTGCTGCAGCGGCATCTGGTCGTGGCCGTTGGGCAGCAAAATCTCTTTGGTGACAGAGGCGTTTTCCAGGACCTCGAAATAACTGTCGAGCCGTTTTCGTAGCCCGGCCTCATCCTCAGGTAAGTACTTACCAATCGCATAGCCCAGCGGCAGCACCTGTGCCGTCACTTCACTGCCGTCCTGGCTCTGCCAGAGAAATTCGGTTTTATCGGTACCGTGTCGTTCAGAACAGCCGCGCCAGAACATCGTGCGGGTAATGCCAAACCCGTTATAAATATGCGGAAGCTGGCCTGACATACCAAACGAATCCGGCAGATAACCGATCATCATCGGCTCGCCGAACGCCATACAGTCGCGAATACCGTACATCAGGTTGCGGACAATCGACTCGCCGCTGACGATCGTGGTATCGGTCTGGGTATACCACGGGCCGATAATCAGTTTTCCGCGCTCGACAAGCACCTTCACCCGCGAGCGATTTTCGGGCTTGACGGCAAAGTAATCCTCCAGCACTGCCGTCTGTCCGTCGAGAACGTAATATTTATAGGCCTCGTCCTGCTCCAGACGGGTCAGGATCTCTTCCATATTATTGACCAGAAGAATACGCGACTCTTCGGTGGTGAAGTACCACTCACGGTCCCAGTGCATATGCGGCGTGATATGAACGCGAGATACAGCTTTCATCTTCGTTTCCTGTGTTGTGCGTTTTACGGTATGGCGTCTTCAGTGATGTATTTGCCCGTTTTGACCGCCTGACGTCGCCAGAGCAGCAGAATAAATGTGGAGATAGCGGTCCCCACCAGCGCCGCGCCAAACCAGCCTGCCGCTGCAACCACACCGCTCAGCCCTGCATCATGAAGTAAAAAGAGCGAGAAAATGCCTGCGCCCGGCGTGGACAGGCCGATCCCTATCGCGCCAACAATCGCCCCTGTCACCATGGAGCCCAGCACAAATGAGCCAATGACGCGGAGGGGATCTTCAATCGCCATCGGTATTGCCCCTTCGGTAATGCCCGCGAGGCCAAGCAGCCACGTTGATTTGCCGGTTTCAATTTCAAACGGTTTAAACAATCTCGGCGCCAGCATCGTTGACGCCGTCACGGTAAAGGCCGAGACCATCTTGACGGAGGCGAAAATTGCATAGGGGCCATACACCCCGTTGGCCATCGCCCCGAGGCAGAACGCGTAGGAGGCTTTGTTGACCGGCCCGCCCAAATCGAACGAACACATAAAGCCAAGGATCGCGCCCAGGAGCAGCGCATTCGCGCCAGATAGACCATTAAGCCAGGCGGTGAGCGCGTTGTTTATCCAGGCCACCGGTTCGCCGATCACAAACAGCATCAGGCTGCCTGCGCCCAGTACGCCAATAACCGGATAAAGATAAAAGGTTAAGAAGCCGTTGAAGCGGCTACTGAGGCGAATGTGATTTTTCACCCAGCGCATCAGGTAGCCCGCAATCAGCCCGCCTGCGATGGCACCCAGAAAACCGGAACCAATCATATTGGCAGCCAGACCAGCAGCGAAACCCGGCGTCAGCGCCGGTTTATCCGCCAGTGAGTAAGCGGTATACGCCGCCAGAACGGGAACCATCAGCATGCCGAGCATGCCGCCGCCAAGCTTGCGGTACATCCACAGCCACGAATTTTCCTGATCGAATAAGTGCTGCAGCCCCAGAATTTGCGCCAGCAATACCGACACGGCCAGTACCGTACCGCCAGCAACAATCAACGGCACCGCAAAGGAGATGCCGCTCAGGAGCGCCTGCTTGAGCTCGGTTTTGACACTCTTTTTTGTTTCAGTATCGACGGGCGCATGACGCGCAGCATCGGCAGGCTTTAACGCCAGCGCGCGTTCTATTAACGCTTCAGCATGACGTAGTGGCTCCGCAACGGGTACGGAAACGGTGGGGATCCCCGCAAAGCGTTCACTCTCTTTGATCGCCACTTCTGCGGCAAAGATACATGCTCTGGCCTCCTGCAGTTGCTGCGAGGTGAGGCGCCCCTCAATGCCGTTCGCCCCCTGCTTTTCCACCACCACGTTGACGCCCATCCTGCGTCCCGCTTTTTCCAGGTACTCCGCCGCCATATAGGTGTGGGCAATCCCGGCCGGGCAGGCGGTAACGCAGACAATAGTCGTGGCACTCTCCTGGATGGCGTCGGCCTGCTCCCCGGGTGCGGCGTCCAGCGCGGTCAGCACACCTTCTGCCGTGGTCGCCGCCATTACGCGGGCCCTGAGATCGTCATCCGCCAGGCGAGACGTGAGCGCCGTTAACACCTCAATATGCGTTGATCCGGCTTCCGCCGGAGGGATCGCGAGCAGGAAAATGAGCGTGACCTCTTCCGGCCCGTCCACCCCTTCCCATTCCAGCGGCTCGCACAGCGTTGCGACGGCAAATGCCGCCTCTTTTACCGTGGCCGATTTGCCATGGGGGACAGCCAGCCCCTCACCCAGCGCGGTTGGGCCAAGCGATTCCCGTTGAAAAACGTCCACCAGAAAAGCCTCGGCGTCAGTGATTTTGCCCAGCGCCTCCAGCCGCATCGCGAGCTGACGTATTGCCTCATCACGGCGGGTAAACTGCGCCTGAACGCAGACAGCACGCGGATCGGTCAGGGTCGTCAGGTTCATAGAGATCCTCACAGTTGCATGGTTATAGTCTGCGGAGGATTGTGGCAGAGCGGATAATACATTTATGTGATCATTTTCACTAACATCAACATTTGTATTTAAGTTGTATTATTTACAAATCATTAGTTGAATGCATAATTCTCAGAAAAGGTATTAATCAGGCGCAATAAAATGGGCAATAAACCGCGATACCGGCAGATAGCGGATGTCTTCCGCGAAAAAATTAACGCCGGAGAATTAAAACCGGGTGACGCGCTACCAACGGAATCCAGCCTTCAGGAGGCGTTTAGCGTCAGCCGCGTCACCGTCCGGCAGGCCCTGAAACTGCTTGCCGACGAACAGATCATCGAAAGCATCCAGGGCAGTGGTTCATATGTAAAAGAGGAGCGGGTCAATTACGACATTTACCAGCTCACCGGCTTTTACGAAAAACTGGCGGATCGCAACGTTGATACGCACAGCGACGTTAAAATTTTTGAAGTGGTAAAAGCCGATACAAGACTCGCGGCTACGCTGGCAATTGGCGAGGATGATAAGGTCTGGCACGTCAAGCGCGTACGCTTCATCAAGCAGAAGCCGGTAAACCTGGAAGAAACCTGGATGCCGCTGGCGATGTTCCCCGACCTCACCTGGGAAGTGATGGAAAAGTCGAAATACCACTACGTTGAACAGATCAAAAAGCTGGTCATCGATCGCAGTGAACAGGAGCTGGTGCCGGTCATGCCCTCAGAAGAGGCGATTGCCGCGCTGGCGCTCGATCCGGCAAAACCGATCCTGGAAAAAGTCTCCCGCGGTTTCCTGAAAGATGGCCGGGTTTTCGAATACAGCCGCAACGTGTTCAATACCGACGATTACAAATTCACCCTCGTGGCGAAACGCAGGCAATAAAAAAGGCCGCTTTACAGCGGCCAACCATGTCGAAACGGACATTTTTTATTTCAACGCGCCCCTTTCAGGGCGCAGAGAGGACTTACTTAATGATGGATTTCAGTGCTTCGCCGATATCCGCCAGGCTGCGAACGGTCTTCACGCCTGCGGCTTCCAGCGCTGCGAATTTCTCATCAGCCGTACCTTTACCACCGGCGATAATCGCGCCTGCGTGACCCATACGCTTACCTTTCGGCGCGGTCACACCCGCGATGTAACCGACTACTGGCTTGGTTACGTGTTCTTTGATGTAAGCAGCCGCTTCTTCTTCCGCGCTACCACCGATCTCACCGATCATGACGATCGCTTCGGTCTGTGGATCTTCCTGGAACAGCTTCAGGATGTCGATGAAGTTAGAGCCTGGGATTGGGTCACCGCCGATGCCCACACAGGTGGACTGGCCGAAGCCGTAGTCGGTGGTCTGCTTAACCGCTTCATAGGTCAGCGTACCGGAACGGGAAACGATGCCCACTTTACCCGGCTTGTGAATGTGACCTGGCATGATGCCGATTTTGCATTCGCCTGGGGTGATCACGCCCGGGCAGTTCGGGCCGATCATGCGCACGCCCGCTTCGTCCAGCTTCACTTTCACGGTCAGCATATCCAGCGTCGGGATACCTTCAGTGATGGTGATGATCAGTTTGATGCCTGCGTCGATTGCTTCCAGAATGGAGTCTTTGCAGAACGGTGCCGGAACGTAGATAACGGTCGCGGTTGCGCCCGTCGCTTCTACGGCTTCACGCACGGTGTTAAACACCGGCAGGCCCAGGTGCGTGGTGCCACCTTTACCTGGTGTTACGCCGCCAACCATCTGCGTACCGTAGGCAATCGCCTGCTCGGAGTGGAAAGTCCCCTGGCTACCGGTGAAGCCCTGGCAGATAACCTTGGTATCTTTATTGATTAAAACTGACATTATTTCCCCTCCACTGCGGCAACAACCTGCTGAGCTGCATCCGTCAGACTTTTCGCTGCAATAATATTCAGGCCGCTGTCAGCCAGTTTTTTCGCGCCGAGTTCAGCGTTGTTACCTTCAAGACGCACAACAACCGGAACGTTAACGCCCACTTCTTCTACCGCGCCGATGATGCCGTCTGCGATCAGGTCGCAACGTACGATACCGCCGAAGATGTTCACCAGAACGGCTTTCACGTTGTCGTCAGAGAGAATGATTTTGAACGCTTCGGTTACGCGCTCTTTGGTTGCGCCACCGCCTACGTCGAGGAAGTTCGCTGGCTCGCCGCCGTGCAGCTTAACGATGTCCATGGTGCCCATCGCCAGGCCCGCACCGTTAACCATGCAGCCGATGTTGCCATCCAGCGCCACGTAGTTCAGTTCCCACTGAGCAGCCTGTGCTTCACGCGGGTCTTCCTGAGACTGGTCACGCATTTCGCGCAGATCCGGCTGGCGGAACAGGGCATTGCCGTCAGCACCCAGTTTGCCATCGAGGCAGATCAGATCGCCCTGAGTGGTGATCACCAGCGGGTTGATCTCGATCAGCGCCAGATCGCGCTCCAGGAAGATGGTCGCCAGACCCATGAAGATCTTGGTGAACTGCTGAACCAGCTTGCCTTCCAGACCCAGTTTGAACGCCAGCTCACGGCCCTGGTAAGGCATTGGACCTGCCAGTGGATCGATAGCCACTTTATGGATCAGGTGTGGCGTCTCTTCTGCCACTTTTTCGATTTCCACGCCGCCTTCGGTAGACGCCATGAACACCACGCGACGCGAGCTACGGTCTACCACCGCGCCCAGATACAGCTCTTTCGCGATGTCGGTTGCCGCTTCAACCAGGATCTGGTTGACTGGCTGGCCGTTCGCATCTGTCTGGTAAGTGACCAGACGCTTGCCGAGCCAATGTTCAGCAAACGCACGAATTTCTTCTTTGCTCTTAACAACCTTCACACCGCCCGCTTTACCACGGCCACCAGCGTGAACCTGACATTTAACTACCCACGGGCCGGAACCGATTTTAGATGCGGCTTCTTCTGCTTCACGCGGGGTAGTACAGGCATAACCCACCGGAGCCGGTAAGCCATACCGGGCAAACAGCTGTTTGGCCTGATATTCATGTAAGTTCATGTGTTCTATCCATCCTTCAGGGTAATCGTTATCTTCAAACCTGCAGGCCGGTGCAAGGCGTATCCGGCCTACAGGGCAGGTGATGCTAAAAGGGACTAGACGTCCAGCAGCAGACGCGTTGGATCTTCCAGCAGCTCTTTAATCGCTACCAGGAAGCCCACGGACTCGCGGCCGTCGATCAGACGGTGATCGTAAGAGAGCGCCAGATACATCATTGGCAGGATCTCCACTTTACCGTCTACCGCCATCGGACGATCTTTAATGGCGTGCATACCCAGGATCGCGCTCTGCGGCGGGTTGATGATCGGGGTAGACATCAGCGAGCCAAATACGCCACCGTTGGTAATGGTGAAGTTACCGCCGGTCAGGTCGTCTACGGTCAGCTTGCCGTCGCGGCCTTTCACGGCCAGCTCTTTAATATTTTTCTCGATGTCGGCCATACCCAGGGTATCCACATCACGCAGAACCGGAGTCACCAGACCACGTGGCGTAGACACCGCCATGCTGACGTCGAAATAGTTGTGGTAAACCACGTCATCACCATCAATGGACGCGTTCACTTCCGGGTAGCGTTTCAGCGCTTCAACAACCGCTTTCACGTAGAAGGACATAAAGCCCAGACGGATACCGTGACGTTTTTCAAACGCGTCACCGTACTGCTTACGCAGGTCCATGATTGGCTTCATGTTCACTTCGTTGAAGGTGGTCAGCATCGCGGTGGAGTTTTTCGCTTCCAGCAGACGCTCTGCCACACGCTTACGCAGGCGAGTCATTGGCACGCGTTTTTCACTGCGCGCACCCAGAGCAGGCTGTGCTGCTGGGGCTGCCACAGGGGCTTTCGCTTCTGCCTGAGCAGGCGCTTTCGCCAGGTGTTTGTCGATGTCTTCACGGGTCAGACGACCGCCTACACCGGTACCTTTGATGGCTGCCGGGTCAAGGCTGTGTTCAGCCAGCAGGCGACGGATCGCCGGGCTGAGCGCGTCGTTGGTCTGTTCTTCCAGAGAAGCCTGCTGGCGCTGAGCCGGCGTAGAGGCTTTCTCTTCAGACTTCGCGCTGGACTCTTTGCCCGCGCTGTTGCCTTCACGCAGGCGACCCAGGATCTGGCGAGAGGTTACGGTGGTGCCTTCGTCTTCCAGCACCGCGTCCAGAACGCCATCCGCCGAAGCCGGTACTTCCAGTACCACTTTGTCAGTTTCGATTTCTACCAGCACTTCATCGCGCTTAACGGCATCGCCTGGTTTTTTATGCCAGGTAGCGACGGTCGCATCTGCTACAGATTCAGGCAGGTCGGGAACAAGAATATCTACGCTACTCATTATGTATCCTTTAATTAATCGACGTTCAGCGCGTCATTGACCAGATCTTGTTGCTGCTTCTGGTGAACGGACATATACCCTACCGCCGGAGAGGCGGAGGCCGGGCGACCTGCATAACGCAGAGCAGACCCAAATGGAATCACTTCACGGAAATGATGCTGGCTGCAGTACCATGCGCCCTGGTTGAGCGGCTCTTCCTGGCACCAGACAAAATCATGTACGTGAGCGTACGGTTTCAGCGCTTCCTGCACCGCCTGGTGCGGGAATGGATAAAGCTGTTCGATACGCACGATGGCGACATCTTTCTGATCGTTCTTACGGCGCTGTTCCAGCAGGTCGTAATAAACCTTACCAGAACACATCACCACACGCTTCACAGCCTGCGGATCCAGTTCATCAATCTCACCGATGGCAGGCAGGAAGGTGCCATTCGCCAGCTCATCCAGGCTGGACACCGCCAGTGGGTGACGCAGCAGGGATTTTGGTGACATGACCACCAGCGGACGGCGCATACCGCGCAGCGCCTGACGACGCAGCATGTGGTAAACCTGAGCCGGGGTGGACGGTACGCAAACCTGCATATTCTGCTCAGCGCAGAGCTGCAGATAACGTTCCAGGCGCGCGGAGGAGTGCTCAGGACCCTGGCCTTCATAACCATGTGGCAGGAGCATCACCAGGCCACACATACGGCCCCATTTCTGTTCGCCAGAAGAGATGAACTGGTCGATAACCACCTGAGCACCGTTGGCGAAGTCACCGAACTGCGCTTCCCAGATGGTCAGCGTACGCGGCTCTGCGGTAGCGTAACCGTATTCGAAGGCCAGCACCGCTTCTTCAGAGAGCACGGAGTCCCAGACCTTGAACTGGCCCTGACCGTTGTGCACGTGCTGCAGCGGGGTGTAGGTTGAACCGTTAGACTGGTTGTGAACTACCGCGTGGCGGTGGAAGAAGGTGCCACGGCCCGCATCTTCACCGGACAGACGAACAGGAATACCTTCGTCAACCAGCGTCGCGTAAGCCAGCGTTTCTGCACCGCCCCAGTCGAACAGCTTCTCACCTGCCGCCATAGACTGACGGTCAGCATAAATTTTTGCCACGCGAGACTGCATCTCGATGGCGTCTGGCACGGTGCTGATGCGTTTAGCCAGCTCCTGCAGGCGCTTCATCTCGACCTTGTTCGGGTAACTCTCATCCCACTCGTGGTTGAGGTACGGCGACCAGGTAAAGGAGTGCATGTTCATCGGACGCAGCTCTTTCACCACGCACTCACCCGCATCCAGCGCGTCGCGGTAGAGGTTGACCATTTCGGTCGCATCTTCCAGCGTCGCCACTTTTTCGCTTTCCAGCTTGTCAGCGTAGATTTTGCGCGGCGTCGGGTGTTTTTTGATTTTCTGGTACATCAACGGCTGGGTTGCACTTGGCTCGTCGGCTTCGTTGTGGCCGTGACGGCGGTAGCAGAACAGGTCGATGAACACATCGCGTTTGAAGGTGTTACGGAAGTCCAGCGCCAGACGGGTCACGAAGGCGACCGCTTCCGGGTCATCCGCGTTCACGTGGAAGATTGGCGCCTGTACCATCTTGCCGATGTCGGTGCAGTAAGGGGTTGAACGCGCATCCAGCGGGTTAGACGTTGTGAAGCCCACCTGGTTGTTGATGACGATACGAACGGTACCGCCCACTTCATAACCACGCGCTTTGGACATGTTCAGGGTTTCCTGAACCACGCCCTGCCCTGTGACCGCCGCATCACCGTGAATGGTGATTGGCAGCACTTTGTTGCTGCTTGGCTCGTCCAGACGATCCAGACGCGCACGCACGGAACCGATAACTACCGGGCTGACGATCTCCAGATGCGACGGGTTAAACGCCAGCGCCAGGTGAACCAGACCGCCTTCGGTTTCGATATCAGACGAGAAGCCCATGTGGTACTTCACGTCACCGGTGCCGAGATGTTCTTTATGTTTGCCCGCGAATTCGTCGAACAGGTCCTGCGGTTTTTTACCCAGCACGTTGACCAGCACGTTCAGACGACCACGGTGCGCCATGCCCAGTACCACTTCACGGGTACCGCTCTTGCCTGCATGACGAATCAGCTCTTTCAGCATTGGCACTAACGCATCGCCGCCTTCCAGCGAGAAGCGTTTTGCGCCCGGGAACTTCGCGCCCAGATAGCGCTCAAGCCCTTCCGCTGCGGTCAGTTCGTTCAGGAAGCGTTTTTTCTCGTCAGCCGAGAAGGTCGCGTGGCCCGCTACGGATTCGATACGCTGCTGGATCCAGCGTTTCTCTTCGGTAGAAGTGATATGCATGTATTCCGCGCCGATGGAGCCGCAGTAGGTTTGCTTGAGGGCGTCGATCAGATCGCCCAGCTTCATCGTGTCTTTACCGATGGCAAAAGAACCTACGTTAAAGCTTTCCTGGAAATCGGCCTCGGTCAGATCGTGATACGCCGGATCGAGATCCGCCACACGGTCTTGTTTCCACAGTCCCAGCGGATCGAGATTCGCATGCTGGTGACCGCGGAAGCGATAAGCGTTAATAAGCTGCAGGACTTTAACCTGCTTCGCGTTGGTGTCAGGGTCGGAAATCGCAGAAGAGTAACGTGAGGCATCCTTCGCCAGACGACGGAAATAATCACGTGTTTTGGAATGGAATTGATCCGGTTTGACTCCCGTGCCAGGCAACTGCTGGAACATGGAACGCCAGTTTGCGTCCACTGAGTCAGGATCGGTTAAGAAGTCTTCATAGAGCTGTTCTATCCAGCTCTGGTTGGCACCAGAGAGGTAAGAAGAGTCCAGCCAGGCTTTCATTGCGCCGTTCTGCATCGTGATCCCTTAAGCATTTTTATGCTTACTTTCGCCGTAGAAACTACCACGCACACCGCGTGTACGTGCCGGGGTTCACCTGCGAGCTCTTTTACTTTGGCCCGCGAAGGAACCTTTAGAAACTGTCTAGACTTCAGGGCAGTTTTTAAAGGTTTCTGCAATCTATCCCCTCTCCCTTTGGGAGAGGGTTAGGGTGAGGGGGAACAGCGCCCCCTCTCACTACTTACTTACGCACTGCGCTGCAGCAGCATCGACTTAATATGGCCGATGGCGCGCGTCGGGTTCAGCCCCTTCGGACACACACTGACGCAGTTCATGATGCTATGGCAGCGGAATACGCTGAAAGCGTCACTTAAACCTTCCAGACGACTATCGGTTTCGGTGTCGCGGCTATCGATCAGGAAGCGATAGGCAGCCAGCAGACCGGCCGGGCCGATGAACTTGTCCGGGTTCCACCAGAACGACGGGCACGACGTTGAACAACATGCACAGAGAATACACTCATACAAGCCGTCGAGTTTTTCACGCTGCTCAGGAGACTGTAAATGCTCACGAGCGGGTGGATTTTGCCCATTATTCAATAAGTAAGGTTTAATCTTCTCATATTGTGCATAGAATTGCCCCATGTCTACCACCAAATCACGCACGACCGGCAGGCCTGGCAGAGGACGGATAACAATTTTCTGGCCCGGGCGCTGCAACGCGGAAATTGGCGTGATGCAGGCCAGACCATTTTTGCCGTTCATGTTGACGCCGTCAGAGCCACACACCCCTTCACGGCAGGAGCGACGGAACGACAGTGTCGGATCTTTTTCTTTCAGCTGGATTAACGCATCCAGCAGCATCATGTCACGACCTTCTTCCGCTTCCAGCGTGTAATCCTGCATGCGCGGAGCGTCATCTACATCCGGGTTATAACGATAAACTGAGAATTCGAGTTTCATTGTCCTGTCTCCGCATTAGTAAGTACGAATCTTCGGCGGGAACGCCGGACGCAGTTTCGGTTCCATGTTCACCTGACGGCGCGTCATGGTTTCCGACTCTGGCAGATACAGGGAATGGCACAGCCAGTTTTCATCGTCACGATCCGGGAAGTCGAAGCGGCTATGCGCGCCACGGCTTTCGGTACGGAAGTTGGCCGACATCGCGGTTGCGAACGCGGTTTCCATCAGGTTATCCAGCTCCAGACACTCAACGCGCTGGGTGTTGAACTCGCTGGAAGTATCATCCAGACGGGCGTTTTTCAGGCGCTCGCGGATCGCTTTCAGCTGCTCAAGACCTTTCGCCATCGTGTCACCTTCACGGAATACCGAGAAGTTGTGCTGCATACATTCCTGCAGCGCTTTGCGGATTTCCACCGGATCTTCACCGTTACGGTTACCGTTCCAGCGGTTCAGACGCTCAAGCGATGCATCAATTTCGTCGTCAGTGGCGTCACGCAGCGCGCCCTGTTCGGCAATGGATTCCTGCAGGTGCAGACCCACCGCACGGCCAAACACCACCAGGTCCAGCAGGGAGTTCCCCCCCAGACGGTTGGCACCGTGTACGGACACACAGGCAATTTCGCCTACCGCGAACAGTCCTGGGATGACCACATCTTCGCCCTGCTCGTTCACGGTCAATGCCTGACCGGTCACTTTGGTCGGAATACCGCCCATCATGTAGTGGCAAGTAGGGATAACCGGAATCGGCTCTTTCACCGGGTCGACGTGGGCGAAGGTACGGGACAGCTCCAGAATGCCCGGCAGACGGGATTCCAGTACCTCTTTACCCAAGTGGTCGAGTTTCAGCTTGGCGTGTGGACCCCATGGGCCATCACAGCCGCGACCTTCACGGATTTCGATCATGATGGAACGCGCCACCACGTCACGACCCGCCAGGTCTTTCGCATTCGGGGCATAGCGTTCCATGAAACGTTCGCCGTGTTTGTTCAGCAGGTAACCGCCTTCACCACGGCAGCCTTCTGTCACCAGAACACCCGCACCGGCGATACCGGTTGGGTGGAACTGCCACATCTCCATATCCTGCACCGGAACGCCAGCGCGGATAGCCATCCCAACGCCGTCACCGGTATTGATGTGGGCGTTAGTGGTGGACTGGTAAATACGCCCTGCACCGCCGGTCGCCAGCACGGTTGCGCGCGCTTTGAAGTAGACCACTTCACCAGTTTCAATGCACAGCGCGGTACAACCAACAATCGCGCCATCGGCGTTTTTCACCAGATCCAGCGCATACCACTCGGAGAAGATAGTAGTGTGGTTTTTCAGGTTCTGCTGATACAGAGTATGCAGTAGCGCGTGACCGGTACGGTCAGCCGCTGCCGCGGTACGTGCCGCCTGCTCGCCGCCGAAGTTTTTCGACTGGCCGCCAAACGGACGTTGATAGATGGTGCCATTTTCCAGACGGGAGAACGGCAGACCCATATGATCCAGCTCCAGAATCGCTTCCGGGCCAGTCTTACACATATATTCGATGGCATCCTGGTCGCCGATGTAGTCGGACCCTTTTACCGTGTCGTACATGTGCCATTCCCAGTTATCTTCATGGGAGTTACCCAGCGCAACGGTAATACCGCCCTGCGCAGATACCGTGTGGGAACGGGTCGGGAATACTTTAGAGAGCAGCGCACAGGTCTGGCCGCTCTGGGAAATTTGCAGCGCGGCGCGCATACCTGCGCCACCCGCACCAATCACAACAGCATCAAATTCTCTGACTGGCAGTTTCATTACACACCCCACACCACAACGAATCCATAAATAACGTAAACCACCAGTGCAACGACAATGGCCAGTTGCAGAGGAAGGCGAATCGCCAGCGGTTTAACGTAATCGGTCAACACCTGCCACATGCCAATCCAGGCATGAATAAGAATGGAGAACAGCGCCAGCAGGGTGAACACTTTGGTGAAGGCAGATCCGAAGAACCCACTCCAGATTTCCCACGTCAGCGTGCCGCTGGTCGCGAAGAAACCGATCATATAGATGATGTAGAGGGTGAGAACGATGGCGGTAGCACGGACCAGAATGAAGTCATGTACGCCGTTGCGTCCTAATGCGGAGGCGTTGCTTACCATACGAGAACTCCTGCGAGAAGTGAAAGCACGACTGTAATCACAAATGAAATGTTAGCGGAACGTTTCCCGGCTTCGAAAGTCTCTTCCAGGTAACCAAAGTCCATCAGCATATGGCGAATACCCACCACAACGTGGTACGCCAGCGCGGTCAGAATGCCCCACATGATGAATTTCACGAAGAAGCTGTTCATGATGGCAGAGGCCTGGAGGAATCCTTCAGGAGAAGAGAGGCTGGTGCCCAGTAACCACAGCAGAATGCCTACCGCCACAAACGTAATCACACCCGATACACGGTGCAGAATGGACGCTATTGCTGTTACGGGGAACCGGATCGTTTTGAGATCCAGATTGACAGGTCTTTGTTTTTTCACATTTCTTATCATGAATAACGCCCACATGCTGTTCTTATTGTTTCCTTCCTCCGGACTGCGATGCGGGTCAGACAGCGTTCCTTTTCTATAACTGCGCGTCATGCAAAACATTGCTTCCAAATGCTAAAACGACACGTTACAACGCTGGGTGGCTCGGGATTGCAGGGTGTTCCGGAGACCTGGCGGCAGTATAGGCCGTTCACAAAATCATTACAATTAACCTACATACAGTTTGTCGGGTTTTCTCTGGAACAGTGATCAGGGTCACGATAACAACATCTTTTTAATTTTTAATCATCTGATTTGACAAATGTTAAACAATATTGTTACAAACGTCATCAGAAAAGGCATATAATGCGCAAAAGTTATGAGGTCTCTCTTTCACCTGACAAATAGTTATGTAACAGTGTGATGGTATTGACCGAAGTTATCAGGACAGTTATTAGTGATATACAGGTTTGAAAAATTCGGACTGCAAAAACGCTGATTTGCTGTTGTTTCACTGATATTTCATTCGTTTACCTGCAAGGCGCCATAGCTCTGTACCCTGGTTTGTCCTCGTGAGCTGAGCGGTAAGCCAAATAACAATCTGGTAACGGTGATTAACAGCTGAAAGCAAATCCGGTAAAGCGCAGTCTTAAGCATAAGGCGCTAAGGAGACCGTAAATGGCTGATACAAAGGCAAAACTCACCCTCAACGGTGGTGATGCTATTGAACTGGATGTGCTAAAAGGCACGCTCGGTCAGGATGTTATTGATATCCGTACGCTGGGTTCCAAAGGAGTGTTCACCTTTGACCCTGGATTTACCTCTACCGCATCTTGCGAATCCAAAATCACCTACATTGACGGTGACGAAGGTATCCTGCTCCATCGCGGCTTCCCCATCGATCAGTTAGCCACCGAATCCAACTATCTGGAAGTGTGCTACATCCTGCTGAACGGCGAAAAGCCGACGCAGGCTCAGTATGATGAATTCAAAACCACCGTCACCCGTCACACCATGATCCATGAGCAGATTACCCGTCTGTTCCATGCGTTCCGTCGTGACTCTCACCCGATGGCGGTGATGTGCGGGATTACCGGTGCGCTGGCGGCGTTCTACCACGACTCCCTTGACGTGAATAACCCACGCCACCGCGATATCGCAGCGTTCCGCCTGCTGTCCAAAATGCCAACCATGGCAGCGATGTGTTACAAATACTCCATCGGTCAGCCGTTCGTGTATCCACGTAACGACCTCTCCTATGCCGGTAACTTCCTGCGCATGATGTTCTCCACGCCGTGCGAAGAGTACGAAGTGAACCCGGTGCTGGAACGCGCGATGGACCGTATTCTGATCCTGCACGCTGACCATGAACAGAACGCCTCTACCTCCACCGTCCGTACCGCAGGCTCTTCAGGTGCGAACCCGTTCGCCTGTATCGCTGCGGGCATCGCCTCCCTGTGGGGACCGGCGCACGGCGGCGCGAACGAAGCTGCACTGAAGATGCTGGAAGAGATCAGCACCGTTGAGCACATTCCTGAATTCGTGCGCCGCGCGAAAGACAAGAATGACTCCTTCCGTCTGATGGGCTTCGGTCACCGTGTGTACAAAAACTACGACCCACGTGCAACCGTGATGCGTGAAACCTGCCACGAAGTGCTGAAAGAGCTGGGCACCAAAGACGATCTGCTGGAAGTGGCGATGGAGCTGGAACACATCGCGCTGAACGACCCGTACTTCATCGAGAAGAAACTCTACCCGAACGTAGACTTCTACTCTGGCATTATTCTGAAAGCGATGGGCATTCCGTCATCCATGTTCACCGTGATTTTCGCCATGGCGCGTACCGTGGGCTGGATTGCGCACTGGAACGAAATGCACAGCGAAGGCATGAAAATCGCCCGTCCTCGTCAGCTGTATACCGGCTACGAGCAGCGTGATTTTAAGTCTGATCTTAAGCGCTAAAAGACGTGGGTGCGGCCTGATGCCCTCACCCCGGCCCTCTCCCACCGGGAGAGGGTGAAAACATTAAAAAACGGTAACCTGAGGGTTACCGTTTTACTTTTTACCTCTGGCACCCGGGACACCAGTAAAACGGTCGTGAAGAGAGCGTTGTCTTCTCAATCACCCCACCGCACCGCTCGCACCTCTTCCCCGCCCGATGAAACACCTTAAAGCGGAATAGCGCCCCGTGATGCTTGTTGTCATCTACCACGCCGCGGGTGTTGTACGATAGCCGCGGAATATCCAGCAGCGCGTGAGAGAGCACTTCCAGCTGATCATCCCTCAACTGCGACGCTTTATGCTGTGGTGCCAGCCCGGCCTCCCAGAGAATTTCGACGCGAAGGTAATTGCCTAATCCGGCCAGGAACGCCTGATCGAGCAGTAGCCCGGAAAATTGCCGGTTGCGGAATTTAGGGGATAACAGGCGGGCTTTGACATCGTTCGCCGTCAGACGCATATCCAGCACGTCCGGCCCGACCCGCTGTAAGAACGGGTGCGTAAGCAGTTGCTCCGGCGTTAACATTTCGATATCAGACGCGCTATAGAGCAAAATCGCTTTATCCGCGGTTTGCAGCCTGACGCGCAGCACACGGGTGGTTTGCGGCTGCTCGTTGGCGTTAACCACCCGCCAGACGCCATAAAGCTGGTTGTGGCTGTATAACGTCAGGTTATGAGAAAAATGCGTGAGTAACGCCTTTCCCCGCGTTTCGATGTGGGTCACCGTTTGTCCCACCAGCGGTGCTTCAAACGGCTTCAGTTGAGGAAAAGCAAACCAGACGTCCGTCAGGGGTTTGCCTTTTATCGCCGCCTCGAGGCTATCCGCAGCGCGGCGGATCTCCGGGCCTTCTGGCATCTCTTTATCCTTATGATTTTCAGGCGCTGACGAGGATCCCCTGCTCTGCAAACGCCGCCCGTAAGCGGCGGGCAAACTGCAGCGCGTGCTCGCCATCACCGTGTAAGCATACTGTGTCAGCCTGAACGCTGGCCGTATTACCTTCAACCGTTGTTACTGTTCCCTCGCGCACCATCTGAAGGGTCTGCGCCAGCGCCAGAGACTCATCGGTGATCAGCGCGTTGGGCCGGGAACGGGGAACCAGGGTTCCGTCGGGCTGATAGCCTCGGTCGGCAAACACTTCCTGGCGGGTGGTTAACCCCAGACGCTGACCGGCGCGAATCAGCTCGCTCCCCGCCAGGCCAACCAGGATCAGTTGTAGGTTGCAATCGAACACCGCCCGGGCGATGGCCTCAGCCAGCGCGGGGTCGTTCGCCGCCTGATTATAGAGCATGCCGTGCGGCTTCACGTGGCGCAGCGCGCCCTGCTGCGAACGCACAATCGCCTCGAGCGCGCCAATCTGGTAAAGCGTCTGGGCGTAGACCGTCTCGGGCGGGAGATCCATCGCCGTGCGACCAAAATTCTCCCGGTCAGGGAAGCTCGGATGCGCCCCTATCGCTACGCCGTTTTTGATGGCATTGCGCACGCTCACCAGCATCGTTTGGGCATCACCCGCGTGAAAACCGCAGGCGATATTCACCGAGGTGACCAGGGTCATCAGTTCAGCGTCGGCGCTGCCGCCCTCGCCCAGATCGGCGTTTAAATCAATCTTTACCATCAAGCCTCCACGCCAGTTGTTCCAGATAACGCTGCTGGTCCTGCCGCGCCTTCAGCGCCTCCTCCAGGGAGCATTGCACGAAGTGAATCGGCTGTCCGAGCGGGATTTGCGCCAGATGGTAGCGATCGGCCTCAATAATGCAGGCGATGCGCGGGTAACCGCCCGTGGTCTGTGCATCGTTCATCAACACAATCGGTTGACCGTTACCCGGTACCTGAATGACGCCGGGCAACAGACCGTGTGAAAGCAGCTCGCGGTCCGTCGTACGGGTCAGCGGCTGCCCCTGAAGACGATACCCCATGCGGTTACTCTGCGGGCTAATCTTCCACGGCGAGCGCCAGAAAGTCTCCTGAGACACCTCATCAAATTCCTGATACTCCGGCCCCGGCAGGGCGCGGATCTGGTTTCCCCACAGGAGCTGTTTTACACCCTGCGCGGTTGAAAAGTGCCGCGTTGACGGTTTTATCGCCAGACGATCGCCATCGCGCAACAAACGTCCTTCGTGGCCGCCAATTCCGGCTTTCTGATCGGTACTGGATGAGCCCAGCACCTCCGGCACGTCAATCCCACCGGCAACGGCAAGATAACTGCGAACCCCATGCTGAGGACGCTTAAGCGTTAAACGCTGTCCGGCTTTTGCCCGCAGCCGCCAGCCGGTCCAGACCGCTTTGCCATCAAGCGTGGCATCGCACCCGGCGCCGGTTAACGCAAACCAGGTCTCCTGACTAAATTCAATGACACACTGCCCCAGCGTAATTTCGAGCGCAGCCGTATTGCCGGGATTGCCCACCAGCACATTGGCAATCTCCAGTGCTGGCCTGTCCAGCGCGCCACAGTAGCTCACGCCAGACTGGCGCATGCCAAAGCGACCCGCATCCTGAACAGAGGTGTAAAGCCCGGCGCGAATAAGCGTTAACATACCCCCTCCTTCTGCGGAATAAAGCGAAGGGTGTCGCCAGGACGCAGGAGGACCGGCGAGTCCAGGCCCGGTTCAAATAACGGCATCGACGTGTGTCCGATAAGCTGCCAGCCCCCCGGCGACGCCAGCGGATAAATGCCCGTCTGTTCGCCGCCAATCGCGACGGTACCCGCCGGCACGCTCAGGCGCGGCTCAGCGCGACGTGGCGTATGCAGTGCCGAAGGGAGTCCGCCCAGATACGGGAAGCCCGGCTGGAATCCCAAAAACCAGACCACATAATCAACAGAGGCGTGCAGCTCAACGACCTGTTTTTCGGTTAGCCCACTGTGTTCAGCCACCACGCCAAGATCGGGTCCCCCTGTGCCCCCATACACCACCGGGATCTCAATCGTGCGGGATTCCGGCTCCAGCGCTTCGCTCTCCTCCCACCAGCGCTGTAAACGTTCAATGGCATCCAGTGCCAGCATATGCGGATTACGCAGCACCACGGTGATGTTATTCATCCCCGGGATCGCTTCAACCACCTCCGGCACATCCACCAGACGCTGCGTTAACCGCCAGATACGCTTTTGGGTAGCAAGGGTGACGGGCGGCTCCAGCTCCAGCACCACCGCCGTTTCCCCCAGAAGATAACAACGCGCTCGCTGCACTCAGGTACCTCTCATCAGGCCGGGTTAGGGATATCAATAAAGGTGACATCCAGATCGGTATTTTCGGTCAGCCATTCGCTCAGGGCGCGAATGCCGCCGCGCTCGGTGGCGTGGTGACCTGCCGCGTAAAAATGCAGCCCCTGTTCACGGGCTGAATGGATGGTCTGCTCGGAGACTTCCCCGGTAATAAAGGCATCAACACCAAAACGCGCGGCGCTATCGATAAAGCCCTGACCGCCACCGGTGCACCAGGCGACACGCTTCACCGTATCCGGGCCGGTATCGCCGCTCCACAGCGGACGGCGGCCCAGACGAGCTTCAATCCAGGAGGCCAGCTCAAGACCCGGTACCGGCATCGACAGCTCGCCCCACGGTACCAGCGGCTCAATTTCACCCATCACGGTGATCCCTAACAGCTGCGCGAGCTGGACGTTGTTGCCAAGCTCGGGATGAGCGTCCAGCGGCAGGTGATAGCCATAGAGGTTGATATCATTCGCCAGCAACGTTTTCAGTCGGTTGCGCTTCATGCCGCGAACGATCGGTGATTCGTTCTTCCAGAAATAGCCGTGATGGACGATGACCGCATCGGCCTCCTGACGCACGGCTTCATCCAGCAACGCCTGACTGGCGGTCACACCGGTGATAATTTTTTGCACCGTGTCGCGCCCTTCAACCTGTAACCCGTTCGGGCCGTAGTCGCTGAAGGCACTGCTGTTCAGTTTTTCGTTGATCAGACTTTCCAGTTCGGTATTTTTCATCATGACTCTCTTACGCTTTGCGGGCCGCTTCGTACGCCGCCAGCGTGGCGACGCGTGCCTGTTTATGTTCAACAATCGGACGAGGATAATCGAGCGTTACGCCCTGTTTGTCCGCCCATGCCCACGGGTCGTGGATCGCCTTAGCGGGAACCGCTTTCAGCGCAGGCAACCAGTGGCGGATAAACGTCCCGTCCGCATCAAATTTTTGTCCCTGCGTGGTGGGATTAAAAATCCGGAAGTAAGGTGCCGCATCGGTTCCGGTCGAGGCCGCCCATTGCCAGCCGCCGTTATTCGCCGCGAGATCGCCATCGATCAGCTGAGAAATAAAATACCGCTCCCCGACACGCCAGTCGATAAGCAGATCTTTCACCAGGAAGCTGGCGGTAATCATCCGCAGGCGGTTGTGCATCCATCCGGTTTCATTCAGCTGGCGCATCGCGGCGTCCACAATCGGGTAGCCGGTTTCACCCTTTTGCCAGGCCTGCAGCAGCATCTCGTTTTGCTGCCACTGCACATTTTCAGTCCAGCGAATGAAAGGACGATGTTTACATAATTCAGGATGATACGTCATCAGATGACGGTAGAATTCGCGCCAGATAAGCTCGTTAAGCCATACCGAGCCAGCGCTCCCCTCCAGCGCCTGGGGCTGCTCTGCCAGAAGACGGTGTAAACACTGGCGCGGAGAAAGCACGCCCAGCGCTAAACAGGCCGACAACCGGCTGGTACCTTCAATGGCGGGGAAATCCCGGCGTGCCTCGTAAGCGGCCGCCCCCGTTTTGCAGAACTGGCGCAGCTGCGCGATTGCCGCTTTTTCATCAGCCGGGAATAAAGAGTGCTCATACGCCTGTTGCGGATAGTCAAACGTCAGTTCAGGCAGGTCGTTTACACACTCCCCTCGTGCGGACGGCGCGGCAACACACTCCGGCAACGCCTGTTTCAGCCGTTTGATAAATGCATTTTTAAACGGCGTAAAGACCTTATACATCTCGCGATTGCCGGTCATTACGCTGCCCGGCGCCAGCATGACGCTGTCATCAAATCCCTGACACTCTACATCCCCGAGGATGCGCTCAAGCTCGCGATCGCGCTGCTGTTCATTGAATTCGTACTGGTAGTTGTAAAAAAGATGCGTGACGTCGTTCTGCTGACATACCTCCTGTACCGCGCTGAGCTGAGCGGTAAAATCGCTGACCTCTTTGTAAATCAACGGAATGCCTTTTTCCGCCAGCGAACGTTGCAGGGCATTCAGATGCGAACAGAGATAAGCGGCTTGTCGGGGGGCCATATCATGCTGCTGCCACTGTCCAGGAGTAGCGATAAACAGCGCCAGCACGCGGGCGTGTTCAGAGCGACAGGCTGCCGCCAGGGCGATGTTGTCATGCAGGCGCAGATCCGCGCGAAACCAAACCAGATGGGTGGGCATAAAACTCCAGGCAATTGTCCATTATGTCCGTAAGGGCATGCCGTAAAACGAAAAAGGCACGCATTGAACTACTTTGCCATGAAGTGTAGACAGGATGAAATAAGGTAGTGGCTGTTGATGACTCAGAATAAGAAGATATGCCTGAAAACCACCCAACGAACCGCGAATCCGGAGGGACAAAAAAAACCGCCACATTGCTGTAGGCGGTTTGTTTATTGCTGTGTGTAGTCTTTTTTATCAGTAGAAATCACAGGTCGCTTTTTCGGCCTGATCCATCCATACCGGCTTCTCGCTGGTTTTTGCCCAGACGCGGTGCAGATAGCTGTAAAAACGTGCGCGATCTTTCCAGAACAACATCACCGGCAGGGCCAGCACGCCAGCCACTACGGCGAAAGCGCGACGCATGAACACGATATGAGCCGGATACTCTTTATAAAGATCCATATTTTTCTCCCCTGTAGTTGGCCGGAAACTGACTCCGGAAAATTCAAAAACTGTGACCTGGATAAAATAATATCGCTTTGTTTGTAATTTTACTACTCATCCGACCACTTATTTTTAGCCGTTTAGCCAAAATTTACATTCACACCGTAATTAAGTTACAAAAAAGTTAACGATTTACTTATCAATAGTTAAATTGTGGGCTTTGCCATTTTTATACTTTTTTTACACCCCTCGTCCTGATTTTTGCGAAATCTTTGCGCCATAAATCCTACCGTTAGCACAAATACAAATGTCACCCGGAGGTGGATTGTGAGTGCAGGCCTTATTGCCGGCATCGTGCTGGTATTCCTGTTATTGGGTTATCTGGTTTATGCCCTGATTAATGCGGAGGCATTCTGATGGCTGCTCAGGCGTTTTTGCTTATTGCCAGTTTTTTAGGGGTGTTGTTCCTGCTGGCAAGACCGCTGGGAACAGTGCTGGCAAGGATGATTAACAACGTGGCGCTGCCGGTGGCAGGTCGCGTTGAAAAAGGGATCTGGCGCGTTCTGGGCATTCGGGAGGGGGAAATGAACTGGCGCCAGTATCTGATGGCGATCCTGCTGCTGAATATTGTCGGCCTCATCGTCCTCTTCAGCATGCTGATGCTGCAGGGGAGCTTACCGCTCAATCCACAGCAGTTGCCGGGTCTGTCCTGGCATCTGGCGCTGAACACGGCAGTCAGCTTTGTCACTAACACCAACTGGCAGTCCTATGCCGGGGAAACCACGCTGAGCTACTTTAGCCAGATGGCCGGGTTAACCGTGCAAAACTTCCTCTCTGCTGCCACCGGTATTGCGGTGATCTTCGCGCTCACGCGTGCCTTTGCGCGTCAAAATATCAGCACGCTGGGCAACGCATGGGTCGATCTGACACGCATCACGCTGTGGATACTGCTCCCTGTTGCCCTCATTATCGCGCTGTTCTTTATTCAGCAAGGTACCCTGCAAAACCTGCTGCCCTACGCGCCGTATACTTCTCTGGAAGGGGCAAAACAGCTTTTGCCTATGGGGCCGGTGGCGTCGCAGGAAGCCATTAAGATGCTCGGGACTAACGGCGGTGGCTTCTTCAACGCCAACTCGTCGCATCCGTTTGAAAACCCAACAGCGCTGACCAACTTTGTCGAAATGCTGGCGATCTTCCTGATCCCCGCCGCGCTCTGTTTTGCCTTTGGCGATGTGGTCAACGACCGCCGTCAGGGACGCACCCTTCTGTGGACCATGTCTCTGATCTTCGTGGTCTGCGTCGCGCTGGTGATGTGGGCGGAATGGAAAGGTAATCCGCATTTCCTGACGCTGGGCGCTGACAGCGCAATCAACATGGAAGGGAAAGAGAGTCGCTTTGGCATCCTGTCCAGCAGTTTGTTTGCCGTGGTTACCACCGCAGCCTCGTGCGGGGCGGTTAACGCCATGCATGACTCCTTTACGGCACTGGGTGGCATGATCCCAATGTGGCTGATGCAGATTGGCGAAGTGGTGTTTGGCGGCGTGGGCTCTGGTCTTTACGGCATGCTGCTGTTTGTGCTGCTGGCGGTGTTTATCGCCGGTCTGATGATTGGCCGTACCCCGGAATACCTGGGCAAAAAAATCGACGTCCGGGAAATGAAATTAACCGCGCTGGCCATTCTGGTCACGCCTGCCCTCGTGCTGCTCGGTACCGCGCTGGCACTGATGACCGAAGCCGGCCGCAGCGGCATCTTTAACCCGGGTATCCATGGTTTTAGTGAAGTGCTCTACGCCGTCTCGTCTGCGGCGAACAACAACGGCAGCGCCTTTGCAGGCTTAAGTGCCAACTCGCCTTTCTGGAACTGTCTGCTGGCTTTCTGCATGTTTGTCGGCCGCTTCGGCGTGATTGTGCCGGTGATGGCCATCGCCGGATCGCTGGTGAATAAAAAAATCCAACCGACCACCACCGGTACATTACCGACACACGGTGCGCTGTTTATTGGCCTGCTGACCGGCACCGTGTTGCTGGTAGGCGCCCTGACCTTTATCCCCGCCCTCGCGTTAGGCCCGGTCGCGGAAACCCTCTCTTTACGCTGATTTTGCGGAGAATTGTCATGAGTCGTAAACAACTGGCCCTGTTCGAACCGTCGTTAGTTCGTCAGGCCCTCATGGATGCGGTGAAAAAGCTGAGCCCGCGCGTACAGTGGCACAACCCGGTGATGTTTATCGTCTGGGCAGGCAGCGTGCTGACTACCGTCCTGGCGATTGCCATGGGAACGGGTCACCTCCCGGGCAACGCGATGTTCACCGGAGCCATCAGCCTGTGGCTGTGGTTTACCGTGCTGTTTGCCAACTTTGCCGAGGCGCTGGCGGAAGGCCGCAGTAAAGCGCAGGCCAACAGCCTGAAAGGGGTAAAAAAGACCGCCTTCGCACGTAAATTACGTGAGCCAAAATACGGCGCGCAGATGGACCACGTGCCGGCAGATGAGCTGCGTAAAGGCGATGTGGTGCTGGTGGAAGCCGGTGACATCATCCCCTGTGATGGCGAAGTCATTGAAGGGGGCGCTTCGGTAGACGAGAGCGCCATTACCGGGGAATCTGCGCCGGTCATTCGTGAATCTGGCGGTGACTTCGCCTCGGTCACGGGCGGGACGCGTATTCTCTCCGACTGGCTGGTGATCCAGTGCAGCGTCAACCCAGGCGAAACCTTCCTCGACCGGATGATCGCCATGGTTGAGGGCGCGCAGCGTCGTAAAACACCCAACGAAATTGCCCTCACCATTCTGCTGGTGGCGCTGACCATCGTCTTCCTGTTGGCTACCGCCACGCTGTGGCCCTTCTCCAGCTACGCGGGCACCGCGGTCAGCATCACCGTGCTGGTGGCGCTGCTGGTCTGCCTGATCCCAACCACCATCGGCGGCCTGCTCTCCGCTATTGGCGTGGCGGGTATGAGCCGCATGCTGGGCGCGAACGTTATCGCCACCAGCGGACGCGCCGTAGAGGCCGCCGGTGACGTGGATGTGCTGCTGCTGGATAAAACCGGGACCATCACCCTCGGCAACCGCCAGGCCTCCGAGTTTTTACCTGCCCCGGGCGTGGATGAAAAAACGCTGGCCGATGCCGCCCAGCTCTCGTCTCTTGCCGATGAAACGCCGGAAGGCCGCAGCATCGTTATTCTGGCGAAACAGCGCTTTAATCTGCGCCAGCGTGATGTGCAGAGCCTGCACGCCACTTTTGTCCCCTTCACGGCACAAACCCGAATGAGCGGTATCAACATTCAGGAGCGCATGATCCGTAAAGGTTCCGTTGATGCCATTCGTCGCCACATTGAAGCCAACAACGGCCATTTTCCACCGGAAGTGGACAATCTGGTTGAGAGCGTTGCCCGCCAGGGGGCCACACCGCTGGTCGTAGCCGAAGGGGCGAATGTGCTGGGGGTGATTGCGCTGAAGGACATCGTCAAAGGCGGCATTAAAGAGCGTTTCGCCCAGTTGCGTAAAATGGGGATCAAAACGGTGATGATCACCGGGGATAACCGGTTGACTGCCGCCGCGATTGCCGCAGAAGCGGGCGTGGATGATTTCCTCTCGGAAGCCACACCGGAAGCCAAGCTGGCGTTGATCCGTCAGTACCAGGCGGAAGGTCGTCTGGTCGCGATGACCGGTGACGGCACCAACGACGCCCCTGCCCTCGCACAGGCCGACGTGGCGGTGGCGATGAACTCCGGTACCCAGGCAGCAAAAGAGGCGGGCAACATGGTCGACCTTGACTCTAACCCGACCAAGCTGATTGAAGTGGTGCATATCGGTAAACAGATGCTGATGACGCGCGGGTCATTGACCACGTTCAGTATCGCCAATGACGTGGCGAAGTATTTCGCCATTATTCCCGCAGCGTTCGCGGCCACCTATCCGCAGCTAAACGCGCTGAACGTGATGCATCTGCACTCCCCGTCTTCGGCCATTCTCAGTGCGGTGATTTTCAACGCCCTGATTATTGTCTTCCTGATCCCGCTGGCGCTGAAAGGGGTGAGCTATAAACCGCTGACGGCTGCTGCCATGCTGCGCCGTAACCTGTGGATTTACGGGCTGGGCGGGCTGCTGGTGCCCTTTATCGGGATTAAAGCTATCGACCTGCTGTTAACGCTGTTCGGGCTGGTTTAAAAGGTGAATCAAATGACGATGTTACGTCCCGCTATACTTCTGTTTATTCTGCTGTCTCTCATTACAGGTGGGCTTTACCCGCTGCTGACCACCGCGCTGGGCCAGTGGTGGTTCAAGGATCAGGCCAATGGCTCACTGATCATACAGCAGGGTGAAAACCGCGGCTCCCGCCTGATTGGTCAAAACTTTACGGACGCCCGGTACTTTCAGGGACGCCCTTCCGCTACCGCCGATAGCCCGTATAATCCGATGGCATCCGGCGGGAGCAACCTGGCGGGCAGTAATCCTGAACTGGACAAAGCCATCGCTGAGCGTGTGGCGGCCCTGCGCAGCGCCAACCCGCAGGCCAGCCGGGAGATTCCAGTGGAACTGGTGACCGCCTCCGCCAGTGGGCTGGACTACAGCCTGACGCCTGAAGCGGTGGCCTGGCAGATACCGCGCGTCGCCGCGGCCCGTCATCTGAGCGTCGAGCAGGTCAGCCAGCTGGTGGCAGCGCACACGCAAAAGCCGCTGGTCAGTTTCATTGGCATGCCGGTAGTAAATATTGTTGAGCTGAATCTGGCGCTGGACGCGCTAAGGAATAACTAAATGACCGACGAGCCCTTGCGCCCGGATCCTGACAGGCTGCTCGAACAGACAGCTGAAGCCCATCGCGGCAAGCTGAAAATTTTCTTCGGCGCGTGCGCGGGCGTCGGGAAAACCTTCGCCATGCTGACAGAAGCTCAGCGGCTTCGGGCCCAGGGGCTCGATATTCTGATCGGCGTGGTGGAAACCCACGGCCGTAAAGAGACCGCGGCGTTGTTAAAGGGGCTGGCCACGCAGCCTCCACGCCGTATCAGCCATCGTGGCAGGCTGGTGACGGAGTTTGATCTCGATGCCGCCCTCGCCCGCCGCCCCGCCCTTATTCTGATGGACGAACTGGCGCACAGCAATGCGCCAGGCTCGCGCCACCCCAAACGCTGGCAGGACGTAGAAGAGTTACTTGAAGCCGGGATTGACGTCTTCACTACGGTGAATGTTCAGCATCTTGAAAGCCTGAACGACGTGGTCAGCGGCGTGACCGGCATTCAGGTGCGCGAAACGGTGCCGGATCCGTTCTTTGACTCCGCTGATGAAGTAGTGCTGGTGGACCTGCCGCCAGACGATCTGCGCCAGCGCCTGCATGAAGGGAAAGTCTATATTGCAGGCCAGGCCGAACGCGCTATCGAACACTTCTTTCGTAAAGGCAACCTGATCGCCCTGCGCGAACTGGCCCTGCGCCGCACCGCCGATCGCGTGGATGACCAGATGCGTGCCTGGCGCGATCTGCAAGGACAGGAACGCGTCTGGCATACGCGGGATGCCATCCTGCTGTGCATTGGTCACGGTAGCGGCAATGAAAAGCTTGTCCGTACCGCCGCCCGGCTGGCTGCGAAATTTGGCAGCGTCTGGCACGCGGTGTATGTCGAAACGCCGCAGCTTCACGCCCTGCCAGAAAACCAGCGTCGCGCGATCCTGAGTGCGCTGCGCCTGGCGCAGGAGCTGGGGGCGGAAACCGCGACCCTCTCCGATCCGCAGGAAGATAAAGCCATTCTGCGCTACGCGCGTGAGCACAACCTGGGCAAAATTGTCATTGGCCGTCGCCAGCACCGGCGCTGGTTTAGCCGCGAATCGTTTGCCGACAAACTGGCCCGGCGTGCACCCGACCTGGATCTGGTGGTCGTGGCGCTGGATGACAAACCCACGCCGTTACCCAACCGCGCGCCAGACAGCCGCACGTTCACCGATAAATGGCGCATCCAGCTTCGCGGTTGCCTTATCGCCGTCGTGCTTTGCGCCCTGATTACCTTTATTGCCAGCCAGTGGCTGATTGCGTTTGATGCCGCCAACCTGGTGATGATCTACCTGCTCGGCGTGGTGGTGGTGGCGCTCTTCTACGGGCGCTGGCCGTCAGTCCTGGCGACGGTGATTAACGTCATCAGCTTCGATCTCTTCTTTATCGACCCGCGCGGAACGCTTGCCGTCTCGGACGTACAGTACGTCCTCACGTTTGCCGTCATGCTCACCGTCGGGCTGGTGATCGGGAATCTGACGGCAGGCGTTCGCTATCAGGCGCGTATCGCCCGCTATCGCGAACAGCGCACCCGACATTTATACGAGATGTCTAAATCGCTGGCGGTAGGCCGCACGCCGCTGGATATCGTCCAGACCAGCGAGCAGTTTATCCGCTCGACATTTAACGCCAGCAACCTGATTTTACTCCCGGATGAGCACGGTAAGCTGCGCCCGCTGACGTCGGCCACGGGCATGACGCCGTGGGATGAGGCCATTGCACGCTGGAGCTTCGATAAAGGGTTACCGGCAGGCGCAGGGACAGACACCCTCCCCGGCGTGCCGTATCAGATCCTGCCGCTGCGCAGCGCGGATAAAAATCAGGGGCTGGTCATCGTCGAGCCTTCTAATCTGCGCCAGCTGATGATCCCCGAGCAGCAGAGGCTGCTCGAGACCTTTACGTTGCTGGTTGCCAGCGCCCTGGAGCGGCTGGCGCTGACTGCCAGCGAAGAACAGGCCCGGCTGGCAAGCGAGCGCGAAAGCATTCGCAACTCGCTGCTGGCAGCGCTCTCACACGATCTTCGCACGCCTCTCACCGTGCTGTTTGGCCAGTCGGAAATTCTGACCCTGGATCTGGCGGCGGAATGTTCAAAACACGCCCTGCAGGCCAGCGAGATCCGCCAGCACGTGCTGAACACCACGCGGCTGGTGAATAACCTGCTCGATATGGCGCGGATACAGTCTGGCGGGTTCAACCTCAAAAAAGAGTGGCTCACGCTTGAGGAAGTGGTAGGAAGCGCGCTGAAAATGCTGGAGCCCGGTCTCGGCGGACGGCATATCGCCCTGAACATGCCCGATCCCCTGACATTAATTCACGTTGATGGCCCGCTGTTTGAGCGGGTGTTAATTAATCTGCTGGAAAATGCGGGTAAATATGCCGGAGCACACGCGCAAATTGGGGTGAATGCTTCGGTGGAAGATCACACCCTGCGGCTCGACGTCTGGGACACCGGACCCGGTATTCCTGCCGGGCAGGAAAAAGCGATATTCGAAAAATTCTCACGGGGCAATAAAGAGTCTGCCATTCCGGGGGTTGGGCTGGGTCTGGCGATCTGCCAGGCCATTATTGACGTCCATGGCGGCACCATTTCGGCGGAGAACCGCCCGGAAGGAGGTGCACGTTTTTGTGTTACACTTCCTCTGGACACCCCGCCAGAACTTGATGAATTACCAGAGGATTTGTGATCAACGTCCTGATTGTAGAAGATGAACTCGCCATTAGCCGGTTTCTGCGCGCTGCGCTGGAAGGTGACGGTCTGCGCGTTCATGATGCCGGTACGCTCCAGCGCGGGTTGATTGAAGCCGCTACCCGCAAGCCGGACCTGGTGATCCTCGATCTCGGTTTGCCGGATGGCGACGGTATCGATTTTATTCGCGAGGTGCGCCAGTGGAGCCAGATGCCCATTCTGGTGCTCTCCGCACGCACCGAAGAGTCAGATAAAATCGCCGCGCTGGATGCCGGGGCGGACGACTATCTTATTAAGCCTTTTGGGATTGGTGAGTTACAGGCTCGCCTTCGTGTGGCGCTGCGTCGCCACGGTGCCGCCACGCCTGCCGACCCAACGTACACTTTCGGTGATGTGCACGTTGATCTCGCTTCGCGACGTATTGTGCGCGGTGAAGAGGAGATCCATCTCACGCCGATAGAGTTCCGCCTGCTTGCGGTTTTGCTCAACAACCACGGTAAGGTGCTGACCCAACGTCAGCTGCTGGCTCAGGTGTGGGGACCCAACGCCGTGGAACATAGTCACTATTTACGCATATATATGGGCCACCTGCGCCAGAAACTTGAAACCGACCCCGCACGTCCTCGCCATTTATTAACTGAAACCGGTATCGGTTATCGGTTTATGCTTTGAATAACTATTCAATTTTATTTCCAATAAAAACAAACCCACCCACATAATTCCATTTAAATAAGCCATAAGCGATAATTTAGGCTTATTTTCGCTCATTCAAAACAGAAACAATACAATCCGTTAACGCATCATCAACAAACCAGTGTTTTGATCTGCGATATTCATCGAAAACGAATAATTATTTCTGATTTGATCGGTTAAGGGTGATCTAATTCACAGTTAATCGCTTTTTCCTGGATAAAATGACCATGCTTTCAATTACTGAAAGGAAAATGAAACATGGAAAACAATAATCGCTTGATGCCCCATATAAGGCGGACAACACATATCATGATGTTTGCCCACCGAAACTGCTTTGACTTCCATCTCTTTAATGCCCGGTAGTCCTTCGACTTCTGGCGCACCCGCTTGCAGGTTAACCTGAAAAAACTCTATTTTACAGTCTGTTGCCTGTGAAGGCGTGCGTTCATTCAATTTAATTCAGACTTATCCGCAGCCGGGCGGACTGAATCTCATTCATTAAAAAGCAACTTACTGATTTTTTTATCAGCGGCCACACTTTGCTTTTTTTTCCGGACATTATCGATTTCTTTCTAGCGAGAAATCGAGGGACGAATATTGCCTTAAATAAAGAGAGAAAGATGAAAAGTTTAAAAATTGCAGCCAGCCGTGCATGCCCTGATTGCTTTACCACTCACCGTGAACTGGTAGATGTCAGCACCTCTGATTATATTGACGTCGCCGCCATTGTTCTGGCCGTGAGCGATATTTCCAGTGGCACTCTGGAAGAAATAGAAGCTACCGGGTTTGGTATTCCCGTATTTATTGCGACACATAAAGAAGAGTTCATTCCGGCTGAATATTTATCGCGCATCCACGGTGTGTTTGAGTGTTCAGAGACCAGTAACGACTTTTACGGACGTCAACTGGAAGCGGCTGCGCAGAAGTACGAAACCCAGCTACGCCCCCCGTTTTTCCGCGCACTGGTCGACTACGTGAATCAGGGCAACAGCGCATTCGATTGTCCGGGGCATCAGGGTGGGCAATTTTTCCGTCGTCATCCTGCCGGTAATCAATTTGTCGATTTCTTCGGCGAAACGCTTTTCCGCTCCGATCTGTGCAACGCCGACGTGGCCATGGGGGATCTGCTGATTCATGAAGGCGCGCCGTGCATTGCCCAGCAACACGCGGCGAAAGTGTTTAATGCGGATAAAACCTACTTTGTGCTGAACGGTACCTCATCATCCAACAAAGTGGTGCTAAACGCCCTGCTCACCCCCGGCGACCTGGTGCTGTTCGATCGTAATAACCATAAATCCAACCACCACGGAGCCCTGCTTCAGGCGGGTGCCACGCCGGTCTATCTGGAAACGGCGCGCAACCCGTACGGCTTTATTGGTGGCATTGATGCCCACTGCTTTGAGGAGAGCTACCTGCGCGAGCTGGTATCGGAAGTGGCGCCGGGTCGTGCGCGTGACGAACGTCCGTTCCGTCTGGCGGTGATCCAGCTGGGCACCTACGATGGCACCATTTATAACGCCCGGCAGGTCGTCGATAAAATTGGTCACCTGTGCGACTACATCCTGTTTGATTCTGCCTGGGTGGGCTACGAACAATTTATTCCGATGATGGCCGACTGCTCTCCGCTGCTGCTGGAGCTGAACGAAAACGATCCGGGGATCCTGGTTACGCAGTCAGTCCATAAACAGCAGGCGGGTTTTTCGCAGACCTCGCAAATTCACAAGAAAGACCGCCATATTAAAGGCCAACCGCGCTATGTCCCGCACAAGCGCCTGAATAACGCCTTTATGATGCACGCCTCCACCAGCCCGTTCTACCCCCTGTTTGCCGCACTGGATATCAACGCCCGCATGCACGAGGGGCAGAGTGGCCGCAATATGTGGATGGACTGCGTGGTTACCGGCATTGAAGCACGCAAGCTGATCCTGGAGAACTGCCAGTTTATTCGCCCGTTCGTGCCGGAGCTGGTAGATGGCCGTCCGTGGGAAAGCTGGGACACGGCTGAAATTGCCACCGACCTGCGCTTCTTCCACTTTGTGCCGGGTGAAAACTGGCACGCTTTTGAAGGGTATGCCGAGCATCAATACTTTATCGACCCGTGCAAACTGCTGTTGACCACGCCGGGCATCAACGCCCGTACCGGCGAGTATGAGGATTTCGGCGTGCCCGCCACCATCCTGGCTAACTTCCTGCGTGAAAACAGCATCGTGCCGGAGAAATGCGATCTCAACTCGATCCTGTTCCTGCTGACCCCTGCAGAAGATATGGGCAAGCTGCAGCAGCTGGTGGCACAGCTGGTGCGTTTCGAAAAACTGCTTCAGACCGATGCGCCATTAAAAGAGGTGCTTCCGTCTATCTGTAAGCAATACCCGGAACGCTACGCCGGTTATACCCTGCGCCAGATATGCCAGGAGATGCATGAACTGTACGCCCGCCATAACGTGAAACAGCTGCAAAAAGAGATGTTCCGCAAGTCTCACTTCCCTCGCGTGATGATGAACCCGCAGGACGCAAACTATGCGTATCTGCGTGGTGAGGTTGAACTGGTCTCCCTGCGTGATGCGGAAGGCCGCATTGCCGCCGAAGGCGCCCTGCCTTACCCACCAGGCGTGCTGTGCGTGGTTCCGGGTGAAGTCTGGGGAGGCTCCGTCCTGCGCTACTTTGCCGCGCTGGAAGAGGGTATCAACCTTTTACCGGGCTTCGCACCGGAACTACAGGGTGTGTACGTTGAGGAGTGTGACGGACGCAAACAGGTTCGCTGTAACGTCATCAAACAACACGCCGCTCAGCCCGCGCTGCTGAAAGGAGAAAAATTATGAGTAAGTCCAACAAGATGGGCGTGGTGCAGCTGACCATCCTCACCATGGTCAACATGATGGGGTCAGGGATTATTATGCTGCCCACCAAACTTGCCGAGGTGGGTACTATTTCGATTATCTCCTGGCTGGTAACCGCGGTCGGCTCCATGGCGCTGGCATGGGCATTTGCCAAATGCGGAATGTTCAGCCGCAAGTCAGGCGGGATGGGCGGCTACGCCGAATACGCCTTCGGCAAATCTGGCAACTTTATGGCTAACTACACCTATGGCGTGTCGCTGCTGATCGCCAACGTGGCGATTGCCATCTCCGCCGTGGGTTACGGTACGGAGCTGTTTGGTGCCACGCTCAGCCCGGTGCAAATTGGTTTGGCCACCATCGGCGTGCTGTGGATCTGCACCGTGGCCAACTTTGGCGGCGCGCGCATCACGGGTCAGTTAAGTAGCATCACCGTCTGGGGCGTGATTATCCCGGTTGTCGGGCTGTGCATCATCGGCTGGTTCTGGTTCAGTCCGACCCTGTACGCGAACTCCTGGAACCCGCACCATGTGCCGTTCTTTTCCGCTGTGGGGTCCTCTATCGCCATGACGTTATGGGCATTCCTCGGTCTGGAATCTGCCTGTGCAAACGCGGAAGTGGTAGAGAACCCGGAAAAGAACGTCCCGATTGCCGTTCTTGGCGGAACGCTGGGCGCGGCGGTGATCTATATCGTCTCCACTAATGTTATTGCCGGTATCGTACCGAACATGGATTTGGCTAACTCCACGGCGCCGTTTGGGCTGGCCTTCGCGCAGATGTTCACCCCGGAAGTCGGGAAAGTGATCATGGGGCTGATGGTCATGTCCTGTTGCGGTTCACTCCTCGGCTGGCAGTTCACCATCGCGCAGGTGTTTAAATCTTCGGCTGACGAAGGTTACTTCCCGAAAATCTTCTCCCGGGTGACCAAAGCCGATGCGCCGGTGCAGGGCATGCTGGCCATTGTCATCTTCCAGAGCGGGTTATCGCTGATGACCATTAGCCCATCCCTGAACAGCCAGTTCAACGTGCTGGTCAACCTGGCGGTGGTGACAAATATCATTCCATATATTCTGTCGATGGCGGCGCTGGTGATCATTCAGAAGGTGGCGAAAGTCGATCCCCGTAAAGCACGGGCGGCCAATATTGTGGCGCTGATTGGGGCGATTTACAGCTTCTATGCGCTCTACTCATCCGGCCAGGAGGCGATGCTTTATGGTGCGATGGTGACCTTTATGGGCTGGACGCTGTACGGGCTGGTCTCACCGCGGTTTGAATTGAAGAATAAACATAGTTAGGTAAAAGCAAAACGGCAACCCAGGGGCTGCCGTTTTTAGTGTTTTCACCCTCTCCCTGTGGGAGAGGGCCGGGGTGAGGGCATCAGCCCGCACCGAACACCACTTACGCGTTTTTCAGTACTTCGCTGACAATCTCTACCGCTTCTTTCTCAATCTGCTGGCGATGCTCAGCGCCGAGGAAGCTTTCACAATAGATTTTGTACGCATCTTCCGTACCGGATGGACGCGCGGCGAACCAGCCATTTTCGGTCATCACTTTCAGACCACCGATAGAGGCACCGTTACCCGGCGCTGCCGTCAGACGTGCCGTAATCGGATCACCGGCCAGCGTGCTGGCACTGACCATCTCCGGAGAGAGTTTAGACAGGGCTGCTTTCTGTGCGGAGGTCGCGCTTGCCTGGATACGGTTGTAGCTCGGTGCACCAAAGCGCGCCGCCAGCTCGTCGTAGTGTTCCTGCGGGTTCTTGCCGGTGACCGCGGTGATCTCCGCCGCCAGCAGACACATGATGATACCGTCTTTGTCGGTTGACCATGGTGTGCCGTCGAAACGCAGGAAGGATGCCCCTGCGCTCTCTTCACCACCAAAGCCGAAGCTGCCGTCATGCAGACCGTCAACAAACCATTTAAAACCCACCGGCACTTCCACCAGCTTGCGACCCAGCGCGTCGACCACGCGGTCGATCATGGCTGAAGAAACCAGCGTTTTACCCACAGCCACCTCTTTGCCCCACTGCGGGCGGTGCTGGAACAGGTAGTTGATTGCCACAGCCAGGTAGTGGTTTGGGTTCATCAGCCCGGCCGGGGTAACGATACCGTGGCGGTCATAATCCGGGTCGTTGGCGAAGGCCAGATCGAATTTGTCACGCAGTGCCAGCAGACCTGCCATCGCGCACTCGGAGGAGCAGTCCATACGGATCGCGCCGTCTTTATCAAGGTGCATAAAGCGGAAGGTCTGATCGACGTGATCGTTAACGATGGTCAGATCCAGCTTGTAGTGCTCTGCAATGCGTTTCCAGTATTCAATACCAGAGCCGCCCAGCGGATCCACACCCAGCTTCAGGCCGGCTTTCTGGATAGCCGCCATATCAACGATATCCGCCAGCCCTTCCACGAATGGCTGCACCAGGTCCTGCTCTTTCACGTGGCCGGACGCCATGGCCGCATCCAGAGAAATACGCTTAACGCCTTTCAAGCCGTCAGCCAGTAACGCGTTGGCGCGGTCTTCCACCACTTTAGTGACGTTGGTATCTGCCGGGCCACCGTTAGGTGGGTTATATTTGATACCACCGTCTTCCGGCGGGTTGTGAGAAGGCGTGATAACGATACCGTCAGCCTGTGGGCCACCTTTTTTGTTGTGCACAAGGATAGCGTTAGAGACGGCAGGCGTTGGGGTGAAACCGTTATTTTCCTGCACAATTACATCAACGCCGTTCGCCGCCAGAACTTCCAGCACGGAAATGAATGCCGGTTCAGACAGGGCGTGAGTATCTTTCCCCACGTAGCACGGACCGGTAACACCGTTTTTGGCGCGCTCTTCCGCGATGGCCTGAGCAATGGCCAGAATGTGCGGTTCGTTAAAGCTATGGCGTGCCGCGCTACCGCGATGGCCTGATGTCCCAAACTTCACTGCGTGTTCTGCGTTGCCCACGACCGGTTTCAGCACATAATACTGCGCGGTCAGCTGAGCGACGTTAATCAAATCGCTTTGTTGTGCAGGTTGGCCTGCACGGCTGTGATTTGCCATTACCGGGTCCTTCTGATGCAAGGGTTAAATTGTACCGCAAACCTTTTCAATCAATTCCGCCGGGAACTGCATGGACTGCATGATGTGTTCAACCATGCTGCACTTGCGGCCCGTATTGGTATTGGTGATGACCCAGTACGGTGTGCCAGGGACATGTTTAGGTTTGGTCTGGTTGCCATTTTGCAGCAGCGTCTGCTCGTCGCCCGCGAAATAGACGCGCGTGCGACCGTGCAGCGACTCAGTCGCTTCAGCAAACGCCTTGTTATCCAGTGAATAAAGTGTAGACAGCACCAGCATGAAGCGGTTGACCGCTTTTTTCTGCTCTGCATATTCATCAGACAGCAGCAGCTCGCGCATCGCACGTACTTTGTCTTTCACCTGCACGGCGGCAGGTTTTGCTTGTGCAACAACACTCGGCTGAGACACGACATCTTTAGTGGCTGGGGTAGCAGACGGTGAGGCGGCGGAAATTTTAAGCATACGCCGTAAAATGTCGGACGCGCTCTCCCCGATATGCCGCGTTTGGCTGGCAATAAACTGATAGAGTTCGTCATCAACTTCGATTGTTTTCATCTTAATCCAGTGCGATATCTTATCTGAATACAAGTCGTTGAGATTATAAAGTCAAATCCCAACAGCGGATAGCGTCAAACCAGGTTGGCGGCAAAAGTCAGATTAAACTGGAACCTTGCAGCCGGGCGGCAGAATGGTCAACATAATACCCTAACCTGTCACACCTAAAAAAAGAACTTTGCCATGAAATTGAATACCCGAGCGCAATCTGCACAATCGCCGAACACGAATCCTCCCATCGTACTGGTTCACGGGCTGTTTGGCAGCCTGGATAACCTGGGCGTGCTGGCGCGCGATCTGGTTACCGATCACGATATTTTGCAGGTGGATATGCGAAATCATGGCCTTTCCGGGCGTTCAGAAGAGATGACCTATGCGGCCATGGCGCAGGATCTGCTGGATACGCTGGATGCCAACAATCTCGAGAAAGTGACGTTGATCGGGCATTCAATGGGCGGCAAAGCGGTCATGGCCCTGACGGCTCTGGCACCAGAAAGAATAAGTGGCCTGGTGGTCATAGATGTCGCCCCGGTGGATTACAACGTCCGTCGCCATGATGAGATTTTCGCCGCCATCAACGCGGTAACCAACGCTGGCGTCTCGACGCGCCAACAGGCAGCCGTCGTTATGCGTGAGCATCTGGATGAAGAAGGGGTTATCCAGTTTCTGCTGAAATCGTTCGTTGACGGCCAGTGGCGGTTCAACGTGCCGGTGCTGTGGGAGCAGTACGATAACATCGTTGGTTGGGAAACCGTACCGGCATGGCCGCACCCTACCCTCTTCATTCGTGGCGGCAATTCGCCCTACGTTACCGACGACTGTCGCGATACCCTGCTGGCGCAATTCCCGCAGGCACGCGCTCATGTCATAGCTGGCGCCGGACATTGGGTTCATGCGGAAAAACCAGACGCCGTCTTACGCGCCATTCGCCGCTATCTGACTGATACGGCAAATTGATTAAAAAGAGAGCGACTGGAAGGCTGCGGGCTTCCAGTCGTTGGCGTGCCGTTTTTGGTGATGTATGATGGCGCGCTTATCGCCCAGGCATTAGCAGGGCGGCGTGTTTCCCCCGAAGTCTCAGAATCATGGCCAAAGAACAAACGGACCGTACGACACTAGATCTGTTCGCGAATGAGCGTCGACCGGGACGACCAAAAACGAATCCGCTTTCGCGCGACGAACAGCTGCGTATTAATAAACGCAACCAGCTTAAACGCGATAAAAATCGTGGGCTTAAGCGTGTCGAACTGAAGCTCAACGCCGACGCTGTCGATGCGCTAAACGAACTGGCTGACGCGCGTAATATCAGCCGCAGCGAGCTGATCGAAGAGATGTTACTCACCCAACTCGAGACCATGCGCAGTAAGGCATAAGTCCGAAAAATCCCTTTATTACCCTTTTCATGTAGCACAGAGTGCAGTCCTGCGCGATAGCTGTTTCCGCAGGGTTGCCTGTTCTGCTATTATTGCCTTTATCCGTGGACAAATTGCGCCACCATACCATTAAGTATCAAGAGGTTATTTTACTCATGGCAATTATCGGCATTTTCTTCGGCAGTGATACCGGCAATACCGAAAATATCGCAAAAAACATTCAGAAACAGCTCGGTAAAGACGTTGCCGATGTGCACGACATCGCCAAGAGCAGCAAAGAAGATCTCGAAGGCTATGACATCCTGCTGCTGGGTATTCCGACCTGGTATTACGGTGAAGCCCAGTGTGACTGGGATGATTTCTTCCCAACGCTGGAAGAGGTGGATTTCAACGGCAAGCTGGTTGCCCTGTTTGGCTGCGGCGACCAGGAAGACTATGCAGAGTACTTCTGTGATGCGCTGGGCACCATCCGCGACATTATTGAGCCAAACGGTGCCGTTATTGTAGGTCACTGGCCTACCGCTGGTTACCACTTCGAAGCGTCTAAAGGTCTGGCAGACGACGATCACTTCGTGGGTCTGGCGATTGACGAAGATCGTCAGCCAGAACTGACCGCCGAGCGCGTTGAAAAATGGGTTAAGCAGATCCGTGAAGAGCTGCACCTGGACGATATTCTCAACGCCTGATGATTCTTGCGGCGCAACGGTGGTTGCGCCCATAAACCAGGTCAAACCGATTAAATTAATTGCTACAATCTTTTAACTTTTTCGCCCAGACCTGTACAATGACCCCCTGATAAAACGTGGCTTTCACAATGCAAGTTTGTTGGTGATACCACGTTTTTATAAGCATACTTTACCTGAGACTTGCAGTTTTCATTTAGCCATGGCAGTTCTATAATGAGACGCATTATCCCGGGTGCAATTTCTGTCACTTCCTACAGAAGTGAATCGTTTAGCAACAGGACAGATTCCGCATGACTGACAACAATACCGCATTAAAGAAGGCTGGCCTGAAAGTTACGCTTCCTCGGTTAAAAATCCTTGAAGTGCTTCAGGGTCCAGACAATCACCATGTCAGTGCGGAAGACCTTTATAAGCGTCTTATCGACATGGGCGAAGAGATTGGGCTGGCAACCGTCTATCGTGTGCTGAACCAGTTTGATGACGCGGGCATTGTCACCCGTCATAATTTCGAAGGCGGTAAATCTGTATTCGAACTGACTCAACAGCATCACCACGATCACCTGATCTGCCTGGATTGCGGCAAGGTCATTGAATTCAGCGATGATTCCATTGAATCTCGCCAGCGTGAAATCGCCGCACGTCACGGTATCCGCCTGACGAACCACAGCCTGTACCTGTATGGTCACTGCGCTGAAGGTGATTGCCGCGAAGACGATCACGCGCACGACGCGAAATAAACACGTTTCATACTCTGAGCCAGCCGCAAGGTTGGCTTTTTTTTTGCCTGCGGTCTGGCAAAAAAAAGCCCGGCAGCGCAGCGCTACCGGGCATGATAACAGCGGGTTAATGGCTGTTGTTGCTGCGAATCTCTTTCCAGATCTGATCGCAACGCTTCGCGACTTCCTGATCGTTACCGGTTTTACGCGCCTGGATACAGGCCTGATAATCCATTACACGAATATTCTCCTGGGTTGCGAACTGTTCATGCGCTTTCTCTTTTTTCAGCACATTCAGCACGCTCTGACAGGCTTCGATCTTCTCCGGCGAACCTTCCGCCGTATTGATACACGCGCTGTAGGCTTCTTTCAGACGGGAGTCCTCTTTCGGGGCCTGATTCTGCGCACAAGCCACCAGTCCCGATGCCAGCAACGCGACGATTACAATCTTTTTCATATGTAGTCTCCGGTCCGGCGGGAATTTCCCCGCCGGACGAGTCATCAGAAGATGGTGAACGGTGCGATAACCATGAATTTCACGTCGCGTTCATCCTGGAAGATGTTGCCGTAACCGCCGGCGTAGCTCGGGATATCGGAGTGGTTGTCGTATTGTGTAAAGTGCAGTTTGAACATAGTACCTTTGGCGCGACCATCCTGCAGGGTGTAGATCGCATCCAGGCTGTAAGCGGATTCTTTGAGACGATAGTTTGGATCGTAGTATGCGTCTGGCGTTGCCATATCAGCAGGCTTCGCATCCCATGCGTAGGCGTAAGATGCCCCCACCGCCCAGCCTGGCAGGTTCCAGTTTTTCAGATCATACATTGCGCCGAAGAAGACTGCTTTTTCGCCATCGGCGTTGAAGTCGGAACGGTTATCCCACCAGATATCCAGACGACCGTTTGAAGATGCATAGGTTGGGGTCATACGCTGCAGGAAGTAGCCCTGCTGCCCTTCCGCTTTTACCCACGTTCCTTCAAGACGCAAATCTACCTGACCGACTTTGTAGCCGAAGGTCAGCGCCTGCAACCACGCCGTGCCGTCATAAATATCATTCACGCCACCATCACTGACTTTATCTCGCGTACCGTAGAACTGGTAGCTGGTACTCAGCGGGCTACCCGCGATGTCAAATTTATAACTGGCCTTAGCAAAATACTGATCGATATAACCTTCCGCCTGACCAAATGCCGCTTCAAGCACTAAATCATTTTTAAAGTCGTACTTCGCGCCCAGCGAGTGAAGATAATCCACTTTGGTCTTTTTATCGTTCTGGTAGAACTTGTCCATTTCGATATGCCATGGCGCTTTATACTCGTTGGTCCACATATACGAGAAGCTCAACGCACCTGCGTCACCGTAATCAAAATTGGCGCCCGCTTCTGCCCCCTGATAGGTACCTGGCATAAAGCTCCAGTGCGGTGCTAACAGGGTTTGACCGGTTGGCTGAATATAACCACCGCGCGCCCATACCGGGCCGTATTTAAATTTCGCGGCAGCTTTATACAGGCTGATACCGCTTTTATCTCCAGACCAGTCTTCTTTATACGCTTTATTACTGGAGGAGAAGGCAATTTCGTTCGGGTGGCCGCTGTCACCATTTTCCGCCATTTCAATTGCCGTGAAGGCGGCAATATCCAGGCCGAACATATCGGCAGCGTAACCAGACTGGAAATCCAGATTGGCGTTCCAGGTAGAGTGAGAAAGGTTCGTTTTATATTTATCTTCCGTGACATCTTTACGATCACGTTCACGCTGCCAGTAATAAATACCGCCCGTGAGGGTTGAATCATCGATGAAGCCTGCTGCTTTAGCGTCTGGCGTCACCACCAGGCCTGACATTGCTGTCACACCGGCAATAGCCAGCGCCAGCGCACTACGTTTGCCACTGAACGTACGCATAGATTATTCCTCTTTGACGAATTAAAACGCCTAAAACGGCGAAAAATATAAAAGACCTGATGGTCAGGGGTAGTCGGAAATACCCTCGAATAACTACCGTCTTTAGGTTATTTTTCGCGACGCGAATTATCAATGCTTTTCGGTGGCTAAAACTCAGGATTATGACGAAGAGCACATAATTGGTAGTGCTTTGTAACATTTAACGGGATGCCAGTACTGGCGGGGGAAAAGGCCGATTTTCAATAAGTAACGCGTTAAATGATATTCTTTTTACGGTGCATCAGAATTTTGAAAGGGGATAAACTTTTTTTAAAAAAAAATAAGTAGCACCACATTGACCTGTTATTTTAATAAACGCTATTTGGCTACCGCTTTAAAGGCATGATCACTCTATAAAAAAACGCCGCATTACGCGGCGTTTGTTTCTCATTGACCAGCGCAGCGTTATTATTCGCCGATTTTCGTCCAGGTATCACGCAGACCGACCGTACGGTTAAATACCGGTTTTTCAGCGGTGCTGTGACGGCTGTCCAGGCAGAAGTAACCTTCACGTTCAAACTGGAACGCTTTACCCGCCTCAGCCGCTTTCAGGGATGGCTCAGCGTAACCCTGTTTGATGACCAGCGATTCCGGGTTAATGGTCGCCAGGAAGTCTTCTGCTGCGCCTGGGTTAGGCACGCTGAACAGACGATCGTACAGACGAATCTCTACCGGCAACGCGTGTGATGCACTGACCCAGTGGATCACGCCTTTCACCTTACGACCGTCCGCTGGATCTTTGCTCAGGGTCTCGGCATCGTATGTGCAGAAGATCGTGGTGATGTTGCCTTCCGCATCTTTTTCTACGCGCTCAGCCTTGATCACATAGGCGTTACGCAGACGCACCTCTTTACCGAGCACCAGTCGCTTGTACTGTTTGTTCGCTTCTTCGCGGAAGTCAGCACGATCGATCCAGATTTTACCGCTGAACGGTACGTCACGGCTGCCCATCTCCGGTTTGTTCGGATGGTTAGGCATCGAGACCATTTCGCTCGCACCCTGCGGATAGTTTTCGATAACCAGTTTTACCGGGTCGATAACGGCCATCGCGCGCGGCGCGTTTTCGTTCAGATCTTCACGAATGCAGGATTCCAGAGACGCCATCTCAATGGTGTTATCCTGCTTGGTCACACCAATGCGTTTGCAGAACTCACGGATTGACGCCGCGGTGTAGCCACGACGGCGCAGACCAGAGATGGTCGGCATACGTGGGTCGTCCCAGCCTTCAACGTGCTTATCGGTCACCAGCAGGTTCAGCTTACGCTTGGACATCACGGTGTATTCCAGATTCAGACGAGAGAACTCGTACTGACGCGGATGCACCGGAATCGTGATGTTATCCAGCACCCAGTCGTACAGACGACGGTTGTCCTGGAATTCCAGCGTACACAGCGAGTGGGTGATGCCTTCCAGCGCATCGCTGATGCAGTGGGTGAAGTCGTACATCGGGTAGATGCACCACTTGTTACCGGTCTGGTGATGTTCAGCGAATTTAATGCGGTAAAGCACCGGGTCGCGCATCACGATAAACGGTGATGCCATATCGATTTTGGCACGCAGGCACGCTTTACCTTCCTCGAAACCACCAGCACGCATTTTTTCAAACAGCGCCAGGTTCTCTTCCACGCTGCGATCGCGGAACGGGCTGTTTTTACCCGGTGCCGTCAGCGTGCCGCGGTATTCACGGATTTCATCTGCAGAGAGCTCGTCAACATAGGCCAGACCTTTATTGATCAGCTCAACGGCATAGGCATACAGCTGATCGAAATAGTCAGAGGAGTAGCAGATATCGCCAGACCAGTTGAAGCCCAGCCATTGCACGTCGTTCTTAATGGACTCAACGTATTCGATGTCTTCTTTTACTGGGTTGGTGTCATCGAAACGCAGGTTGCACTGCCCCTGGTAATCCTGTGCGATACCAAAGTTCAGGCAGATCGATTTGGCGTGACCAATGTGCAGGTAGCCATTAGGCTCCGGCGGGAAACGCGTATGCACCGTGGTGTGCTTACCACTGGCCAGATCTTCATCGATGATCTGACGAATAAAGTTACTCGGGCGGGCTTCTGCCTCACTCATCGTGGATTCCTCAAAGCGTAAACAACGTATAACGGCATATGATCTTATAAGCCGGACGTAGTGACAACCCTTAAAACGTCCCGGAAGAAAATAATGGGGGCATTTGCTGCAAAAAAAAGCGGCGGAGGATCTCCCCCGCCGCTTAAGGCATGACTCTACTCAGGAGCGATTACTTGCCTTTAATCTCATACAGTGGCGTTTGCCCCGCAACCACCTGACCTTTTGCCTGAAGCACCAGGCCGCTGAAATCGTCGATGTTGCTGCATACCACCGGGCTTATCATCGAACGGGCATTGGCGTTCAGGAAGTCCAGATCCATTTCCAGAATCGGCTGACCTGCAACCACTTCTGCGCCCTCTTCTACCAGGCGAGTAAAGCCCTGGCCGTTCAGCGCAACGGTATCAATACCCATATGAACCACGATCTCCGCGCCTTTTTCGGTTTCGAGGCAGAACGCGTGGTTGGTGTTAAAGATTTTCACGATGGTGCCCGCCGCAGGAGACACAACGGTTTTCTCCGTTGGTTTCACCGCAACACCGTCACCGACCGCTTTGCTGGCAAACGCTTCGTCAGGTACCTGCTCAAGCGCGACCACCTCACCCGTAACCGGTGAAACCAGCGCGGCGATAGTAGCGGCGTTTGGTACAGCCTGCGGTTTAGCAACCGGAGCATCAGCCACAGGCGCGCTATCCGTTGAGGCAGCAGCAACCGGTCCACGGGCAACCACTTTTTTCATTTCATCGCCGATAGATTCGGCTTTCGCACCCACAATAACCTGGATGGTTTGTTTGTTCAGTTTCACCACACCAGACGCGCCCAGGCGTTTGCACATGGCATCGCTTACGCGCGCAGAGTCGCCAACGGTCAGACGCAGACGGGTAATACAGGCATCAATGGCTTTCAGGTTGTCGGTACCGCCTACCGCGGCGATATAGCTGGTTGCCAGCTGGGTCAACCCTTCTTCGGTATTGCTGTTTGCTTCACTGGTTACGACGTCATCTTTTGTATCTTCGCGGCCCGGCGTTTTGAGGTTAAACATACGAATAACCGCGCTGAACAGGAGGAAGTAGACGACGAAGAACACCAGGCCCATCACAACCAGCATCCAGACGTTTTTGCTGGCTGCCGGCAGGTTGTACATCAACACGTAGTCGATCGCACCGGCTGAGAAGGAGAAGCCCGCGTGAATACCCAGCAGAGTGGCCACAAACAGGCTGATACCGGTAAGCACCGCGTGCATGAGGTACAGCAGCGGAGCCAGGAACATGAACAGGAATTCCAGTGGCTCAGTAACACCGGTCAGGAACGCCGTTACCGCAACAGAGAGCAGCATGCCGCCAACCATTGGGCGACGCGCTTTTGGCGCGGCCAGATACATTGCCAGTGCAGCGCCCGGCAGACCAAACATCATGATTGGGAAGAAACCGGACATAAACATGCCCGCAGTGCCGTCACCCGCGTAGAAGCGGTTGATATCACCGTGGAATACGGTACCTGCCGCGTTGGTGAACTCACCAATCTGGAACCATGCGATGGTGTTCAGAACCTGATGCAGGCCGGTTGGGATCAGCAGACGGTTGATGAAACCGAAGATACCTGCCCCCATTGCGCCCGCAGACACGATCCACTCACCGCCTGCATGAATGGCATGCTGTACCGGCGGCCAGACATAACCAAAGATAGCGGCCAGAATCAGACAGAAAAAGCCTGTCGCAATCGGGACAAAGCGTTTTCCGCCAAAGAAGCTCAGGAAATCTGGCAGTTTGATACCCGCCCAACGGTTGTACACTGCACCGCCGACCAGACCGGTAATAATACCCGCCAGAACACCCATGTTGATTTCAGGGTTGATGGTTACCATCGCTTTGGTCAGGATGAAATAACCGACTGCCCCTGCCAGCGCCGCGGCACCCGCGCTGTCTTTAGACCAGCTGGACGCCACGCCGATGGCGAAAATCAGCGCCAGGTTGTCAAATATCGCACCACCCGCTTGCGCGATAAACGGCACGTTAAGAAGATCGGGTTGCCCGAATCGCAACAGCAGTGCTGCAACCGGTAGCACGGCGATAGGGAGCTGCAAAGCCCTACCGAGGCGCTGGAAAAAACCTAAAATATTCATCCTATTCCCCCTACGAGACCCTTATTAAGGCTCGTGCATTAACTATGTTTTTTATTGTGTCACGAACTAGAAATACAGTTGATGATTCACTGGCATTGTGAGTGTGTGAAAAATTAATTCGTATCGCAAATTAAAAGCGTACTTTTTGTGATTTTTGTCACCAAATATCGTTTATCACCCTCCCTTTCACTGGCTAACATCGAAAACTTATTTTATCATTCGAAAAATCAAGACGGATTGATCCGGCCTGAAAGGTTCCAGGTTACGCTTAAGTATCAGGTCCCGATACCCATCCGCCCACTCTTCTACTTAAACTCTTGAGGTGAACAATGAGACTGATTCCCCTGGCAACTGCTGAACAAGTCGGTAAATGGGCCGCTCGCCATATCGTTAACCGTATCAACGCCTTCAAACCAACCGCCGATCGTCCTTTCGTACTTGGCCTCCCTACCGGCGGCACACCGCTGACCGCATATAAAGCACTGGTAGAGATGCACAAAGCAGGCCAGGTTAGCTTCAAACACGTTGTCACCTTCAACATGGATGAATATGTCGGCTTACCGAAGGATCACCCGGAAAGCTACCATAGCTTCATGCACCGTAATTTCTTTGATCACGTTGATATTCCAGCTGAAAACATTAACCTGCTGAATGGAAACGCGCCTGATATTGACGCAGAATGCCGTCAGTATGAAGAAAAAATCCGTTCTTACGGTAAAATCCACCTGTTTATGGGCGGTGTGGGTAACGATGGTCATATCGCGTTTAACGAACCCGCGTCGTCACTGGCGTCCCGTACCCGTATTAAAACGCTGACCCATGACACGCGCGTGGCAAACTCCCGCTTCTTTGATGGCGATGTGAACCAGGTTCCTAAATATGCCCTGACCGTCGGTGTCGGCACGCTGCTGGATGCCGAAGAAGTGATGATTCTGGTCCTGGGCAGCGTGAAGGCGCAGGCGCTCCAGGCTGCCGTTGAAGGCAACGTAAACCACATGTGGACCATCAGCTGCCTGCAGCTGCATCCAAAATCCGTCATCGTCTGTGACGAACCGTCCACGATGGAACTGAAGGTGAAGACGCTGAAATACTTCAACGAGTTAGAAGCTGAGAACATCAAAGGTCTGTAATTGAATAACCGCCTCTTCATGAAGAGGCGGCCGCTTTTTTTAACCGGGGGTCGTTATGTACGCTTTAACCCACGGTCGGATTTATACCGGCCATGAAATTCTGGATGACCATGCGATTGTTATCGCCAATGGCCTGATTGAACGTGTTTGTCCGCTGGCAGAGCTGCCGCCGGAGATTGAACAGCGCTCACTCAATGGAGCAGTAATCTCCCCCGGTTTTATCGACGTACAGCTGAACGGCTGCGGCGGTGTGCAGTTTAACGACACCGCAGACGCCGTCACCGTCGAAACGCTGGAAATCATGCAGAAAGCGAACGAGAAATCGGGCTGCACCAGCTATCTGCCAACCCTCATCACCAGCAGCGATGAGCTGATGAAACAGGGTATCCGCGTTATGCGTGAATACCTGGCGAAACACCCAAATCAGGCTCTGGGTCTGCACCTTGAAGGGCCATGGCTGAATATGGTTAAGAAAGGCACGCATAATCCGGATTATGTGCGTAAGCCTGATGCCGAACTGGTTGACTATATGTGTGCCAATGCGGATGTGATCACCAAAGTGACGCTGGCACCTGAAATGACCGGTACTGACGTGATCAGCAAACTGGCCGCCGCCGGGATTGTCGTGTCAGCGGGCCATTCAAACGCCACGCTGAAAGAGGCAAAAGCCGGTTTCCGTGCGGGTATTACCTTTGCGACACACCTGTATAACGCCATGCCGTATATCACGGGTCGTGAACCGGGGCTGGTCGGGGCGATTCTGGATGAGCCAGACGTTTACTGCGGCATCATCGCGGACGGTTTACACGTCGATTACACCAACATTCGCAACGCCAAGCGGCTGAAAGGTGACAAGCTTTGCCTGGTGACGGATGCCACCGCACCGGCAGGTGCAAATATTGAGCAGTTCATTTTTGCCGGTAAAACAATATACTACCGCAACGGACTGTGTGTGGATGAAAACGGTACGTTGAGCGGCTCCTCCCTGACCATGATTGAAGGCGTGCGTAACCTGGTCGAGCATTGCGGCATTGCGCTTGAAGAAGTGCTGCGCATGGCAACCCTTTATCCTGCGCGTGCCATCGGCGTGGATAAACAGCTCGGCAGAATTGCACCAGGCATGGTTGCAAACCTGACGGCATTCACACACGATTATAAAATTATTAAGACCATCGTTAATGGTAACGAGGTCGTCACTGAGTAAGTAAAAGTATGACACCAGGCGGACAAGCTCAAATCGGTAATGTCGATCTCGTTAAACAGCTTAACAGCGCGGCGGTTTATCGCCTGATTGACCAACACGGGCCAATCTCACGTATTCAGATAGCCGAACAAAGCCAGCTTGCTCCCGCCAGCGTGACAAAAATTACACGTCAGCTTATTGAGCGCGGCCTGATCAAAGAAGTCGATCAGCAGGCCTCCACCGGGGGCCGCCGCGCAATTTCCATCATCACCGAAACCCGCAATTTTCAGGCCATTGGCGTTCGTCTTGGTCGCCATGACACCACCCTGACGCTTTACGATCTGAGCAGTAAAGCCATTGCCGAAGAGCACTACCCTCTTCCGGAGCGCACCCAGGAGACACTGGAGCACGCGCTGCTCAATACCATCGCGCACTTTATCGAAAGCTGTCAGCGCAAGATCCGCGAGCTCATCGCCATTTCGGTGATCCTGCCCGGGCTGGTTGATCCGGAAAGCGGTGTCATTCGTTATATGCCACATATCCCGGTCGAGAACTGGGCGCTGGTGGAGGCGCTGGAAAAGCGCTTTAAGGTGACCTGCTTTGTGGGTCACGACATCCGCTCGCTGGCGCTGGCCGAGCACTACTTTGGTGCGAGTCAGGACTGTGAAGACTCTATTCTGGTGCGTGTGCACCGCGGTACCGGGGCGGGCATTATCTCCAACGGACGTATCTTTATTGGCCGTAACGGCAATGTGGGCGAGATTGGTCATATCCAGGTGGAACCGCTTGGCGAGCGCTGCCACTGCGGTAATTTTGGCTGTCTTGAAACGGTTGCCGCCAACGCGGCCATTGAGCATCGCGTCCGTCATCTGCTGGAACAAGGCTACCAGAGCCGCGTGACGCTGGATGATTGTAAAATCGGCGCCATCTGCAAAGCCGCCAATAAAGGCGATGCGCTGGCCTGCGAAGTGATCGAACAGGTCGGGCGCCACCTCGGCAAAACCATTGCCATTGCCATCAACCTTTTTAATCCACAAAAAGTGGTGATTGCAGGTGAAATCGTCGAGGCGGAAAAAGTGTTACTGCCCGCGATTGAAGGCTGCATTAACACCCAGGCGTTGAAAGCGTTTCGTCAGAATTTACCGGTCGTGCGTTCGACGCTGGATCACCGCTCTGCGATTGGCGCGTTTGCGCTGGTCAAACGCGCCATGCTCAACGGGATCCTGTTGCAGCATTTGCTGGAAAGCTAATCGGGACTTATAGTAACGCCTTCTTTTTTTGATGTCGGATTGTTCATGACCATTAAGAATGTAATTTGTGATATTGACGGCGTGCTGATGCACGACAACGTCGCCGTGCCAGGTGCTGCGGAGTTTCTACACCGCATCATCGACAAAGGAATGCCGCTGGTTCTTCTCACGAACTACCCTTCCCAAACCGGTCAGGATCTGGCGAACCGTTTTGCTACGGCGGGCATCAACGTACCGGACAGCGTGTTTTATACCTCCGCAATGGCGACGGCAGATTTTTTGAAGCGTCAGGAAGGGAAAAAAGCCTACGTGGTCGGTGAAGGTGCGCTGATCCACGAGCTGTATAAAGCAGGCTTTACCATTACCGATGTGAACCCGGACTTTGTGATCGTCGGCGAAACGCGCTCGTTTAACTGGGAGATGATGCATAAGGCCGCCTACTTTGTCGCCAGCGGCGCGCGCTTTATCGCCACCAACCCGGATACGCACGGCCGTGGTTTCTATCCGGCCTGCGGCGCACTGTGCGCCGGTATCGTAAAAATCTCCGGTCGTAAGCCGTTTGTGGTCGGTAAACCGAGCCCGTGGATCATTCGTGCCGCGCTGAACACGATGCAGGCCCACTCTGAAGAGACGGTGATTGTCGGTGATAACCTGCGCACCGATATTCTGGCCGGTTTCCAGGCGGGTCTGGAGACCATTCTGGTGCTCTCCGGTGTCTCTCAACTTGATGACATTGATTCGATGCCGTTCCGGCCGAGCTGGATCTACCCCTCCGTCGACGAAATTGACATTATCTGATTCAGAACCACGCCTCAGGGCGTGGTTTTTCATTTATAGCCCCGCCCAATAAAATCACATCTAACAAAAACGCCAGTTCATTGCATAATCATCAATAAAACTGTTCATGGCATACTCTTTTTTCAACATTCCGCAATCACCATTGCACTATTTTCGTTTAACCCGGTAAAACCCTTGCGCGCTCTTCTCCTTTGCGGCATTTTCATAAGCAAGCAACATTACAAAGCAACAGGGTTAACGGAGAAGGTTATGTGTTCAATTTTTGGCGTACTGGATATTAAAACTGACGCGGGCGAACTGCGTAAAAAAGCACTCGAGCTGTCCCGCCTGATGCGCCATCGCGGCCCGGACTGGTCCGGTATTTACGCCAGTGACAAAGCAATTCTGGCTCATGAACGTCTGTCGATTGTGGACGTCAACGCCGGTGCACAGCCGCTGTATAACGAGAAAAAAACACACGCGCTGGCTGTAAACGGTGAAATCTATAACCATCAGGCGCTGCGTGCCGAGTATGGCGATCGCTACGCCTTCCAGACCGGCTCTGACTGTGAAGTCATTCTGGCGCTGTATCAGGAGAAAGGCCCTGAGTTCCTGGACGACCTGCAGGGTATGTTTGCATTCGCCCTGTACGACAGCGAAAAAGACGCTTATCTGATCGGCCGCGACCACATTGGTATCATTCCACTGTATATGGGCCATGATGAACACGGCAACTTCTATGTTGCGTCTGAAATGAAAGCGCTGGTGCCGGTATGCCGCACCATTAAAGAGTTCCCGGCAGGTAGTTACCTGTGGAGCAAAGATGGTGAAATCCGTCAGTACTACCAGCGCGACTGGTTTGACTATGATGCGGTAAAAGACAACGTGACTGACAAAGCCGAGCTGCGTCAGGCGCTGGAAGATTCCGTTAAAAGCCACCTGATGTCAGACGTGCCTTACGGTGTGCTGCTCTCCGGCGGGCTGGACTCCTCCGTTATTTCAGCCATCACTAAGAAATTTGCGGCGCGTCGTGTTGAAGATCAGGAGCGTTCAGAAGCCTGGTGGCCGCAGCTGCACTCCTTTGCCGTCGGGCTGGAAGGTGCACCGGATCTGAAAGCCGCGCAGGACGTGGCGAACCACCTCGGCACCGTGCACCATGAAATTCATTTCACCGTGCAGGAAGGTCTGGATGCGATCCGCGACGTGATCTATCACATTGAAACCTATGATGTGACGACTATTCGCGCTTCCACCCCTATGTACCTGATGTCCCGTAAGATTAAAGCAATGGGCATCAAGATGGTGTTGTCAGGCGAAGGCTCTGATGAAGTGTTTGGCGGCTACCTGTACTTCCATAAGGCGCCGAACGCGAAAGAGCTGCATGAAGAGACCGTACGTAAACTGCAGGCGCTGCACATGTTTGACTGCGCACGTGCTAACAAAGCGATGTCCGCATGGGGTGTTGAAGCGCGCGTTCCGTTCCTGGATAAAAAATTCCTCGACGTGGCCATGCGCATTAACCCGCAGGACAAAATGTGCGGCAACGGTAAAATGGAAAAACATATCCTGCGTGAATGTTTTGAATCCTACCTGCCGGCGAGCGTGGCATGGCGTCAGAAAGAGCAGTTCTCGGATGGCGTTGGCTACAGCTGGATCGACACCCTGAAAGAGGTGGCGGCGAAACAGGTTTCAGACCAACAACTGGAAACAGCAAGCTTCCGCTTCCCGTACAACACGCCAGGCTCTAAAGAAGCGTATCTGTACCGTGAGATCTTCGAAGAGCTGTTCCCGGTACCGAGTGCTGCTGAGTGTGTGCCAGGCGGTCCATCAGTGGCCTGCTCTTCAGCGAAAGCCATTGAATGGGATGAATCTTTCAAAGCGATGAACGATCCATCAGGACGTGCAGTAGGCGTTCACCAGTCTGCCTATAAATAAACACGTATTTGAACATCAGGCCCTGCGGGGCCTGTTTTTATTTGCCTTACATTTCACCGTCTAAAATCGATTAATAACCAATAATTGCCGAATATTCGGTCACGCTGTTCGCAACCTAACCAAACAGTCACATTCCGGCCATTTTCGTTGAAAAAGGTGTTGACGCTGCAAGGGTCTATACGCATAATGCGCCCCGCAACGCCGATAAGGTAACGCGAAAAAAAGATGGCTACGTAGCTCAGTTGGTTAGAGCACATCACTCATAATGATGGGGTCACAGGTTCGAATCCCGTCGTAGCCACCATCTTTTTTGCGGGAGTGGCGAAATTGGTAGACGCACCAGATTTAGGTTCTGGCGCCGCAAGGTGTGCGAGTTCAAGTCTCGCCTCCCGCACCATTCCCAGGTAAGCGTTGCACGGATGGGGTATCGCCAAGCGGTAAGGCACCGGTTTTTGATACCGGCATTCCCTGGTTCGAATCCAGGTACCCCAGCCATATTTCTTCGATCATGCGGTTCTCCGCGGTATTGGGGTATCGCCAAGCGGTAAGGCACCGGTTTTTGATACCGGCATTCCCTGGTTCGAATCCAGGTACCCCAGCCATCGAAGAACGCAGTACTGGCTACGTAGCTCAGTTGGTTAGAGCACATCACTCATAATGATGGGGTCACAGGTTCGAATCCCGTCGTAGCCACCATATTAAGATTATCGATCTGTTTCGGTAATAAAAAATTGTTGGGGTATCGCCAAGCGGTAAGGCACCGGATTCTGATTCCGGCATTCCGAGGTTCGAATCCTCGTACCCCAGCCAATTTAAAAGTCGTTAAGCAGTACGTTTAACGCAATTGGGGTGTCGCCAAGCGGTAAGGCTCTGGTTTCTGATACCAGCATTCCGGGGTTCGAATCCCTGCACCCCAGCCACTTAAAACAAACAAGCCCGCTCTGCGGGCTTTTTTGTTTTTGTACAGAATTGTGCGGCCTGATGCCCTCACCCTGGCCCTCTCCCACGGGGAGAGGGTAAAAGGATTAGAGTCCGAGAGCGTATTTGAGCGCCTGACGCTTCAACCCGCCGGCGCGTTCCGCCGCCATCAATCCAATGTTTCGCAGAATACGCACCGGGGCCAGATCATTGCTGAAACCGGCATAGAACAGATCCATCCCAGACTGCATGATGAAGTTATCCGCCATACGTCGCGTCTGGTAGCGCTTGAGTACGTGATGGCTTGACCAGGCCTCCGCATGCGCACGTGCATTGCCCAGCACATCCAGTAAAGCGTCAACGTCACGATACCCGAGGTTCACGCCCTGCCCCGCCAGAGGATGAATGGTGTGCGCCGCATCGCCCACCAGCGCCAACCCTTCACGGGCATACTGCAGCGCATGGCGACGTGTAAGAGGAAACGCCCCTGCGGCAACCGGCGTGATATGTCCCAGACGGGCCGGGAAGTGTTGCAGAATTTCACGCTGCAACTGCTCCATTGAAAGCCCCTGTAGCTGGCGAATGCGCGCCGGTTTGTCGTACCACACCAGCGACGCCCAGTTATCGAACAGCGGTAAAAAGGCATGCGGACCATTTGGGGTAAAGTGCTGCCAGGTACTCTCTCCCGGCGCATTTTCACACTGAACGGTGATCAGCATACAGGACTGCTCATACTGCCAGGCATGAACACCGATGCCCGCCATCTGTCTGACCTGCGAGTGAGCACCGTCAGCCCCAATGACCAGCTTCACAGCCAGTTCATCGCCGCTGTCGAGCGTCAGCGTGTAGCCGCTATTGTGAGGATGCAGCGCCTTCAGCGACGCAGGAACACACAGCGTCACCTTCGGATGCGCCTCCAGCGCCTGCCAGAGCGCCCGCTGGAGGACGTTGTTTTCCACCATATAGCCCAGACGCGGCAGCTTCAGCTCGGCGGCATCAAACGCGACGTGGGCATTTTCCCATTCCCAGGTTTCAAGGCGACTGTAAGGGTGAGCCCGCATATCGAGCACCGCCTCCCAGACGCCCAGCCCGCGAAGCAAATCAACAGAGGCCGCGCTGATGGCGGAAATGCGGACATCCGGCTTTGCCGTCGGGTCAAACTCAGCAGGTGCCGCCTGCTCAATAACCGTTACCTCAAATCCCTGCTGCGCCAGCCCCAGCGCCAGCGCGCCGCCGACCATACCGCCGCCGACAACGGCAATTTCGGTGTGTTGGAGTGTCATGGTCACTTTTCCTTATTGGAGAATCCCTTAAGTTTACCGGATTTTTGCAGTCCTGAGACGCATAACCTTCATACTGGCCACAACCCCACCAAAGCATTACAATACACGGCTTGCAATCCTGAGCTGAGCAAGTCGATGACTAAAAAACTCCATATAAAAACCTGGGGCTGTCAGATGAACGAATACGATTCATCCAAGATGGCCGATCTGCTGGATACCACCCACGGATACCAGCTGACTGAAAATGCGAAAGAAGCCGATGTGCTGCTGCTGAATACCTGCTCAATTCGTGAAAAAGCGCAGGAAAAAGTCTTTCACGTTTTAGGTCGCTGGAAACTTCTCAAACGAAAAAATCCAGACCTGATCATCGGTGTGGGTGGCTGCGTCGCGTCGCAGGAAGGTAAGCTGATTCGTCAGAGAGCCCCCTATGTGGATATTGTCTTTGGCCCCCAGACCCTGCACCGCCTGCCGGAAATGATCAACAAGGTGCGCGGCGATCGTAGTCCGGTCGTTGATGTCAGCTTCCCGGAGATCGAAAAATTTGACCGTCTGCCCGAGCCGCGTGCGGATGGCCCGACCGCGTTCGTCTCAATCATGGAAGGCTGCAACAAATACTGCACTTATTGCGTGGTGCCTTATACCCGTGGTGAGGAAGTGAGCCGCCCGGCAGACGATATTCTGTTTGAAATCGCGCAGCTTGCCGCACAGGGCGTACGCGAAGTGAACCTGCTGGGTCAGAACGTGAACGCCTGGCGTGGTGAGAACTACGACGGCACCACCGGCAGCTTTGCTGAACTGCTGCGCCTGGTGGCTGCGATTGACGGTATCGACCGTATTCGCTTTACCACCAGCCATCCAATGGAATTCACCGACGATATTATCGACGTTTACCGCGATACGCCGGAGCTGGTGAGCTTCCTGCATTTGCCGATTCAGTGCGGCTCTGATCGCGTACTGAACCTGATGGGGCGTCCGCATACGGTGCTGGAGTACAAATCCACCATTCGTAAGCTGCGTGAAGCGCGTCCGGATATCCAGATAAGTTCCGACTTTATCGTTGGCTTCCCTGGTGAAACCGCTGACGACTTCGAGCGCACCATGAAGCTCATCGGCGAAGTGAATTTTGATGTCAGCTACAGCTTTATTTTCTCTGCACGCCCTGGCACACCGGCGGCCGATATGGTTGACGATGTCCCGGAAGAAGAGAAAAAACAGCGTCTGTATATTCTGCAGGAGCGTATCAACCAGCAGGCCAACGCCTGGAGCCGGCGCATGCTCGGCACCGTCCAGCGTATTCTGGTGGAAGGCACCTCCCGTAAGAGCATCATGGAACTCTCAGGCCGTACCGAAAACAACCGCGTGGTGAATTTCGAAGGCACCCCGGACATGATCGGTAAATTTGTGGACGTCGAGATTGTGGAAGTACTGACCAACTCGCTGCGCGGAAAACTGGTGCGCACCGAGGATGAGATGGGGCTGCGCATTGCGCAATCGCCTGAATCCGTCATTTCCCGCACGCGTAAAGAAAACGATTCTGGCGTTCGGGTTTACCAGCCATAATCCTTCAGGCCTGCCTTCCCGGCAGGCCTTGTATTTCCTCTCAACGTCCCCAATATCTTCCGCAACGCTTGCGCCTTTTTTCCATGGCGTGAATAATTTCGGTAATGACCGTTTTATTACGCCTGAGGGCGCCGGGCCAGTTAACCAATCAAAGAGGAACAGTTTGAACATAGACACGCTTGAAATTAGCCTAACGCCCGCAGACAACGCTCGCCTGCTGAGCCTGTGCGGGCCGTTTGATGACAACATCAAACAACTGGAGCGACGTCTGGGTATCGAAATCAATCGTCGCGATAATCATTTCAAACTCACCGGACGCCCTATCTGCGTCAATGCGGCTGCGGACATCCTGCGTAACCTGTATGTTGATACCGCCCCGATGCGTGGCGAAATTCAGGATATCGAACCGGAACAAATTCACCTCGCCATTAAAGAGGCGCGCGTGCTTGAGCAGAGCGCAGAAAGCGTGCCGGACTATGGCAAAGCCATAAATATCAAGACCAAACGTGGTGTCATTAAGCCGCGTACACCGAACCAGGCGCAGTACATTGCCAACATTCTCGACCATGACATCACCTTCGGCGTAGGTCCGGCGGGTACAGGTAAAACCTATCTGGCCGTCGCCGCTGCGGTTGATGCGCTGGAGCGCCAGGAGATCCGCCGTATTCTGCTGACCCGCCCGGCGGTTGAAGCAGGTGAAAAACTCGGCTTCCTGCCAGGGGACCTGAGTCAGAAGGTGGATCCTTATCTGCGCCCACTGTACGACGCGCTGTTCGAAATGCTGGGCTTTGAGAAAGTTGAGAAGCTTATTGAGCGTAACGTGATTGAAGTCGCCCCGCTGGCCTACATGCGTGGCCGTACCCTTAACGATGCGTTCATTATTCTGGATGAGAGCCAGAACACCACCATCGAACAGATGAAGATGTTCCTGACGCGTATCGGCTTCAACTCGAAAGCGGTTATCACCGGTGACGTCACCCAGATTGACCTGCCGCGCAGCACCAAATCGGGCCTGCGCCACGCCATCGAAGTGCTGGCAGAGGTGGATGAAATCAGCTTTAACTTCTTCCACAGTGAAGACGTAGTACGCCACCCGGTGGTCGCGCGTATCGTTAATGCCTATGAAGCCTGGGAAGAGGCCGATCAGAAGCGTAAGGCCGAACTGGCCGCAGAACGTAAGCGCGAAGCGCAGGAGCAAGAACAGAAATGAGTCAGGTGATCCTCGATTTACAGCTGGCCTGTGAAGATAATTCCGGCATGCCAGAAGAGGCGCAGTTTCAGAAATGGCTGGATGCTGTTATCCCCCAGTTTCAGGAAGAGTCAGAAGTCACGATTCGCCTGGTGGATGAAGCAGAAAGCCATGAGCTTAACCTGACCTACCGCGGTAAAGATAAGCCAACCAACGTGCTCTCTTTCCCGTTCGAAGCCCCACCGGGTATTGAAATGCCGCTGCTCGGCGATCTGATCATCTGCCGTCAGGTGGTGGAACAGGAAGCCAAAGAGCAGCAAAAGCCGCTCGAGGCCCACTGGGCGCATATGGTCGTCCATGGAAGCCTGCACCTGCTGGGCTACGATCATATTGAAGATGACGAAGCGGAAGAGATGGAGTCCCTTGAGACAGAGATAATGCTTGCTCTGGGCTATGAGGATCCGTACATTGCCGAGAAAGAATAGTCAGACAACCGACTGACTAACATGCCGCCGCGTAAGGAAATAGCGCGGCGGTAAACATTGAACTGACGAGAGAACCCTTAACAAACGCCATGAGCGACGACAATTCACACAGTAGCGACACGACAAACAGTAAAAAGGGATTTTTCTCCCTCATTCTGAGCCAGCTTTTCCATGGTGAGCCCAAAAACCGTGATGAACTGCTGGAGCTGATTCGTGATTCCGGGCAAAACGATCTTATCGACGAAGATACGCGCGAAATGCTCGAAGGGGTAATGGACATCGCCGACCAGCGCGTTCGCGATATCATGATCCCCCGCTCGCAGATGATCACCCTGAAACGTAACCAGAGCCTCGATGAATGCCTCGATGTGATTATCGAATCCGCTCACTCCCGTTTCCCGGTCATCAGCGAAGACAAAGATCACATCGAAGGGATTTTGATGGCCAAAGATCTGCTGCCGTTTATGCGCAGCGATGCCGAAGCCTTCAGCATGGAAAAAGTGTTACGCCAGGCCGTGGTTGTGCCGGAAAGTAAACGTGTGGATCGGATGCTGAAAGAGTTTCGCTCCCAGCGTTACCACATGGCGATTGTAATTGATGAATTTGGCGGCGTGTCAGGCCTTGTCACGATCGAGGATATTCTTGAGCTGATCGTGGGCGAGATCGAAGACGAGTATGACGAAGAAGAAGATATCGACTTCCGTCAGCTTAGCCGCCACACGTGGACCGTTCGCGCCCTGGCCTCCATTGAGGATTTCAACGACGCCTTCGGCACCCACTTCAGCGATGAAGAGGTGGATACCATTGGTGGGCTGGTGATGCAGGCCTTTGGTCATCTTCCTGCCCGCGGCGAAACCGTTGACATCGATGGTTACCAGTTCAAAGTGGCGATGGCCGACAGCCGACGTATTATACAGGTTCATGTCAGAACGCCGGACGACTCACCGGTGCCAAAACTGGAAGATTAATGTAAATGGCATTTGCCCCACTGCTTGAACGCCAGCGCGTCCGTTTGCTGCTGGCGCTGTTACTCGGAGCCAGCGGTACGCTGGCTTTTTCTCCTTACGATATCTGGCCGGCGGCCATTCTCTCCCTGATGGGGTTACAGGGGTTAACCCTGAATCGTCGTCCCGTTCAGGCTGCAGCCATTGGCTACTTCTGGGGGCTAGGGCTGTTTGGATCCGGCATCAACTGGGTCTACGTCAGCATCGCCCAGTTTGGGGGTATGCCGGGGCCGGTTAACGTCTTCCTTGTGGTTCTGCTGGCCGCCTATCTCTCGCTCTACACCGGTCTGTTTGCGGGCATTCTCTCCCGCCTGTGGCCTAAAACCAGCTGGCTGCGCGTTGCCATTGCGGCTCCCGTGGTCTGGCAGATTACCGAGTTTCTGCGCGGCTGGGTGCTGACCGGCTTCCCGTGGCTGCAGTTTGGCTACAGCCAGATTGACGGCCCGCTGAAAGGTCTGGCGCCAGTAATGGGCGTTGAAGCCATTAACTTCCTGCTGATGGTGGTGAGCGGCCTGCTGGTGCTGGCGCTGGTCACGCGTAACTGGAAACCACTGGTGGTGGCGCTGGTTCTTTTCGCTCTACCCTTCCCGCTGCGTTATATCCAGTGGTATACCTTGATGCCAGAGCGCGCCACACAGGTATCGATGGTGCAGGGAAATATTCCGCAGGCGATGAAGTGGGATGAAAAAGAGTTGCTGAACACGCTGAAAATTTACGCCAACGCCACTGAAGAGGTGATGGGTAAATCACAGCTGATCATCTGGCCTGAATCTGCCATTCCGGATCTGGAAATTAACCAGCAGCCGTTTCTCAACATGATGAACGATCTGCTGCGCGCGCGCGGCAGTACGCTGATCACCGGGATTGTGGATGCGCGTCTGAATCAGCAGAACCGCTACGATACCTACAACACCATCATTACGCTCGGCAAAGACAGCGAGTACAGCTACACCTCGACTGACCGGTATAACAAGAATCACCTTGTTCCGTTTGGCGAGTTTGTTCCGCTGGAATCGATACTGCGTCCGCTGGCACCGTTCTTTGACCTGCCAATGTCCTCCTTCAGTCGGGGTCCGTATGTGCAGCCGCAGCTGCATGCACACGGCTTTGCCCTGACGGCGGCCATTTGCTACGAGATCATCCTCGGTGAACAGGTGCGCGACAACTTCCGTCCGGATACGGACTTCCTGCTGACTATCTCTAATGATGCCTGGTTCGGTAAGTCGATTGGTCCGTGGCAGCACTTCCAGATGGCGCGGATGCGTTCACTGGAGCTGGCGCGTCCGCTGTTGCGCAGCACCAACAATGGCATCACCGCCGTGATTGGACCGCGGGGAGAAATTCAGGCCATGATCCCGCAGTTTACGCGCGACGTGTTGACGGCTAAAGTCACGCCGACAAGCGGCCTGACGCCATATGCCCGCACCGGCAACTGGCCGCTGTGGATCCTGACCGCCCTGTTTGGCTTTGGGGCTGTGCTGATGAGCCTTCGTCAGCGTCGTCGCTAATCTTACCTTCTGTTGCCGGGTGGCGCTGACGCTTACCCGGCCTACATTTGCTTCGTCGGTCGGGTAAGGCGTAGCCGCCACCCGACAGTTCCCTCCCAAATTTCAATTCTGGCACGCCTATTGCTTTGTTTATTCAGGTAAACGCAGTTTGGCTTCGTGTGCAACCTTGTCGCACCAGCATAGATCGCCGGTAGCACCGAAACGGTGCAACGAGAGATTTCTGCCTCGGAATGGTGCGGCGCGCTTCGCAAAAATAAACAATAACGCAGCAAAATCTTTACATTAAGCCAGACTAAATGTTAACAAGCTTGCATAACACTGCACTCGCATAGCGCGAGATATAACAACATCACAATGGGTATCAATGCGTCACTGACGCTGATAAGAAAGGAGTTGGGTATGCAATTACGTAAACTGGCCACAGCAATGCTGGTAATGGGGATGTCCGCAGGCGTTGTACACGCTGAAGACGCGCCGGCAGCCGGCAGCACTCTCGACAAGATTGCCAAAAACGGCGTGATCGTGGTCGGCCACCGTGAATCTTCTGTCCCGTTCTCTTACTACGACAACACGCAAAAAGTCGTGGGCTATTCACAGGACTACTCTAACGCCATCGTTGAGGCCGTGAAGAAAAAGCTGAACAAACCCGACCTGCAGGTAAAACTGATTCCAATCACCTCGCAGAACCGTATCCCACTGCTGCAAAACGGCACCTTCGATTTTGAGTGTGGCTCAACCACCAACAACCTTGAGCGTCAGAAACAGGCCGCCTTCTCCGACACCATCTTTGTGGTGGGGACCCGTCTGCTGACCAAAAAAGGCGGCGACATCAAAGATTTTGCTGACCTTAAAGGCAAAGCCGTTGTTGTGACCTCCGGGACAACCTCAGAAGTGCTGCTGCACAAGCTGAACGACGAGAAGAAAATGGATATGCGCATCATCAGCGCGAAAGACCATGGTGACTCCTTCCGTACGCTGGAAAGTGGCCGTGCCGTCGCGTTTATGATGGATGATGCTCTGCTGGCTGGCGAACGTGCAAAAGCGAAGAAACCGGACAACTGGGATATCGTTGGTACCGCCCAGTCGAAAGAAGCCTACGGCTGTATGCTGCGTAAAGACGATCCGCAATTCAAGAAGCTGATCGATGACACCATCGCCCAGGTGCAAACCTCCGGTGAAGCGGAAAAATGGTTCGACAAATGGTTCAAGAACCCAATTCCACCCAAAAATCTCAACATGAACTTTGAACTGTCTGACGACATGAAAGCACTGTTCAAATCACCAAATGACAAGGCTCTTAACTAATTAGAACTACAGGGGCAGGATCTCCTGCCCTCTCGATTGTCGGGAAGCATGGACAGACTATACGTTGAGTGGTCGTTCCCCACTCAGCGCGAAAAATGAGCTTCTCACCAATCTTCGAGGGTAGCGCTGCTACCCTTTTTTTTCTGGAGTTTATTATGTCAATAGACTGGAACTGGGGCATATTTCTGCAACAAGCCCCGTTCGGCAACACAACCTATCTTGGCTGGCTGTGGAGCGGCTTTCAGGTTACCGTTGCGTTATCGATAACGGCGTGGATTATTGCGTTCCTTGTCGGTTCACTGTTCGGTATTCTGCGCACCGTCCCTAACCGTTTTCTCTCTTCTATCGGCACGCTGTATGTGGAACTGTTCCGTAACGTTCCGCTGATCGTGCAGTTCTTTACCTGGTATCTGGTCGTTCCTGAACTGCTGCCGGAAAATATTGGCATGTGGTTCAAGTCGGAACTGGATCCTAACGTACAGTTCTTTGTCTCCTCGATGATGTGTCTGGGGCTGTTTACCGCCGCACGCGTGTGCGAGCAGGTACGCGCCGCTATTCAGTCGCTGCCGCGTGGACAAAAGAACGCGGGTCTGGCGATGGGGTTAACGCTGCCGCAAACCTACCGCTACGTCCTGCTGCCTAACGCCTACCGCGTCATTGTTCCACCGATGACCTCAGAGATGATGAACCTGGTCAAAAACTCGGCCATCGCCTCCACGATCGGTCTGGTCGATATGGCGGCGCAGGCGGGTAAACTGCTGGATTATTCCGCCCACGCGTGGGAATCCTTCACGGCAATTACGCTCGCGTATGTTCTGATTAACGCTTTCATCATGCTGGTGATGAACCTGGTTGAACGCAAAATTCGCCTGCCGGGCAATCTGGGGGGCAAATAATGTACGAATTTGACTGGAGTTCCATTGTTCCTTCCATGCCGTACCTGCTGGATGGCCTGGTGATCACCTTAAAAATCACGGCGATCGCCATCATCGTCGGTATCGTCTGGGGCACCCTGCTGGCGGTAATGCGCCTGTCGAGCTTCAAACCGCTCGCCTGGTTTGCCACTGCCTACGTTAACGTTTTCCGCTCTATCCCGCTGGTGATGGTGCTGCTGTGGTTTTACCTGATTGTTCCCGGATTCCTGCAAAACGTTCTGGGACTGTCACCGAAAACCGATATCCGCCTGATTTCCGCGATGGTTGCGTTCTCCATGTTTGAGGCCGCTTACTATTCCGAGATCATCCGTGCGGGCATACAGAGTATCTCGCGCGGGCAGTCCAGCGCGGCGCTGGCGCTGGGGATGACCCACTGGCAGTCCATGCAACTCATTATTCTGCCGCAGGCGTTTCGCGCCATGGTTCCCCTCCTGCTGACCCAGGGCATCGTGCTGTTCCAGGATACCTCTCTGGTATATGTCCTGAGCCTGGCAGACTTCTTCCGTACCGCGTCCACCATCGGTGAACGTGATGGTACGCAGGTTGAGATGGTGCTCTTCGCAGGTGCGGTCTATTTTGTGATTAGTTTAAGCGCGTCGCTGTTGGTCAGTTGGCTGAAGAAAAGGACGGTATAATGATTTCCCTGAAAAATGTTTCTAAATGGTATGGGCACTTTCAGGTGCTGACCGACTGCTCCACCGAAGTCAAAAAAGGTGATGTGGTGGTAGTGTGCGGGCCGTCCGGTTCCGGTAAATCGACGCTGATCAAAACGGTTAATGGTCTGGAGCCTGTGCAGCAGGGTGAAATTGTTGTTAACGGCACCAAAGTGAACGACAAGAAAACCAACCTTGCCCAGCTTCGCTCCCATGTCGGGATGGTGTTCCAGCATTTTGAACTGTTCCCTCACCTCTCCATCATCGAGAACCTGACGCTGGCGCAGGTGAAAGTGCTTAAGCGTGACAAAAAAGCGGCGCGTGAGAAAGGGCTGAAGCTTCTGGATCGCGTGGGGCTTTCTGCGCACGCCGATAAGTTCCCGGCACAGCTTTCCGGCGGCCAACAGCAGCGTGTGGCGATTGCTCGCGCACTGTGTATGGATCCGGTGGCAATGCTGTTCGACGAACCGACCTCCGCACTCGATCCCGAAATGATCAACGAAGTGCTGGACGTCATGGTTGAACTGGCCCACGAAGGGATGACCATGATGGTGGTGACCCACGAAATGGGCTTCGCCCGCAAAGTGGCAAACCGCGTGATCTTTATGGATGAAGGCAAGATCGTTGAAGACTCGCCGAAAGAAGAGTTCTTCGCCAACCCGAAATCCGAACGCGCTAAAGACTTCCTGGCTAAAATCCTGCATTAATCATCTCAGTGCGCAATCTGCGGATTGCGCACTGTCTCACGCTTTCAATCTCTGCTTCTCGTCGGCGTCACATTGCAGCGTTAACCTTGTCACAAAATAACGCTACGTATGGAGAACGCTATGGCACAGCCTATTATTTTCGATTGCGATCCGGGTCATGATGACGCGATTGCCCTCGTCCTTGCACTTGCCTCCCCTGAACTTGAAGTCAAAGCTGTCACCTCATCTGCCGGCAACCAGACGCCGGATAAAACCCTGCGCAACGTCCTGCGTATGCTGACCTTGCTAAAGCGCCCCGATATTCCCGTGGCCGGTGGCGCGGTCAAACCGCTGATGCGTGAACTGATCATTGCCGACAACGTACACGGAGAAAGCGGCCTGGACGGCCCGGCGCTGCCGGAACCGGGTTTCGCCCCGCAATCCTGTACCGCCGTGGAGCTGATGGCAAAGGTACTACGCGAGAGTGCTGAACCCGTCACGCTGGTAGCAACGGGCCCGCAAACCAACGTTGCGCTGCTGCTGAACAGCCATCCTGAACTGCACAGCAAAATTGCCCGTATCGTGATTATGGGCGGAGCCATGGGGCTGGGTAACTGGACGCCTGCGGCGGAGTTCAACATCTTTGTCGACCCGGAAGCGGCGGAGATCGTCTTCCAGTCGGGCTTGCCGATTGTGATGGCCGGGCTGGATGTTACCCACCGGGCGCAGATTATGGCGAATGACATCGAGCGTTTTCGTGCGATTGGCAACCCGGTTGCCACGACCGTGGCCGAGCTGCTCGACTTCTTTATGGAATATCACAAAGCCGAGAAATGGGGATTCCACGGCGCGCCGCTGCATGACCCGTGCACCATTGCCTGGCTGCTGAAGCCTGAGATGTTTACCACGGTAGAGCGCTGGGTTGGTGTGGAGACCCAGGGGAAATACACCCAAGGGATGACGGTAGTGGATTACTATTCACTGACGGGGAATAAACCGAATACCACGCTAATGGTGGATATCGATCGGCAGGCGTTTGTGGATTTGCTGGCGGAGAGGCTCGCATACTACAGTGCAGCCTGATGCCCTCACCCCAACCCTCTCCCACAGGGAGAGGGTGCAAACACTAAAAACGGCAACGTGGTTGCCGTTTCGCTTTTACCTAGGGCTCAAACGGCCGACGCTGGAACTGATCGTGCCCGCACTTCGGACAGAGTGACAGCACCTCCGGTGTATAAACGGCAATATGGTGATGGCATTTCTCACAGACCAGATTTCCCAGCCCCACCACTTCACCGCTGTGATACACGCCGTGATGATTCAGATCCTGAAAGACTTCACGCCACTCCAGCTGTGTTTTATCGGTAATATCCGCCAGTTCCTGCCAGAGGCTCTCCTTGATCACCCGCATAAATACGCTGTCGGTCACCTCGTCCTGGCTCTCCTGGTAACTGCGCGCGAACTCTTCGAGGTCACGACGCACGGCGCGCGTCACCTCTTCCACTTCGGTTCGCGTTAACTCACCCGTTTGCGTCACGCGCGCACGCGCCTGTTCCACCAGCGCGTCGATATCACGCTCGCCGTTACGCAGCCGTTCCGTCAGTGTTGCCACCAGTTCGCGGTAAAATTGAGCAACCTTGTTCATCATTTTGCCTCCCGGGTAAGTAACTATTTCTAATAATAGACCTTATTTCATCGCCGCTTTGTCAGGTGAACCACAGACCCGGTAAATTCCTGCAAAGCGCATTTGTGCGAAAGGCTGTTTTGACGCGGACGTTTGGGCTATGCTATGCGGATCTGAAATACCACATCCATTGGCTACATTTGTAGCTGTATTGAAAACAGGACCACTGGCTGCCATGCAAGAGCAATACCGCCCGGAAGAGATAGAATCAAAAGTCCAGCAACACTGGGACGAGAAGCGTACCTTTGAAGTAACCGAAGACGAGAGCAAAGAGAAGTATTACTGCCTGTCGATGCTTCCCTATCCTTCTGGTCGACTACACATGGGCCACGTGCGTAACTACACCATCGGTGATGTGATTGCACGCTACCAGCGTATGCTGGGCAAAAACGTGCTGCAGCCAATCGGCTGGGATGCATTCGGTCTGCCAGCTGAAGGCGCGGCGGTCAAAAACAATACGGCGCCAGCGCCGTGGACGTACGACAACATCGCGTACATGAAAAACCAGCTCAAAATGCTGGGCTTTGGCTATGACTGGAGCCGCGAGCTGGCGACCTGTACCCCGGAATACTATCGCTGGGAACAGAAGTTCTTTACCGAGCTGTACAAAAAAGGCCTGGTCTATAAGAAGACGTCTGCCGTTAACTGGTGCCCGAACGACCAGACCGTTCTCGCGAACGAACAGGTTATCGACGGCTGCTGCTGGCGCTGCGACACCAAAGTTGAGCGTAAAGAGATCCCACAGTGGTTTATCAAAATCACCGCTTACGCTGACGAACTGCTGAACGATCTGGACACGTTGGACCACTGGCCGGATACCGTTAAGACCATGCAGCGCAACTGGATCGGCCGTTCTGAAGGCGTGGAGATCACCTTCAACGTTGAAAACTACGATCAGACTCTGACCGTCTACACCACCCGTCCGGATACCTTCATGGGCGCGACCTATCTGGCCGTGGCCGCAGGTCACCCGCTGGCGCAGAAAGCTGCCGAAAATAACCCAGAGCTGGCTACCTTTATCGACGAATGCCGCAACACGAAAGTGGCAGAAGCCGACATGGCGACCATGGAGAAGAAAGGCGTTGCCACGGGCTTCTATGCGAAGCACCCACTGACTGGCGAAGCGATTCCGGTCTGGGCAGCAAACTTCGTGCTGATGGAATACGGTACCGGTGCCGTGATGGCTGTTCCGGGTCACGACCAGCGCGACTATGAATTTGCCACCAAATACAACCTGCCGATCAAAGCCGTTATTCTGGCGGCTGACGGCTCTGAACCTGACCTGTCTGAGCAAGCACTGACGGAAAAAGGCACGCTGTTTAACTCTGGTGAGTTCAGCGGCCTGAGCTTCGAAGAGGGTTTCAACGCCATCGCCGACAAACTGGCATCGCTGGGCGTGGGCGAGCGTAAAGTAAACTACCGCCTGCGCGACTGGGGCGTTTCCCGTCAGCGTTACTGGGGTGCGCCAATCCCGATGGTCACGCTGGAAGACGGCACCGTAATGCCAACCCCGGAAGATCAACTCCCGGTGATCCTGCCGGAAGATGTGGTCATGGATGGCATCACCAGCCCGATCAAAGCCGATCCTGAGTGGGCAAAAACCACCGTTAACGGTCAGCCTGCGCTGCGTGAAACCGACACCTTTGACACCTTTATGGAGTCTTCCTGGTATTACGCCCGCTACACCTGCCCGCAGTATCAGGAAGGGATGCTGGATTCCGACGCGGCAAACTACTGGCTGCCGGTAGACATCTACATCGGTGGTATTGAACATGCCATCATGCACCTGCTCTACTTCCGATTCTTCCACAAGCTGATGCGTGACGCAGGCATGGTGAACTCTGACGAGCCAGCGAAACAGCTGCTGTGTCAGGGCATGGTACTGGCAGATGCGTTCTACTATGTGGGTGCGAACGGCGAACGTAACTGGGTCTCTCCGGTTGATGCGATTGTTGAGCGCGACGAGAAAGGCCGTATCGTGAAGGCGAAAGACGCCGAAGGTCATGAACTGGTGTATACCGGCATGAGCAAGATGTCCAAGTCCAAAAACAACGGCATCGACCCGCAGGTGATGGTTGAGCGCTACGGCGCGGATACCGTGCGTCTGTTCATGATGTTTGCCTCACCGGCAGACATGACCCTGGAGTGGCAGGAGTCCGGTGTTGAAGGGGCGAACCGCTTCCTGAAGCGCGTCTGGAAACTGGTTTACGAACACACCGCTCAGGGCGACGCACCGGCATTGAACGTTGCTGCCCTGACTGAAGACCAGCAGGCGCTGCGTCGTGATGTTCATAAAACGATTGCAAAAGTGACCGATGATATTGGTCGTCGTCAGACCTTCAATACCGCAATTGCGGCTATTATGGAACTGATGAACAAGCTGGCGAAAGCACCGCAGGAAGGCGAGCAGGATCGTGCCTTAATGCGTGAAGCACTGTTGGCCGTCGTGCGCATGTTGAACCCGTTCACCCCGCATGTCAGCTTCACCCTGTGGCAGGAGCTGAAAGGCGAAGGCGATATCGACAACGCGCCGTGGCCGGTTGCTGATGAATCCGCCATGGTGGAAAACACCACGCTGGTGGTGGTACAGGTCAACGGTAAAGTACGCGGTAAAATTACCGTCGCCGTTGATGCAACCGAAGAACAGGTTCGTGAGCGTGCTGGCCAGGAACATCTGGTGGCGAAATATCTTGAGGGCGTTACCGTACGTAAAGTGATCTACGTACCGGGTAAACTGCTGAATCTGGTCGTTGGCTAAGCGCGGGAGGAAACGTGCGACAACTGGCAACAATACTCTTATCTCTGGCGGTGCTGGTCACCGCGGGGTGTGGCTGGCACCTGCGCAATACCACGGCGGTGCCCGCTGAGATGAAAACGATGATTTTCGACTCAGGGGATCCAAATGGTCCACTCAGCCGGGCAGTGCGTAACCAGCTTCGTTTGAACGATGTTCAACTGATCGAAAAAGGCACCCTGCGCCAGGATGTACCGTCATTACGTATCTTAAGCTCATCGCTGGCTAAAGATACCGCGTCGATCTTCCAGGATGGACGTACTGCGGAATATCAGATGGTGCTGACGGTGAACGCGGCAGTATTGATCCCGGGTAAAGACATTTTCCCTATCAATACCAAAGTGTACCGCTCGTTCTTTGATAACCCGCAAACGGCGCTGGCAAAAGATGCTGAGCAGCAGATTATCATTAACGAAATGTACGACAAGGCCGCAGAACAGCTGATCCGTAAGCTGCCAGGCATTGCCGCAACGACAAGACAGGGTTCTGACATCATCGACAAACCGGATGCCAACACGCCTCCTGTTTCTACCTCCATGGGTAACTGATGATCAGGCTGTATCCTGAACAACTCCGCGCGCAGCTCAATGAAGGGCTGCGCGCGGCGTATCTGCTACTGGGTAACGACCCGCTCTTGCTTCAGGAAAGCCTGGATGCCGTGCGACATGCCGCCGCCGCTCAGGGCTTTGATGAACACCACACCGTCCAGTTGGATAACAATACCGACTGGAATGCCCTCTTCTCCCTTTGCCAGGCGATGAGTCTCTTTGCATCACGCCAGACCATCCAGATCCTGCTGCCAGAGAATGGTCCGAACGCGGCCATCAATGAACAGCTGGCGACGCTGGTCAGCCTGTTGCACAGCGATCTGCTGTTAATCGTGCGTGGCAACAAGCTCACCAAAGCGCAGGAAAACGCCGCGTGGTTTACCCAACTCGCCACTCATGCCGTGCTGGTCACCTGCCAGACGCCTGAGCAGGCCCATTTGCCGAAATGGGTGGCGGCAAGAGCGAAGCAGAATAACCTGCAACTGGACGACGCAGCGAATCAGCTGCTGTGCTACTGCTATGAAGGCAACCTGCTGGCGTTGGCCCAGGCGCTGGACCGGCTCGCCCTCCTCTGGCCCGATGGCAAGCTGACTCTGCCGCGCGTGGAGCAGGCGGTTAACGACGCCGCACACTTCACGCCGTTCCACTGGGTTGATGCGCTGCTGATGGCAAAGAGCAAGCGTTCCCTGCATATTTTGCAGCAGCTACGCCTTGAGGGTAGCGAACCAGTTATATTGCTGCGTACGTTGCAGCGTGAACTGCTAATGCTCATCACGCTCAAGCGCCAGTCTGCTCATACGCCATTGCGTTCGTTGTTCGACAAACACCGTATCTGGCAAAACCGTCGGGCGATGACCACCGAGGCCATTAATCGTCTGAGCCATGAACAGCTGCGCCAGGCGGTACAGCTTTTGATGCGCGCAGAGCTCACGTTAAAACAAGATTACGGCCAGTCCGTCTGGGCGGAACTGGAAAGCCTTTCTCTGCTGCTCTGCCACAAGGCGCTGGCAGATGTATTTATCGATGGATAGCATGCACTCTCTACAGGCCCTGTACGGTGGCACCTTTGACCCGGTCCATTACGGTCATCTGAAACCGGTTGAAATTCTGGCGAATCTGATTGGTCTTCAGCGCGTGATTATCATGCCCAATAACGTTCCGCCACATCGGCCTCAGCCTGAGGCCACCAGCGAGCAGCGAAAAGAGATGCTCGCCCTGGCCATTGCGGATAAACCGCTCTTCAGCCTGGACGAGCGTGAACTCCGTCGCGACACCCCGTCCTGGACCTCGCAAACGCTACAGGAGTGGCGGGCCGAACAGGGGCCGGACAAACCGCTGGCCTTTATCATCGGCCAGGATTCTCTGCTCAACTTCCCCACCTGGCACCAGTATGAAACCATTCTGGAGAACAGCCATCTCCTCGTCTGCCGCCGTCCGGGCTATCCGCTGACCATGCGTGAAGAGCAGTATCAGCAGTGGCTGGAGGCTCATCTGACCGACAATGTGGAAGATCTGCATAATCAACCTGCCGGGAAGATCTATCTGGCGGAGACGCCGTGGTTTGATATTTCTGCGACAATCATTCGCGACCGGCTTCAGCACGGTTTAGCCTGTGACGATCTCCTGCCATCGTCAGTGCTGGACTATATCCACGCGCACGGGTTGTATCAGAAAAGCGCAGACGCATAATCCGGGCGCACAAAAAGCGCCTTATTGATTATCCTGCCTTGACAGAGTAAGCCATACTGTTATCCTCCGCTGCCAGACTTTCCCGCCGCTCATTGCTTTACAGAAATTGTTTTACAAAAATGGCGATGCAATCTCCGGCGGAGGGTGGGATGATACCCGCCTTCAAAAGCCCGGCCGGTGACATTTGTCCCGACAGGGGCGTCAGTTCAGGTATACTGTCTGGCTACGAATTCATAGTTGCACAATCTCATTCACCCAGGGGGAAAACTTGCAGGGTAAAGCACTCCAGGATTTTGTTATCGACAAAATTGATGACCTGAAAGGTCAGGACATCATCGCTATCGACGTTAAGGGTAAATCCAGCATCACCGACTGCATGATCATCTGCACCGGTACGTCTACTCGCCATGTGGTTTCAATTGCCGATCATGTTGTGCAGGAATCACGTGCAGCAGGGCTGTTACCGCTCGGTGTTGAAGGTGAAGCAACCGCTGACTGGGTGGTTGTCGATCTTGGCGATGTGATTGTCCACGTCATGCAGGAAGAGAGCCGTCGCCTGTATGAGCTGGAAAAACTCTGGGGTTAATGCGTGAAGTTGCAGCTGGTCGCCGTCGGCACCAAAATGCCGGACTGGGTACAAACCGGTTTTACTGAATATCTGCGTCGTTTCCCTAAAGATATGCCGTTCGAGCTGGTGGAGATCCCCGCCGGAAAGCGCGGCAAGAACGCGGATATCAAACGCATTCTTGATAAAGAGGGAGAACTGATGCTGGCTGCCGCAGGCAAAAACCGCATCGTGACCCTCGATATTCCAGGCAAGCCCTGGGATACGCCGCAGCTGGCGCACGAACTGGAGCGCTGGAAGCAGGATGGTCGTGACGTCAGTCTGTTGATTGGCGGGCCTGAAGGGTTGTCCCCTGCCTGTAAAGCGGCGGCAGAACAAAGTTGGTCTCTCTCCGCGCTGACGCTTCCCCACCCGCTCGTTCGGGTACTGGTGGCAGAAAGCCTGTACCGCGCGTGGAGCATTACTACCAACCACCCCTATCACCGCGAGTAATGACTGACCAGGGTAGATTAAGCAGCGGATGAAACTACAGAATTCTTTTCGCGACTATACGGCTGAGTCCGCGCTGTTTGTGCGCCGGGCGCTGGTCGCCTTTACGGGGATTTTGCTGCTTACCGGCGTGCTGATCGCCAACCTTTATAATCTGCAAATTGTCCGCTATACCGATTACCAGACACGCTCAAACGAAAACCGCATCAAGCTGGTGCCTATCGCCCCCAGCCGCGGCATTATTTACGACCGTAACGGCACCCCGCTGGCCTTAAACCGCACCATCTACCAGATTGAGATGATGCCGGAAAAAGTCGACAACGTGCAGGATACGCTGGAAGCATTGCGAAGCGTTGTCGATCTTAACGATGACGATATCGCTGCGTTCAAGAAAGAGCGCGCCCGTTCTCACCGTTTTACCTCCATTCCGGTTAAAACCAACCTGACGGAAGTCCAGGTCGCCCGCTTTGCCGTCAACCAGTACCGTTTCCCCGGTGTGGAAGTGAAAGGCTACAAGCGTCGCTATTACCCTTACGGTTCCGCACTGACGCACGTAATCGGCTACGTCTCCAAGATCAACGACAAAGACGTTGAGCGTCTCGATAAAGACGGCAAGCTGGCAAACTACGCCGCGACGCACGATATCGGTAAGCTGGGAATTGAACGCTATTACGAAGATGTCCTGCACGGGCAGACCGGCTATGAAGAGGTGGAAGTTAACAACCGTGGCCGCGTTATTCGTCAGCTGAAAGAGGTGCCGCCGCAGGCAGGACATGACGTCTACCTGACGCTCGACCTGAAACTCCAGCAGTATATTGAAACCTTACTGGCGGGCAGCCGTGCGGCAGTTGTCGTGACCGATCCGCGTACCGGCGGCATACTGGCGATGGTCTCCATGCCAAGCTACGACCCTAACCTCTTTGTCGATGGAATTTCCAGTAAGGACTACTCCGGCCTGCTTAATGACCCGAACACGCCGCTGGTCAACCGCGCCACGCAGGGGGTCTATCCGCCGGCGTCCACGGTGAAACCTTACGTCGCCGTCTCGGCGCTGAGCGCGGGTGTCATCAATCGCAACACCAGCCTGTTTGACCCGGGCTGGTGGCAGTTACCGGGTTCAGAGAAACGCTATCGCGACTGGAAAAAATGGGGCCACGGTCATCTGAACGTGACGAAATCGCTGGAAGAGTCTGCGGATACCTTCTTCTATCAGGTGGCGTACGACATGGGTATTGACCGCCTGTCAGAGTGGATGAGCAAATTTGGCTACGGCCATTACACCGGGGTCGATCTCGCCGAAGAACGCTCCGGCAACATGCCAACCCGCGAGTGGAAGCTAAAGCGCTTTAAGAAACCGTGGTACCAGGGTGATACCATTCCGGTGGGTATCGGCCAGGGCTACTGGACCGCAACCCCGCTGCAGATGAACAAAGCGATGATGATCCTCATCAACGATGGTGTGGTGAAAGTCCCGCACCTGCTGCAAAGTACCGTTGAAGAGGGCAAAAAAGTGCCGTGGATCCAGCCGCATGAACCGCCGGTGGGGGATATTCACTCCGGCTTCTGGGAGATCGCCAAAGACGGGATGTACGGGGTGGCAAACCGCCCGAACGGTACCGCGCATAAGTATTTCGCCGGAGCGCCGTATAAAGTGGCCGCCAAATCCGGTACGGCGCAGGTCTTCGGCCTGAAGGCCAACGAAACCTATAACGCGCACCGCATTGCCGAACGACTGCGTGACCATAAGCTCATGACGGCATTTGCACCCTATGATAACCCGCAGGTGGCGGTGGCAATGATTCTGGAAAACGGTGGCGCAGGGCCAGCCGTGGGTACCATCATGCGCCAAATCCTCGACCACATCATGCTGGGTGATAACAACACCGAACTGCCGGCTGAAAACCCGGCGGCCGCTGCGGCGGAGGACCAATAATCATGACGGATAATCCAAATAAAAAATCGCTGTGGGATAAAATCCACATCGACCCAGCCATGCTGCTGATCCTGCTGGCTCTGCTGGTCTACAGCGCTCTGGTTATCTGGAGCGCCAGCGGCCAGGACATCGGCATGATGGAGCGCAAGATTGGCCAGATCGCGATGGGGCTGGTCATTATGGTCGTCATGGCGCAGATCCCACCACGCGTCTACGAAGGCTGGGCCCCCTATCTCTACATCTTCTGTATTATTTTGCTGGTTGCGGTAGATGCCTTTGGGGCCATCTCTAAAGGCGCACAGCGCTGGCTGGATCTGGGCGTAGTTCGCTTCCAGCCCTCGGAAATTGCCAAAATCGCCGTTCCACTGATGGTGGCACGCTTTATTAACCGCGACGTCTGTCCGCCATCACTGAAAAACACGGCCATCGCGCTGGTATTGATTTTCCTGCCAACGTTGCTGGTGGCGGCGCAGCCTGACCTTGGTACCTCGATCCTCATCGCCCTCTCCGGCCTGTTTGTTCTCTTCTTGTCGGGCCTGAGCTGGCGTCTGATTGGTATTGCGGTGGTGCTGGTTGCCGCGTTCATCCCTATTCTCTGGTTCTTCCTGATGCATGATTACCAGCGCCAGCGCGTGATGATGCTGCTCGATCCGGAAACCGATCCGCTGGGTGCGGGCTATCATATTATTCAGTCCAAGATCGCGATTGGCTCCGGTGGCCTGCGCGGTAAAGGATGGCTGCACGGCACCCAGTCGCAGCTGGAGTTCTTACCAGAGCGCCATACCGACTTTATCTTTGCGGTCCTGGCGGAAGAGCTTGGGCTGGTCGGCATCTTGATCTTACTCGCGCTGTATGTACTGTTAATCATGCGCGGGTTGTGGATTGCCGCGCGCGCGCAAACCACCTTTGGCCGCGTCATGGCGGGCGGGTTAATGTTGATTTTATTCGTTTATGTCTTCGTAAATATTGGTATGGTGAGTGGTATTCTGCCGGTTGTAGGCGTTCCGCTTCCGCTGGTGAGTTACGGAGGCTCGGCACTGATCGTGTTGATGGCCGGGTTTGGTATCGTGATGTCGATCCATACCCACAGAAAAATGTTGTCAAAAAGCGTATAAAAATAAGGGGATCGGAATGCGTAAGCAGTGGCTGGGGATCTGCATTGCGGCAAGTTTACTTGCGGCGTGCACAAGTGATGATGGTCAGCAACAGGCAACCGTCGCGCCGCCGCAGCCTGCGGTGTGTAATGGCCCAATCGTTGAAATCAGCGGCGCCGATCCCGTTTATGAACCGCTCAACGCCAGCGCGAATCAGGATTATGAGCGCGACGGCAAAAGCTACAAAATCGTTCAGGACCCTTCCCGTTTCAGCCAGGCGGGTTTCGCCGCCATTTATGATGCGGAACCCGGGAGCAACCTGACGGCATCAGGAGAAGCGTTCGACCCGACGCAACTTACTGCGGCACACCCGACGCTGCCTATCCCAAGCTACGCGCGTATCACCAACCTGGCGAATGGCCGTATGATCGTGGTCCGCATTAACGATCGCGGTCCGTACGGTAACGACCGTGTGATTTCGCTGTCGCGCGCCTCCGCCGACCGCCTGAACACCTCGAACAATACCAAGGTTCGTATCGACCCCATTATCGTGGCACCGGATGGCTCGCTCTCCGGGCCGGGTACCGCGTGTACGACAGTGGCGAAACAGACCTACGCCCTTCCCGATCGTCCGAATCTTGACGGTGGCATGGGGAGCGTCTCATCGCCGGCCGAGCCTTCTCAGCCAGCAGGCGAAGTGCGCCCTATCAGCAACGACACGTTGCAAAGCGATGACAGCACTGGCGCACCGGTAAAAAGTAGCGGTTTCCTGGGGGCTCCAACGACCCTGGCCTCCGGCGTGCTCGAAGGCAGTGAGCCTACCCCAGCGCCTGTTGCCGCCCCCGTCGCGCAGCAGCCAGCCCCCGTCACCGCTTCGGCAACGACCCAGAGCGCAGCGGTAGCAGCGCCTGCTGCCGCTTCCAGCGGCGGCTTTGTCGTTCAGGTGGGCGCCGTCAGCGATCAGGCCCGCGCGCAGCAATATCAACAGCGCCTGAGCCAGCAGTTTGGCGTTCCAGGTCGCGTTGAGCAAAACGGGGCGGTGTGGCGTATTCAGATGGGACCGTTTGCCAGCAAATCGCAGGCAGCGACCCTGCAGCAGCGTCTGCAAAATGAAGCGCAACTCCAGTCATTTATCGCTGTAGCGAAATAATGTATCGGCGGCATCCGAATTGTCAGTTTGTGTAAAAGTCATTCACAAACTCATGCTTAAAGTCGGATGCCTGCCTGAATAGCATTTGCTATAGTAAGGCACTTTTTTTAATTCCATCACGGATGTCGTAGTTCTGACCATGAAGACCACTTTTTCTGCTCGTTTTGTGCAGCGCATGGCGCTGACCACGGCCCTTTGCGCTGCTGCGCTCTCCGCAGCTCACGCCGATGACCTGAACATCAAGACCATGATCCCTGGCGTTCCGCAAATCGATGCGGAATCCTACATCCTGATCGATTACAACTCTGGCAAAGTTCTGGCAGAACAGAATGCCGATGCCCGCCGCGATCCGGCCAGCCTGACGAAAATGATGACCAGCTACGTTATCGGCCAGGCGATGAAGGCAGGTAAATTTAAAGAAACAGACCTGGTCACCATCGGTAACGATGCGTGGGCAACCGGGAACCCGGTCTTTAAAGGCTCCTCTTTAATGTTCCTGAAACCGGGTATGCAGGTTCCTGTCTCTCAGCTGATTCGTGGTATCAACCTGCAGTCCGGTAACGACGCCTGTGTCGCCATGGCCGATTTCGCTGCGGGCAGCCAGGATGCGTTTGTGGGCCTGATGAACAGCTACGTTTCTGCGCTGGGCCTGAAAAACAGCCACTTCCAGACCGTTCACGGCCTGGATGCGGAGGGTCAGTACAGCTCTGCGCGCGATATGGCGCTGATTGGCCAGGCGCTGATCCGCGATGTACCGAACGAATACGCCATCTATAAAGAGAAAGAGTTTACCTTCAACGGTATTCGCCAGACCAACCGTAACGGCCTGCTGTGGGATAACAGCCTGAACGTTGACGGCATCAAAACCGGTCATACCGACAAAGCGGGTTACAACCTGGTCGCCTCTGCTACCGAAGGTCAGATGCGCCTGATCTCTGCCGTGATGGGCGGTCGTACCTTTAAAGGCCGTGAGACAGAAAGCAAAAAACTGCTGACCTGGGGCTTCCGTTTCTTCGAAACCGTGAACCCGCTGAAAGCAGGCAAAGAGTTTGCCTCTGAGCCGGTCTGGTTCGGTGATAACGATCGCGCCTCCCTGGGCGTGGACAAAGATCTGTACCTGACCATTCCACGCGGACGCATGAAAGACCTGAAAGCCAGCTACGTGCTGAACACCACCGAGCTGCATGCACCGCTGCAGAAAAACCAGGTTGTAGGCACCATTAACTTCCAGCTGGATGGCAAAACTATCGATCAGCGCCCGCTGGTTGTCCTGCAGGAAATTCCTGAAGGCAATTTCTTCGGCAAAATCATTGATTACATTAAATTGATGTTCCATCACTGGTTTGGCTAAAAATCGAACACTTGAAAGTGTGATTTTGATCCCCATATACTAAGTATCCTGATAACTCCCACCTGACGTGGGAGTTATTCTTTTTGACGTTACGCCGGAGCTGACATGAAAACCAAACTTAACGAACTGCTTGAATTCCCTACCCCATTTACTTACAAAGTAATGGGTCTGGCGAAACCTGAGCTGGTTGATCAGGTGGTTGAAGTGGTACAGCGCCATGCGCCGGGTGACTACTCTCCGTCAGTAAAACCAAGCAGCAAGGGCAACTACCACTCGGTATCTATTACCATTACCGCAACACACATTGAGCAGGTTGAGACGCTGTACGAAGAGCTCGGCAATATCGAAATTGTTCGTATGGTGCTGTAGTCCCTCTGCGGTTACCCGGTTTGCCGGGTAACCCCTCTCCCCGCTGTGATATACTCCCCCTCATCTTTTGTCCCTCGTCTTCGGAGACGTCGTTTTGTATCAGGATAAAATTCTTGTCCGTCATCTCGGGCTGCAACCTTATGAGCCTGTCTCCCAGGCTATGCATGACTTCACCGACTCACGCGATGACACCACCCCTGATGAAATCTGGCTGGTAGAACACCTGCCGGTGTTTACGCAGGGGCAAGCGGGAAAAGCGGAACATTTATTGATGACGGGCGATATCCCGGTTATTCAGAGCGACCGCGGCGGGCAGGTTACGTACCATGGCCCAGGGCAACAGGTGATGTACGTTCTCCTGAACCTCAAACGCAGAAAGCTGGGCGTACGTGAACTGGTCACTCTGCTTGAGCAAACGGTCGTCAACACGCTGGCGGAATATGGTATTGATGCGCATCCGCGGGCCGACGCGCCGGGAGTCTACGTGGGCGAGATGAAGATCTGCTCGCTGGGGCTGCGTATCCGTAAAGGCTGCTCGTTTCACGGGCTGGCTTTGAACATTAATATGGATTTGAAGCCCTTCCAGCGCATCAACCCCTGCGGCTATGCCGGGATGGAAATGACGCAAATGTGCCAGTGGGTTGATACGGCAACAACAGAAAATATCCGTCCTGTGCTTTTAGCTAATATGTTAGCACTACTTAACAATCCCCCGCACGAATATATCACTGCTTAATATATTATACATCGTGGCTCGATAATTTGACGGGCCACGATTTAATTGCCGCTTTTACACTTTACAATAATCCGCAGATTCTATATTTTCGAAGCGCTCGAATATTACCGATCCATATTATTTAGCCTCCCGTCAGCGCTGCGTGCAGGACCTAAGTAACTTGCGTGATAATCACTCAACTGGTTGTTTTTGATAAACAAGTGAAACAAAACCAACACTTTACGAATCTCTACAAGCATAATAAATAAATTCAACTATCATTCATGTTGTGAATGTGTACGGAGTAAAAGCGTGGAGTATAATAATTTACCAGCCAAACGCCTGAATGAACCCGGTGGCGAAGACAAGCCGCAAATTTTTCGGACTTTACGTAATATTGATCTCAATTTATTGACTATTTTTGAGGCGGTATATGTCCATAAGGGTATCGTTAACGCTGCGAAAATTCTTAATCTCACGCCCTCTGCAATAAGCCAGTCAATTCAAAAGCTGCGCGCTATATTTCCGGACCCGTTATTTATTCGTAAGGGACAGGGTGTTACCCCCACGGCTTACGCCACGCATCTGCATGAGTACATCAGCCAGGGGCTGGAGTCGATTCTGGGCGCGCTGGATTTAACCGGAAGCTACGACAAACAGCGAACCATCACCATCGGCTGCTCTCCCTCTGTGGGGGTGTTGGTTATGCCTGCAATTTACCAGGCCGTAAAAGAGCATGCGCCGCAGCTGCTGCTGCGTAATGTACCGATCAGCGAACCTGACGTGCAGCTTGCCCAGTTCCAGACCGATTTAATTATCGACAGCGGCAGCTTCAGCGCCCGCGCGTTGGGGCAAAATGTCCTCTATGCCGACAACCTGGTGCTGGTCTGTCGCCAGCAGCATCCGGTGCTCAGCGAGCCGCTCACCATAGAAAATCTGCGTAACTACGATCACTCGTCATTTATGACGGAAGGACAGTCTCATCATGCGCTGCGCCAGCGTATCGATGACATTTTTCCGGAGCGCCAGATAAGCTTCAGCAGTTACAATATGTTCACTACCGCGTCCCTGATTGGCAGCAGTGACATGCTCTGCATCATGCCTTCGCGCCTGTATCATCTGCTGCGGAAATGCTGGCCGCTGGAGAGTATTCCGCTCAGCCAGTTGAATGCAGAATCTATCGAGATTTCACTGCATTACAATAAGCTCAGTCTGCGCGATCCGGTACTTGAAAATGTGATCCGCATCATCCGCCAGGCCTTCTGACAGGTTGACACAGCACAAGCCCCTGCCGCACGCAGGGCAAAAGGCACAAAACAACAACTATTTTACAAATTGGCGACCTGGCAGGCTGCTTTAACGACCGTTTCAATGATATACTGCCTGTCGTTCGTTCAAAAATAGTTGATAAATACAACATTCCCTTGAATTGAAACGCTTTCCTTCGATATTCGCAACTGGAACACGCACGCTATGAGTAAACCCATTGTGATGGAACGCGGTGTTAAATACCGCGATGCCGATAAAATGGCCCTTATCCCGGTTAAAAACGTGGCTACAGAGCGCGAGGCGCTGTTAAGAAAACCGGAATGGATGAAAATCAAACTTCCGGCCGACTCTTCGCGTATCCAGGGGATCAAAGCGGCGATGCGTAAGAATGGCCTTCACTCTGTATGTGAAGAAGCCTCTTGCCCGAACCTTGCTGAGTGTTTCAACCACGGCACCGCGACGTTTATGATTCTGGGTGCTATCTGTACCCGCCGTTGCCCGTTCTGCGATGTTGCTCATGGCCGCCCGGTAGCGCCGGATGCAAACGAACCTCAAAAACTGGCGCAGACCATTGCTGATATGGCGCTGCGTTATGTGGTCATTACCTCCGTTGACCGTGATGACCTGCGTGATGGGGGTGCTCAGCACTTTGCTGACTGCATTACTGCCATTCGCGAGAAAAGCCCGAACATTAAGATTGAGACGCTGGTGCCGGATTTCCGTGGTCGTATGGACCGCGCGCTGGATATCCTGACCGCAACGCCACCAGACGTCTTTAACCACAACCTGGAGAACGTACCGCGTCTCTACCGTCAGGTGCGTCCGGGTGCTGACTACAACTGGTCCCTGAAGCTTCTGGAGCGTTTTAAAGAAGCGCATCCACATATCCCTACCAAGTCAGGTCTGATGGTTGGTCTTGGTGAGACCAATGACGAAATCATCGAAGTGATGCGCGATCTGCGTCGCCACGGCGTGACCATGCTGACGCTGGGCCAGTATCTGCAGCCAAGCCGTCATCACCTGCCGGTGCAGCGCTACGTTAGCCCGGATGAATTTGATGAGATGAAAGCGGAAGCGATGGCGATGGGCTTCACCCATGCTGCCTGCGGTCCGTTTGTGCGCTCCTCTTACCATGCCGATATGCAGGCAAAAGGCGAAGAAGTTAAATAACCCTGTAATATTCACTTACAGGAATACAAAAAAACCGGCCTGTTGAGCCGGTTTTTTTTCGCAAGCCTTAAGGCATTGCCGTTACTCTTTGTGAGAGAGCTTTTCAGCCGGAACGGTATCCCCGGCGCTTTTCTTCGCTGCCGCGTCATCGTCGTTCATCGCTTTCTTAAAGCCTTTGATGGCGGCACCCAGGTCACCACCCAGCGTGCGTAACTTCTTGGTACCAAACAGCAGGACGACCAGTGCGGCAACCACCAGCAGTTTGGTAATACTAATCTCACCCATAGATACCTTCTTTACTTAAAACAGGCTGCATTCAGCGTCAAAACCGGATCATATTAACGGTCATTTGGCGCGTGCACACAATAGCAACCTGTAACAAGGTGAATCAAGCATTGTTGAAAAAAACATCACAATAATTGCGGTGGCGCAAAACGTCGGTTGCGAAGAACAGGTAATTGCTGCCGTGCAAGCGCTATCCTTTCTGAAATTATCTCCGCCATCAGTAAAACCGGACCTTCCGCTGCGGCGGCAATCGTGACGCCCAGCGGGTCAATCACCCTGCTCTGCCCGATATTTTTATTGCCGCACTCCCCTGCCGCGACCACATAACAGGTGGTATCCAGCGCGCGCGCCGTAAGCAACGTGGCCCAGTGATGCTCTTTCAGCGGCCCTTTAACCCACGCGGCAGGCAGAACAAGCACATCCGCTCCCTGTAATGCCAGGCTCAACGCCAGCTCAGGAAAGCGCAAATCGTAGCAGGTCATCAGCCCAATATTTAAACCATCAACCGCGATCAGGGGCGGAACGCACTCCCCCGGGTCAACCAGGCGCGACTCCTGGATACTGAACGCATCATAGAGATGAAGCTTGGCATAGCTGGCGATGATGACGCCGCCACGGATGGCTACCAGTGTGTTAACTGCCCGGCCGGGCGTAGACGGCACATGGAGCGTCAACATTGTGGTCATGTCATTACCCGCACTCTCGGCCAGTAATTGCTGTAAAAACGCGCCATCCAGCGGCTGCGCGGATTTCACCGACAAATCCGGGTCGTTATCATCGCGAGCCAGCAAGGCCTCTGGCAGCACCAGCAACGACGCTCCCTTCTGTTGTGCCTGTTTCATCAGCGAGACACACTGCGCCGCATTCTCATGCCAGCGAGGCGTGACCGCAAACTGCCCTACCGCAACATACATATTTGTCCCCTGATTATAAACAGCGTTAAACTCGCCACTCTTACACATCAAATAGCAGGTATTTACAGTGTTACAACTCCTTTTAGCTGTTTTTATTGGTGGGGGGACGGGAAGCGTTGCGCGGTGGTTCCTGAGTATGCGGTTTAATCCACTGCATCAGGCGATTCCAATGGGAACACTGGCCGCAAACCTGATTGGTGCGTTTATCATTGGCATGGGTCTGGCCTGGTTTAACCGTATGACGCACATCGATCCCATGTGGAAAGTATTGATTACCACCGGGTTCTGCGGCGGTTTAACCACCTTCTCCACCTTTTCTGCGGAAACGGTGTTTTTGTTTCAGGAAGGCCGTATCGGCTGGGCGTTGCTGAACGTTGCGATAAATATGCTCGGCTCTTTTGCGATGACCGGGATCGCATTCTGGCTATTTTCTTCCGCCAGCCCCCACTAACTGCCGAAGCGTTAATGTTGGCTTAATTTTTCTCTGTCACTCTGGTGCCAATACAGAACGAGGGTGACAGAATGAAAGAGAGTTTGATGAGCGCAGGCGTGGTGTTGTTGAGCGTGCTGATCGTTGCCAGCTTCCTGAAGATGTATCTGCTTGGCTGATGCAAAACGAAAAAAACCCACTCAGTGAGCGGGTTTTGAAATTCTTGCTGACGCGTCTGAATTACAGAGCGATTACGTTAGCAGCAGAAGGGCCTTTGGCACCGTTAGTGATTTCGAACTCTACACGCTGACCTTCAGCCAGAGTTTTGAAACCATTAGACTGGATTGCAGAGAAGTGTACGAACACGTCTTTGCTGCCATCTTCAGGAGTAATGAAACCGAATCCTTTGGACTCATTAAACCACTTAACGTTACCTTTAATCTTAGACATCAAAATTACCTTTACATTAAAAAACGACACAAATGCTGTGTCGGTTACCAGTACAACAATTGTGGGACCTTTTGTCCAGCGGATCTTTGATAAAAAGTGACTAAAGTCGCGTTAATTTTCGCTGGCGGATTTTTATCCCATATGAATCAACGACTGCGCATTTTTTCACCGCTTTGTCAGCTTTTTTCAGTTAAAACTGAAAACGCATCCAGGCGAAGTAAACGTTACCGTTGTTGTACGTACCGGGAATGTAGGTCATCTGGAACGTTGCAGGGCCATAACCAATTGAGGCCAGCGGCAGCAGAACCGGAATGGGGATATAGTTCCAGTTGTCGCGTGCAGTCACCCCGGCGGTATAGCCCAGGCCAACGTGGAAGTTGTCGTCAGCTAACGGACGCCAGGTTTTCTCCCAGCCATAGCCACCGATCGGTTCCCATTTGTTAAAGGAGTCTTTAAAGGCCATCAGATAAATACCGTGCCAGTTGCCCTTTTCGTCCCAGCGCGACTGACCAAAACCTGCCCCCCACGGGCGCTCGTTATATTTGTCGGTCTTTTCTTTGTCATAGGCAAAGCGTGCATGCCAGGTGATGGCCGGCACGTAGAGATCATAGTGCTCTGGCGCATTCCAGGTCTGCGAAACATTATCCGTAAAGGTGGAGAACCAGCCCTTATCCGTCGCGTTCTCTTCAGCCTGTGCCACAGAAGAGAACGTTAACTGTGCAAAAATAAACAGAAAAATGAAGAAAAATTTATTACGTACGATCACAATGCAATTACCATTCTTAGTATTCGAGGCAAAGTTTACCATACAATAGTTGAATGGAGCCTTAACGGCATCGGCATTACTCCTAATTAATCAGCCACTTTGCGAGAATATTCTGAGAGCGGCACGGCGGCCTGTTGAATAATCATCTCCCGGGCGCGTTTAAACCTTTTTTAATAATGCCCACCGGCAAAAATAACCCTTCTGTTAATATGGCTTTAAGGGCAAACATAACGCCCTGTCTTCAAGGTATAAAGATTATCATTAGCCACTACAGCCAGTGTTTTCGTGCTGCTCAGCCCCTTTCCCGCGAAACGCTGTACGGACCCACTCACCAACGCGCACCGGCAGGAAAAGTCTTTTCCCCTCTTATTCAGGAACGTGTTAATATAAAACCAATTAATTAACAACTCATTAGCATTTAAATGACATACTCCACTGTTGTCACCGGTCAATACCCATATGTCATTATTGCCATCACCATGGCAAAAATATCGCTAACATCTGCTTTAGTAGTATATTTATTGATTTTAATCAGCAAGGACTGGCCATTAATTCGGCACATTCTCATCCTTCTTTTTTATTGATTATTTGTGCTCTCGGGCAGCAAGGATACAGGGGAAATCATGCTTACGTTTTTCGAGCTCCTTATCGGAGTCGTCGTCATTGTCGGTGTAGCACGCTACATCATTAAGGGGTATTCCGCCACGGGCGTGTTATTTGTCGGCGGCCTGGCCTTGCTGATCGTTAGCGCCCTGATGGGTCACCAGGTCTTACCCGCCAGCGCAGCCAGCACCGGGTATACCGCCACAGACATTGTTGAATACATTAAAATTCTGCTCATGAGCCGTGGTGGCGATCTGGGCATGATGATCATGATGCTGTGCGGTTTTGCCGCCTACATGACCCATATTGGTGCCAACGATATGGTCGTGAAGCTGGCCTCCAGGCCGCTGCAGTACATCAACTCCCCGTATCTGCTGATGGTGGCAGCCTACTTCCTCGCCTGTCTGATGTCGCTGGCCGTGTCGTCCGCCACTGGCCTGGGGGTGTTGTTAATGGCTACCCTGTTCCCGGTGATGGTTAACGTCGGCATTAGCCGTGGTGCAGCGGCGGCTATCTGCGCCTCTCCGGCGGCCATTATTCTCTCCCCTACCTCTGGCGACGTCGTACTGGCGGCGAAAGCCGCGGAAATGTCACTCATCGATTTCGCCTTTAAAACCACGCTGCCGATTTCCATTGTGGCTATCGTGGGCATGGGCATCGCGCATTTCTTCTGGCAGCGTTATCTCGATAAAAAAGAGCACATCAGCCACGAAATGATGGACGTGAATGAAATCACCACCACCGCCCCGGCGTTCTATTCCATTCTGCCGTTCACCCCTATCATCGGCGTGCTGATTTTTGACGGCAAATGGGGACCACAGCTGCACATCATTACCATTCTGGTTATCTGTATGCTGCTGGCCGCCATGCTGGAATTTATTCGCGGTTTCAACACTCAGAAGGTATTTTCTGGCCTGGAAGTGGCGTATCGCGGTATGGCTGATGCATTTGCAGGCGTTGTGATGCTGTTGGTGGCGGCAGGCGTCTTCGCGCAGGGGCTGAGCACTATCGGCTTTATTCAGAGCCTCATCTCCATCGCCACGTCGTTTGGCTCTGCCAGCATTATCCTGATGCTGGTACTGGTGGTGCTGACCATGCTGGCAGCTATGACCACCGGTTCAGGCAACGCGCCGTTCTATGCCTTCGTTGAGATGATCCCAAAACTGGCACATTCTTCCGGTATTAACCCGGCTTACCTCTCCATTCCCATGCTGCAGGCGTCTAACCTCGGTCGTACCATTTCGCCGGTATCGGGTGTCGTAGTCGCGGTCGCCGGGATGGCAAAAATCTCGCCGTTCGAAGTGGTAAAACGCACGTCGGTCCCGGTGCTTGTGGGCCTGATCATCGTGATTATCGCAACCGAAGTGCTGGTTCCTGGCGCAGCCTGAGTAAAATGACCGATATCCAAAAAGCGCCTGCGGGCGCTTTTTGTGCTTTAATAACTTCCAGAAATCTATCGCGTTAACCCATCAGGAAATCACATGTTCAGGAAGGATATCGTTATCCCGTCTGGCGCCATGGCGCTTGCACTCTGTGTCTTCTCCGCGCAGGCGGATCCGCTCAAAGCCACGCAGTATGGCGATTTCGATCGCTACGTTCTGGCGCTTTCCTGGCAAACCGGGTTCTGCCAGAGCATGGCTGAACGTAACCGTAACGAACCCGAAGAATGCCGTCTGCAAAAAGAGAGCAATAACAAGACCGATTATCTGACCGTACACGGATTATGGCCGAGCCTGCCTAAATCCATCGCCGCACGCGGCGTGGATGAACGCCGCTGGATGCGTTTTGGCTGCGCGACCCGCCCAATCCCGAACATGCCGGAAGCCAAAGCCAGCCGCAAATGCTCAGCCGCCGAAACCGGGCTATCACTGTCGGGTGCCGCAAAGCTGAACAGCGTCATGCCCGGTGCTGGCGGTAACTCCTGCCTGGAACGCTATGAGTACGCCAAACACGGCGTCTGCTTCGGCTTTGATCCTGACGCCTATTTCGGCACCATGGTGCGGATGAATCAGGAGATAAAAAACAGCGCGGTGGGTAAATTCCTGGCGGATAACTACGGTAAAACGGTAAGCCGTAAAGATTTTGATAACGCCGTGGCGAAAAGCTGGAGCAAAGACAACGTCAAAGCGTTCAAACTGACCTGCAATGGTAATCCGGCCTATCTGACCGAAATGCAGATCTCGCTTAAGGCCAGCACCATTAATAACCCGCTGTCTGCCGGCTCTTTTGCGCCACAGCCACATCCGGGTAACTGTGGCAAACAGTTTGTTATCGATAAAGTGGGTTACTGATCCACAATCGGGCGCACCATATCGAAGCGGTGTTCATCACTGATGCCATAATAGGCCGTCGGCCCACCCGCACGCAGGATGGGCTGCGCTTTCGCCGTCTGGTAGATCCCCTCTTCCAGCAGCGATTCGGCAATATGAATCCCCACCACTTCGCCCAGCACCAGCCAGGTGTCAACCGGTGTGCCGTCGGCGCCGGTCAGCTGAATACACTGCGACAGGCGGCACTCAAAGTTCACCGGACTCTCGGCCACGCGTGGCGCCTTTACAAGCTGGCTTGCCGCAGGCGTCAATCCGGAAAAAGAGAACTCGTCTTGATCGTGAGGCAGCGTAGCGGAGGTGAGATTCATCGCCTCAGCCAGATCGCGCGTGGCAAGGTTCCAGACAAACTCACCCGTTTCGTTAATATTACGCACGCTGTCTTTCCAGCCGTTGCTGGAAAAGCCAATAATCGGCGGGCGGTAGTTAAAGCAGTTAAAGAAGCTATACGGTGCCAGGTTGATCTGTCCTGCCTGGTCGCAGGAGGAGATCCAGCCAATCGGACGCGGACCAATAATGGCATTCAGCGGGTCATGCGGCAGGCCATGCCCCTGTGACGGTTGATAAAAGTACATAGCGCTCTCTTAATGAGGGTCAGACGCGAACTGCGTTTACCCACTATCCTGATTCAGAACGTTCAGCGTAACGCAATCCGCCAGAAATGCAGACTGAATAAATTTCAGCGAAAATTCATATGGCCCATGAATGTGACCTCTATCACTTCAAAGTTGCGTGCGCAGACAGTATCATCGGGAGAGTTAAACCCTCGCTGCCAGACGGCGAGGGTTTTCTTTTGGATTGGTTTCTGCGTTACACGCAGCATTAACGACATGGAGTAAAAAATGTCCAGACCCACCATCATTATCAATGAACTTGACGCAGAACGTATTGACCGACTTCTGGAAAAACCAGAATTCGCCTCGCTCCCGGTAGCCGATGCCCTGAATGAAGAGCTCGACCGGGCGCAGATGTGTACCCCAGAGTCCATGCCGCATGACGTGGTCACCATGAACAGCCAGGTCAAATTCCGCAACCTGACAACGGGCGAAGAGTTAACCCGCACGCTGGTCTACCCGGCGCAAATGACCGACAGCAGCGCTCAGCTTTCCGTGCTGGCACCGGTCGGCGCGGCCCTGCTGGGCCTGCGTACGGGGGATACCATTCACTGGGAATTGCCGGGCGGTGCCTCGACCCATCTGGAAGTACTGGCGTTGCTCTACCAGCCAGAAGCGGCAGGCGATTACCTGCGTTAATCCCATCTGAACAAGCGCGACCCGCGTTGCACAGAGGATGCCTGCGCATCCTCTTTCCGCAGATTCACCTGGACGTCCTATATCGTGCCGCAGGTAAGGGGACCGTCTTAAACCACCCCACCCGGAAACGCATTCACCAGCCCTTTAACCTGCTGTTCCGCCGCTTCCGGCGTTTCTGCACCGGGCACCAGAATCACCTTGCGGCACGCCTCCTCCCGTTTTTCAAAGATCCGGTAGGCGCGTTCGGCATCGTCCAGCGGCAGATAGTGGGTGACAATCTCCTCCGGCGTCAGCAGCCCCTTTTCGATCAGCGGTAACAACTCGCCAAGCCAGGCGTGGACGTGGGTCTGGCCCATCTTAAAACTGAGCCCCTTATCGAAGGCATCACCAAACAGGAAGCCATGGATAAAGCCCGCATACACGCCGGGCACGCTCACCACCCCGCCCCGTCGAACAGCAGCAATACACTGACGCAGCGCTTTACCGCTGCTGCCCTCAATTTTAAGGTTGCTGAGGATGGTTTCCGTGGTGCTGCCTTTGGCTTCAAACCCCACGGCATCAATGACGGCATCCACGCCGCGCTGGCCTGCGGTTTGCTCAATGATTTTTTCCGCTGCGTCGTTGTCTTCATCAAAGTTGATGGGGATGGCGCCGTAGCGCTCTGCGGCAAAACGCAGACGATACGGGTGATGGTCAACCACAAAGATCTGTTCAGCACCTAACAGCCGCGCGCAGGCGATGGTCAGTAACCCCACCGGTCCTGCACCAAAAACGGCGACGCTGGAGCCTTTTTCAATCTGGGCATTTTTCGCCGCCTGCCAGGCGGTAGGCAAGATATCGGAGAGGAACAGCGCTTTATCATCGGAGAGCAGCTGAGGCACTTTGAACGGCCCAACGTTACCTTTGGGCACCCGAACGTATTCCGCTTGTCCACCGGGCACGCCGCCATAAAGATGGCTGTAGCCAAACAGCGCTGCGGGTGCGGGAATTTGCTTTTTATTCAGCGCGGCGCCCTGACCGGCGTTGGTGCTCTCGCAGGCCGCGTACTGCTGCAGGCGGCAAAAGAAGCAGTCACCACAGGCGATGACAAACGGGATCACCACCCGGTCGCCTTTTTGCAGCGTCTTCACTTCCCTGCCCGTCTCCACCACTTCGCCCATGAACTCGTGGCCAAAAATATCGCCGTGTTCAACTTTGGGGATCTTCCCGCGGTAGAGATGCAGATCCGATCCGCAGATCGCCGTGGCCGTTACGCGCAGGATAATATCGTCAGGTTTTTCAATAACAGGATCGGGGACATTCTCGACACGAACATGATGTGGACCGTGGTACGTGAGTGCTTTCATGCGACCTCCGAAAGGATCCGGGTAAGTATTTAAGGGTAGCGTTCCCTGACGACCTGCCCGGGATTAGCGGGCTTTTGAGATTTATCCTGGGAAAAACAGAAAAGTGCCGCAGCGCTTACAAAAACCATATTCATTTTATGGTTGAATGATTCCAGCGTTTATAAACAAGGAGAAACGGGTATGTATCAAAGAATTATTATGCCGGTTGATGTTTTTGAGATGGAGCTGAGCGACAAGGCCGTACGCCATGCGGAATTTCTGGCGCAGCAGGACGGGATTATTCATCTTCTACACGTGCTGCCGGGTTCTGCCAGCCTGAGTCTGCATCGCTTTGCCGCCGATGTACGCCGCTTTGAAGAGCATCTGCAGCACGAGGCGGAAAATCGCCTGCAAACGATGGTTGGGCACTTCACCATCGACCCTTCCCGCATTAAAACGCATGTCCGGTTTGGCAGCGTGCGCGATGCCGTTAACGAGCTGGCGAGCGAGCTGAACGCCGACGTGGTGGTTATCGGTTCACGCAATCCGTCCATTACCACGCATCTGCTGGGTTCAAACGCCTCCAGCGTTATCCGTCACACCCACATTCCGGTGATGGTCGTGAGATAAAAAAAAGAGGCCACCTTCTGGTGGCCTCTCCTGGTGCAGGTGCAGTCTTACTGACTTTTATTATGCTGTTTTGGTGCGAATCAGGTAGTCGAACGCGCTCAGAGACGCTTTCGCCCCTTCACCGGTCGCGATGATGATCTGCTTGTACGGCACGGTAGTACAGTCGCCCGCCGCAAATACGCCCTTCACGCTGGTTTCACATTTGGCATCGATGATAATCTCGCCCATGCGGTTACGCTCAATGGCGCCTTCCAGCCAGGTGGTGTTTGGCAGCAGACCAATCTGCACGAAGATCCCCGAAAGCGGAACGCTGTGCACATCGCCACTGACGCGGTCGCGGTACTCCAGACCGGTGACTTTACTGCCGTCGCCCTTCACTTCCGTGGTCTGCGCATTCAGCACGATGTCGACGTTTTTCAGGCTGCGTACTTTATCCTGCAGTACCTGGTCTGCCTTCATCTCTGGTGCAAATTCCAGCAGGGTAACGTGTTCAACAATGCCCGCCAGGTCGATAGCCGCTTCAACACCGGAGTTACCGCCGCCAATCACCGCCACGCGTTTGCCCTTAAACAGAGGACCATCGCAGTGCGGGCAGTAGGTCACGCCTTTGGTGCGATACTGATCTTCACCTGGCACGTTCATGTTGCGCCATTTGGCACCGGTGGCAATGATAATACTGCGGGCTTTCAGCACCGCGCCGGAAGCAGTTTCAATCTGGTGTAAGCCACCTTCGACTGCGGCAGGAACCAGCTTGCTGGCGCTCTGGCTGTCGATCACATCCACTGCGTAATCATTGACGTGCGCTTTAAGTGCGCCAGCCAGTTTCTGGCCTTCGGTCTTCGGTACAGAGATGTAGTTTTCGATATCCACGGTATCCAGCACCTGGCCGCCAAAGCGTTCGCCCATCAGACCGGTGCGAATACCTTTACGTGCGGAATAGACCGCTGCCGCGGCGCCCGCCGGGCCAGAGCCGACAATCAGAACATCATACGCATCGCGCTTGTTCAGCTCTTCTGCGGCACGTTTTTCGGCGCCGGTATCCACTTTGGCCACAATTTCGGACAAGGTCATACGGCCCTGGCCAAACTCCTGCCCATTCAGGAACACTGCCGGAACCCCCATCACGTTGCGATCGGTGATTTCGTTCTGGAAAGTGCCGCCATCAATCGCGGTGTGTTTGATACGCGGGTTCAGGACTGACATCAGGTTCAGCGCCTGCACCACGTCCGGGCAGTTGTGGCAGGAGAGCGAATAGTAGGTTTCAAAGGTGAAATCCCCGTCGATATCGCGGATCTGCTCCAGCAGCGCCTGCGCCTCTTTCGACGGATGCCCACCGGTCCATAGCAGGGCCAGCACCAGTGAGGTAAATTCATGGCCCAGTGGTGAACCGGCAAAACGCGGCCCCTGATCAGAGCCCGGGTTGGTGATCAGGAAAGATGGCTTACGCACCGCCAGATCGTTCGCTTCTTTGAAGGTCACTTTCGGTGACAGTTCGGCGATCTCCGCCAGCAGTTCCTTGATTTCTGCCGATTTAGCGCTGTCGTCCAGCGTGGCAATCAGCTCAACAGGTTTGGTCAGTTTCTCAAGGTATGCCTTGAGCTGGGTTTTCATTGTAGTGTCGAGCATTGTTCTTCCCTCTCTAAAAACGTCATCATGCAAGCTGCCTTATACGGGCGGCCTGAATGCAACTTGCATCATGGTGCTGGAATGAAATGGGCGCGGGGGGCGCCCATGGGTTGCCGGGTGGCACGTCGTTTACCCGGCCTACGATACTGTAGGCCTGTGCAAGCGCAGCGCCGCCAGGCTTTACAGACTTAGATCTTGCCGACCAGGTCCAGAGATGGAGCCAGCGTCGCTTCGCCTTCTTTCCATTTCGCCGGGCACACTTCGCCTGGGTGAGACGCCACGTACTGAGCTGCTTTCACTTTACGCAGCAGGTCAGATGCATCACGGCCGATACCTTCAGCGGTAACTTCGATAGCCTGGATAATGCCCTGCGGGTCAACAACGAAGGTCGCACGGTCTGCCAGGCCTTCATCTTCACGCATGTTGTCGAAGTTACGGGTCAGGGCGCCAGTCGGGTCACCGATCATCGCGTATTTGATTTTTGCGATGGTTTCAGAGCTGCTGTGCCACGCTTTGTGGGTGAAGTGGGTGTCGGTAGAGACAGAGTACACGTCTACGCCCAGCTTCTGCAGTTCATCGTAGTGATCGGCCACGTCACCCAGTTCGGTCGGGCAAACGAAAGTGAAGTCAGCCGGATAGAAGAAGAACACGCTCCAGCGGCCTTCGGTATCTTTCTCAGTGACTTCAATGAATTCGCCGTTTTTGAACGCCTGGTTTTTGAAAGGTTTAATTTTGGTGTTAATCAAAGACATCTGTACTTCCTCCGTGTTTTCGTTGAGATGTAAGGTAACGAACTTTCGCTACATGGGCTAATGCGTTTGCTTTATCAAATCAATCAGCCATACCTAACAACCCGAACAAGACAACGTTGTGAACCCAATGAATAAAAGCCCGAAAGTAAAAAGGCCGCCCTGGTGGGCGGCCCTGATACCTGAACTTTCCACAGGAACTTTCAGTGCCAGTGAGACTGGCGTTGCGTTGCGCTCTACATACCTTTATATCAAGGTCGTTACAGCCCCCCGATTACAGCACTCGTGTCGGGACAGGGCAATGGATTGAAGGGATAATCATATCTATGGCTGCGATAGGTTTTACCAAACTACGCATTCCCCATCGCTGCTAATGCTCACGCCAGTAAAAATAAAAATGAGTGATAATTACTTGTCCATATATAAATCTGACTATTTTTATTCAGTTCTGTTTTCTATTTTAAAGGTAAAAATATCTTAACCATTATTGAAGTTCTATTTCATTAATCTACGTTCGTGATATATTAAGTTGGTTTTCAATCATAATTAAGCGAGCTAACCATCAAGGATGGTAAATGGTTACGTTCCTTCTATAGTTATCAGTGATGTGATAACGCAACGCAGCACACTCAGGATGAAACATGGCAAATCTTTACGACTTAAAAAAATTCGATCTCAATCTGCTGGTCATTTTCGAATGCATCTACCAACACCTGAGCATCAGCAAGGCAGCAGAAACGCTCTACATAACGCCTTCCGCGGTTAGTCAATCCCTGCAGCGGCTGCGTAACCAGCTGAACGATCCGCTGTTTATCCGTTCGGGAAAAGGGATCACTCCCACCACCGTCGGGGCAAATTTGCATCATCATCTTGAGCAAAACCTCAATCAGCTTGAGCAGACCATCAACATCATGCATGGCTCATCGCTCAAAAAGAATTTTGTCATCTACTGCCCGCAGGTTCTGACAACCGACAATCTGCTCAACCCCATGAAGCTATTGATGCGAGAGCACAATTATGAAATAGAGCTTCATGACATGCTGCTATCCGCGGATTCCGCAGAAGACCTGCTTGCCTACCGTAAAGCAGACTTAATTTTCTCCATTGCGCCTATCAACAATCGCTCAATGGTATGCGTTCCCTATGTTAATTACCGAATGATTCTGGTGTGCAGCCAGGATCACCCCCGTCTGCAGGAGACCGCTACCCTGGAAGAGCTGCAGAAAGAGAAGTTTACGATCTTCCTGAGCGATGAAGCGGGTGTGAAACACTATCAGTCAAAGACTGAGGAAGTGCATGCCGACAGGACAATCGGTTTTCGCTGCGACTCTCTCTTTTCAATCATAAACATGATCAGCGCATCGCATTTAGTGGGATATATCCCGGAAGTCCTGTATGAAAAATACCGTGACGTATTGCGACTGAAAAAAGTGGACGCCCCCTTCACGCTGCCTCAAATGGAAGTCTTCATGGTTTATAACCGCTCAGCGCTTAACAGCTCGGTTTTCTCGAAGTTTGTTGAGCAGATTACGCAAAAATAAATCCGAATGGCTGTAATATTTACAGCCATTTCTCTCTTCAAAATATAACCCTCATTTATAGATAATAAAAAATCTGCCTTTTTTGATTTACCTGCCTTTATTTTCACTACTATTATTCTCTCTCCTGCATTGACATGAACGTCCGGTATTTATTTCCAGGAGGAGTTGCCTTTGTCAATTTATAAGCATCCACTTAATCAAAATGTCCTTGACGCTGCCACAGAGCGCATAACATGGACGCTTGAGAATCTGCCAAGGGTCTGTGTTTCATTTTCTGGCGGAAAAGATTCCACCATTATGTTCCATTTAACGGCCCAACAAGCCCGAAAAATGGGAAAGAAAATCTGTCTGCTATTTATCGACTGGGAAGCGCAGTTCACCTGTACCATTCAGCATGTGAATAACATGATCGCACAATACGCCGATGTGATTGAAAAATGCTGGTGGGTAGCGCTCCCGTTGACCACGCAAAATTCACTTTCACAATTCCAGCCCGAATGGCAGTGCTGGGAGCCGGGTAAAAACTGGGTACGCACGCCCCCGGAAGAGGCGGTAACCGATCCAGATTACTTCTCGTTCTACCAGCCGGGCATGACCTTCGAGGCCTTTGTTCGCGAATTTTCCGACTGGTTTGCCAAAAGGCGCCCGGCAGCAATGATGATCGGCATTCGTGCCGATGAATCCTACAATCGCTTTTTGACTATCGCCAACGCACGAAAGCAGCGCTTTGCCGATGACAAACCCTGGACCACTGTCGCCCCCGGCGGGCACGCCTGGTATGTCTATCCGCTTTATGACTGGAAAACCGCCGATATCTGGACCTGGTTTGCGAAAACGGGCGGGTGCTATAACCCGCTTTACGACCTGATGTTTCAGGCTGGCGTGCCGCCGCGCTATATGCGCATCTGTGAACCCTTTGGCCCGGAGCAACGTCAGGGATTGTGGCTCTATCATGTTGTGGAGCCCGAACGTTGGGCGGCGATGTGTGAGCGGGTAAACGGCGTGCACAGTGGCGGGGTCTACGCAGGGCAGGACAATCATTTCTATGGCCACCGCAAAATTCTGAAACCCGACGCGCTCAGCTGGCGGGAATACGCCATGCTGCTTCTCGACAGCATGCCGCACACCACTGCGGAACATTACCGCAATAAAATCGCGATCTATTTGCACTGGTATCAGAAGAGAGGCATGGCCGATATTCCCGACACCCAGGAGGGCGATATCGGCGCCAAAGATATCCCGTCCTGGCGACGCGTGTGCAAGGTATTACTCAACAATGACTACTGGTGCCGGGCGCTGTCATTCAGTCCGAACAAACCCAGGCATTACCAGCGTTACAGCGAACGGATGAAATCAAAACGCAAGGAGTGGGGGATCTTATGCAGCAGCAATTAATTAACGAGATGAAAAATTATCTTCAGTCTCTGCCCGAAGATAAACGCATTGAAGCCATTAACGCCTTTCGCCAGGCCATCCATGAAAATAGCCCTTTTCGCGAACAGCCTGTCGACTGCGTGCTGTGGATCAAACAGGACGAGATTACCGCGAACGATTACAACCCCAACAACGTTGCCCCGCCGGAAAAACGGCTGCTCTGTAAATCCCTGGAAATGGACGGTTTTACCCAACCCATTGTAGTGACGGAAAGTGAGGCCCGGCATTATGAAATTGTCGACGGCTTCCATCGGCATGAAATTGGGTCCAACCGGGCGGTATTGAAACGCCAGCTTAAAGGCTATCTTCCTGTCACCTGTCTGCGTAAAGAGCGGCAGAAAAAGTTCGACCGGATAGCGGCCACCATTCGCCACAATCGGGCGCGCGGCCGCCATCAGATTAATGCGATGTCCGATATCGTCCGCGAGCTGGTGCAGCTTGGCTGGGACGACGAGAGAATCAGTCAGGAACTGGGAATGGATAGCGACGAGGTATTACGCCTCAAGCAAATCAACGGTCTGCTGGAACTCTTTGCAGACCGCCGTTATTCAGAAGCCTGGACGGTCAAATAATCAGATCGCGTTAAGACGCTCTGCCGCCGCCAGCAGCGTCGATTCCTGTTTCGCAAAGCAGAGACGAATCAGCTTATGCGGGAAGGGATCGGCGCAAAAGACGGATAACGGGATCGCCGCCACACCCACCTCTTTGGTCAGCCACTGGCAAAAACTGACGTCGTCCAGATCGGAGATGGCGCTGTAATCGGCCAGCAGGAAATAGGTGCCTTCACACGGCAGGATCTCCAGACGGCTCTGACTCAGGGCACTCACAAACCGATCCCGGCGTGCGCGGTAAAACTCGGGCAACTCACGGTAATGCTCAGGCTCAGCGCGCAGCATATCGGCCAGCGCCAGCTGGGCAGGCGTGTTCACCGCAAACGTCAGGTACTGGTGCACTTTACGCAACTCCGCGCTGATGGCCGCCGGCGCCACGCAGTACCCCACCTTCCAGCCGGTCATATGATAGGTTTTACCGAATGACGACACCGCCACAGCGCGCTCGCGAAGCTGCGGATGGGCCAGCACGCTGACGTGCCCTTCCCCGGCAAAGCAGATGTGCTCATACACTTCGTCGCTCAGGACATAAATTTCATGTTCCGCAATGGCCTGCCACAGCGCGGCGAAATCGCTCTTCTGCCACACGGTCGCCGACGGGTTGTGTGGTGTATTCAGAATGACCAGCCGGGTGTTGTCGCTCAGCAGCGCAGCAAACGCCTGCCAGTCGGGGCGAAAATGCGGCGGCTGTAATGCCACGCGCTTCACCACGCCGCCGGACAGTTCGATGGCAGGCGCATAGCTGTCGTAGCTTGGGTCAAAGCAGATAACCTCATCGCCCGCGCGAACCAGCGCGGTGATGGCCGCATACAGCGCTTCAGTCGCACCTGCCGTCACCGTAATGTCGCTGTTGGCATCCGGTTGATAGCCATAGCATTCCGCCGTTTTATCCGCAATGGCGTCACGCAGTGCCTGCACACCGGTCATCGGCGCATACTGATTCGCCCCCTGGGCAACGTGCCAGGCCAGACGCTCCTGCAAATAGCCTGGACCATCAAAATCCGGGAACCCCTGCGAGAGGTTAATGGCGTTGTGCTTCTGGGCCAGAGCGCTCATCTGCGTAAAGATAGTGGTGCCCAGGTTGGGAAGTTTGCTTTGCGGAATCAATGCGTTATTGCTCATTGTGGGGTGCCTGCTTGTAATACTTATGTTGCTGCCACTATAACACGATGTTAGTCTTTGGCAATCAAGACGCTTAGACGTCTAAACAATATGAATATTCCTGACCGAGAGGGTAAAAGGAAATGACAGACAACCTGCAACTCACGCAACTGGTCGAAGCCTGCCGCTGGATTGGTGCCAAAGGCTGGGCCCCCGCCACCGGCGGCAACATGTCGGTACGTCAGGATGAAAACCTGTGCTGGCTCAGTGAATCCGGCAAAGACAAAGGCAGCCTCACGCCGGATGATTTTTTGCAGGTGGAGATCGCCACCAATCGCGCGCCCTCTGGCCGTAAACCTTCGGCCGAAACCGGGTTACACACGCTCATCTATCGCCTGTTCCCGGAGGCCAACGCCGTACTGCACGTCCACACGGTGAACGCCACGGTGCTCTCGCGGCTGGTGAAAGAGGCGGAGTTGTACATCAGCGGCTTTGAGATGCAAAAATCCCTCACCGGGCAGACTACGCACCTGTCTACGGTTGCCATTCCGGTATTCGATAACGACCAGGACATAGACGCCCTCGCTTCGCGAATCGCCCATTACACGCAGGAGCGCCCGCTTAATTATGGTTTTCTTCTGCGCGGCCATGGCTTAACCTGCTGGGGACGTGATGTGGCCGAAGCCCGCCGTCATCTGGAAGGATTAGAATTCTTATTTGAATGCGAAATGCGTTTACGACAACTGGAGAAGATATGATTCGCGCGATTGTGACGGATATTGAGGGAACCACCAGCGATATCCGTTTTGTCCATGATGTTTTGTTCCCTTATGCGCGTGAGCGTCTGGCGGCCTTCGTCACCGCCCAGCAGTACGCCGAGCCGGTCAAATCGATTCTGGACAACCTGCGCGATGAAATCGACGCTCCGCACGCCAGCGTCAGCGATCTTATCGAGACCCTCTTCACCTTTATGGATGAAGACCGTAAATCGACGGCGCTGAAGGCCCTGCAGGGAATTATCTGGCACGACGGTTACGTCAACGGCGACTTTACCGGCCATCTCTACCCGGACGTGCTGCCCGCGCTGGAAAAATGGAAAGCGCAAGGTATTGATCTCTATGTTTATTCCTCTGGCTCCGTCGCCGCGCAGAAACTGTTATTTGGCTACAGCGATGAAGGTGATATTACTCATCTGTTCAGCGGCTACTTTGATACCCATATTGGTGCCAAGCGTGAGGTGCAGTCTTATCAGAATATTGCGGCGCAGACGGGCATTGCCCCGTCGCAGATCCTGTTCCTGTCGGATATCCATCAGGAGCTGGACGCTGCTGAACAGGCCGGTTTTCGCACCCTGCAGCTGATTCGCGGTGATGATGACGGTGCAAGCCACCATCATCAGGTTCACCAGTTCGACGAGATTAACCCGGAGCAGATCCCTTCATGAGCGCATTAACCATTTATTCCGATAAAGACGCGAGTAAGCACCTGTGGCACAGCACCGACGCCGCCGAGATCGCCCAACAGCTCAACGCCAAAGGCGTGCGTTTTGAACGCTGGGCGGCTGACCGTGATTTAGGGCGCGACCCTGCCCCAGAAGTGGTCATTGACGCTTACCAGCATGCCATCGACAAGCTGGTCGCGGAGAAAGGCTACCAGAGCTGGGATGTGATCAGCCTGCGCGCCGACAACCCGCAAAAAGAAGCGCTGCGCGCGAAATTCCTCAACGAGCACACCCACGGCGAAGATGAAGTGCGCTTTTTCGTGGAAGGCGCGGGATTGTTCTGCCTGCACATTGACGATGAGGTGTATCAGGTGCTGTGCGAGAAAAACGACCTGATTTCGGTACCGGCGGGCACACCACACTGGTTTGATATGGGCTCAGAGCCAAACTTTACGGCCATCCGTATATTCGATAATCCGGAGGGCTGGGTGGCGCAGTTTACCGGTGATGCGATTGCGGATGCGTATCCGCGTCTCGCATAGGTGGAAGCATTGCTCCCTCTCCCTGTGGGAGAGGGCTGGGGTGAGGGCATCAGGCCGCTCTATCTTCAATGCTTCAATCCCTTCACATACCCCACCAGCTGATCCAGCACGATCCCCCAGCCTTCATGGAAGCCCATCTGTTCATGCTGCTCACGGATTTCTTTCGTGGGATGGCGCGCAATCGCCGTATAGCGGGTTTTGCCCTCCCCGAGATCTTCCAGCAACAAAATCGCCGTCATAAACGGCTTTTCGGCCGGTTTCCACCCTTCGGTATAGCCGTCGGTAAAGACCAGCTTTTTGCCGGGATCGATTTCCAGGAAAACACCTTTATTGTCCATTTTTTGCCCGTCCACGTCGAAAACGGTATTGAACCGTCCACCCACGCGCAGGTCGAGGTCGCATTCGGTCACTTTATGGGGGGCAGGAATAAAGAAGTTTTTGATGTGCTCTGGCGTCGTCCAGCAGAGCCACAGCAGGTCGCGCGGTGCATCCACCACGCGTTCCAGTTTTAAGTCTGTTTCGGGATCGAGCGTCACGATGTTGTCCTCTCAGGGGAACCCCTTACAAGGATAGCCGGACTCAGGCGAATTTCCCGTTTGCTACCGCTTCCGGCGTGACCACGCCCGTATCCAGTACCCAGCCGCTAATCAGCGAGGCTGGGGTGACGTCAAACGCCGGGTTGTAAACCTGCGCATTTTCTGGTGCCCACTGTACCGCGCCGAAGCTTCCCGCCACGCCCGTCACTTCACTGGCCGCGCGCTGCTCAATCGGGATCGCCTCACCGTTCGGGCAGGCCGGGTCGAGGGTGGTTTGCGGGGCGGCGACATAAAACGGAATGCCGTGAAATTTCGCCAGCACCGCCAGGGAATAGGTGCCGATTTTGTTCGCCACATCGCCGTTGGCGGCAATACGATCTGCCCCCACCCACACGGCATCCACCTCCCCTTTTGCCATCAGACTGGCGGCCATGGAGTCGGTAATCAGCTGATACGGCACGCCCAGCTCGCCGAGCTCCCACGCGGTCAGCCTGCCGCCCTGCAGCAGCGGACGGGTTTCATCCACCCAGACGTTGCTGACGTTGCCCTCCTCATGTGCGCGAGCAATAACACCCAGCGCAGTGCCGACGCCTGCGGTTGCCAGACCGCCAGTGTTACAGTGGGTCAGCAGGCGGCTACCGGGCTTCACCAGTGCGCTGCCCGCTGTCGCAATGGCGTCACAAAGCTGCCTGTCTTCGTCAATCAGTCGCAGAGCTTCCGTCACCAGCGCCGGAACGAAATCTTCCTGCCAGAGCGCCTGCTTCATGCGGTCGAGATTGTTCATCAGGTTGACCGCCGTCGGGCGGGCAGCGCGCAGCGTTTCCAGCGCCAGCGCCAGCTCGTCGCGGCTTTTCCCCTTTTCCGCCAGCAGCGCCAGCAGCAGACTTGCAGAGAGACCAATTAGCGGCGCACCGCGCACTCTAAGGGCGTGAATATGCCCCACCAGCGCCTCGACCGTTGAGGCGTCAAGCCAGCGTTTCTCCTGCGGAAGGGCCTGTTGGTCGAGAATAAAGAGCTGATTATCCGCCACCCGCAGGCTGGTCGTCTGTAATGTCTGCATGTCGTTAATTCCCTGTTGCGTTGTTGTAGCACATTGTGTCAGGATGAAATCCAGATGTATAGACGTCTAAATGTCTTTATTCGCAAATCAGTGAGGAGCAGGCAATGTCGCAATACCGTACCTTTACCGCCCAGGACGCCGTGGAGTATGCCAGGCAGTTTGGCGGCCTTGATAATCCATCATCACTGGTAGAGGCGCAGGAAGTGGGCGACGGCAACCTCAATCTGGTCTTCAAAATTTTCGATGCTCAGGGCGTGAGCCGCATCATCGTAAAACAGGCGCTGCCATACGTTCGCTGCGTCGGTGAGTCCTGGCCGCTGACGCTGGACCGCGCCCGTCTTGAGGCGCAAACGCTGGTGGAGCATTACAAGCACAGCCCGCAGCATACCGTGAAAATTCATCATTTTGACCCGGAACTGGCGGTCATGGTGATGGAAGATCTCTCCGACCATCGCATCTGGCGCGGGGAGCTGATTAAGAATAACGCCTACCCGCAGGCTGCGCGTCAACTGGGGGAGTACCTGGCGCACACGCTGTTCCACACCAGCGATTTTTACCTGCACCCGCACCAGAAAAAAGCGCAGGTTGCCCAGTTCATTAACCCGGAGATGTGCGAGATTACTGAAGATCTGTTCTTTAACGATCCGTACCAGATCCACGAGCGCAACAACTATCCGGCTGAGCTGGAAAACGATGTCGCCGCCCTGCGCGACGACGCCCAGTTGAAAATTGCCGTGGCCTCCCTGAAGCATCGCTTCTTCTCTCACGCCGAAGCGCTATTGCACGGGGATATCCACAGCGGATCGATTTTCGTGGCCGAGGGCAGTCTAAAAGCGATCGACGCCGAATTCGGTTACTTTGGCCCGATTGGGTTTGACGTGGGTACCGCCATCGGCAACCTGCTGCTGAACTTCTGTGGCCTGCCGGGGCATTTAGGCATCCGCGATGCCGCTGCCGCCCGGGAACAGCGTCTGATCGACATTCAGGCGTTATGGAATACCTTTGCGGAGCGCTTCCAGGCGCTGGCGCACGAGAAAACCCGGGATGCCGCGCTGAGTGCGCCGGGCTATGCCTCTGAATTTTTGAAAAAGGTCTGGCGAGATACCATTGGTTTCTGCGGAACGGAGCTGATCCGCCGCAGTGTGGGGCTGTCTCACGTCGCGGACATCGATACCATTCAGGACGACGCGATGCGCCACGAATGTCTGCGCCACGCCATCACGCTGGGTAAAGCGCTGATTGTGATTGCCGATCGCATCGACAGCGTGGAAGAGCTGGTGGCAAGAGTGCGCCAGTACAGTTAAAAAAAACCTCCCTTTCGGGAGGTTTTTGCATCAGTTTTTGGTGAGCGTGGTGGTCACGGTGTAATCGAGAGACCACGATGAATGCCAGTCTTTACCGGCAAACTTGATATCCCCACGGTAAACCCCGCTCGGGAGATCCGGGTTATCGGCCTCAACATACTTAAGGCTGGCGCTATAGCCTGTGGTTTCCCAACTGCTACACAGAACCGCCACATTGAACGGACGGGTGGAGCAATCCGATCTGCGCTGCGCGCGAATCTTCACGTCCCGGGTATTGCCTTGTTCGTCCTTCATCGGAACGACAAGCGTACTGTAACCTTCTGCGGTCCATACCAGGGACGTCGGCCCCTGCGTACTTCCCGTTGCCACAAACCCAAGCGAAGGGAAGCCAAATATTGCGCCCGTACTGAATGCGCTTGTCGAACCGGTGACGCTCCACATGGCTGAATAGCTGGCAATAAACACAACCGTTTGATCGGTTTTAGTGGTGTTATTACTCTCTGCACTCACCTTTGCCGTACCGGTATCCGGGCCACTCAGCTTCACGGTCGCCACGCCGCTGCCATTGGTCACACTGGTTTGCGCTGAAAGGGTATTAAGCGTGGTGTTCCAGTTGACCGTCGCATTTTTGACGGCATTACCGTTTACGTCTTTCACCACTGCGGTGTAAGTAATGCGGTCGGTGTTGACTACCGCGTGGTCAGAACTGGCCTTGAGGCTCTCAACCCTGGCGGTGGTCGCATCGCCAATAAATGTTACCGGCTCCGCGTTTATCGCCGCCGTTGAACCGACAACTGTTGCGCTAACCGTTGCCGTTCCGGCCGTTGTCGTTGACGCCGTTACAACCGCCTGACCCGCTTCGTTGGTTTTTGTGCTGGCGCTGGCAAGCTTCACGCTGCTGTTATCTACACGCCACGCCACATCCACACCGCTAAGCGGGTTATGGTTGGCGTCTTCGACGGTGGCGGTCCAGCGTATGGTCGCGTTCCCGTCAGCCACCGCCTCTTTTTTATCCGCACTCAGGCTCGTAAATTGCGCTGTCGCCGGATTACCGGTCACGGAGAGAGTAAGCGTCTGACCGCTACCATTCACCGTCGCGGTAACCGTCATGTTGCCCGCTTTGCGCGATGAGAAGCGCGTTTCAGCCTGCCCTTGCGCATTGGTCATTGCTGAAACGGGTGTCAGGGTCACATCAGCCGCATTACTGCTGCTCCAGTTAACGGCAACGCCTGGTACAGGGTTCTGATGGCTATCCACCACGGTTGCGGTTAACAGTACGGTATCGCTGTCGGCCACAATGCCGGTCGTTTTATCCGCCGTGAGGGTAGCCAGCTTTGCCGTGGTGGTGTCACCGGTGAAGGTCAGTTTTGTCACACGTAACGTGTTATTGCCGAACGTGGCCTGAAGAGAATATTCCCCCGCGGTTTCAGAACGTAAGGTCACGCTCGCCTCACCCGATGCATTCGTCACGCTGTTCGTATCGGATAACGTCGCGCCGGAAGGGCTCACCGCCCAGCCAACCTTCGCTCCGTCAACCGAGTTGTCATTGGCATCCACAACGGTAGTGCGCACGGTGATACCGTCGGTGCCATTGGCTACCGCCGTCACGCTGTCGGCGGCCATCTCCGTCATTTTCGCGGTCGTGAGATCGGCCGTGAAGGTTGCGCTGTCAGCACGAACGGGTGCGCTTTCAGCGGTCTGAGCCGTGATTACAACGCTGCCTGATTTCAGCGAGGTAACCACCAGCGAGGCATTGCCCTGCGCATCCGTCCGCGTACTGCTGGCGGCGAGCTTAACGTCTGGGTTATCTGCCGACCAGTTAACCTCTACGCCCGAAATGGCGTTACCCTGCAGATCGCGCACCTGCGCCGTCCAGGTAATACTGTCGCTGCCGTTGGCCACGGCCTGTTGCTTATCGGCCACCACGGCGGCGATACGCTGCGTGCTGGTGTCTGCGACAAACGTTACGGCTTCCGCTTTCACCGCATTCTGCTGATTTACATCAGCATAAACCCAGGCAACGCCCGTTTTTGCTGACGACAGCGACAGCGTTGCGTTTCCGGCGGCGTCGGTAACCGAGGTTTTGCTTCCTGCGGTCGTGCCATCTTCCCGCTTCACCGTCCAGTTAACCGTCACGCCTTCAAGCGGATGATTGCTGTTATCTGCGACCTGCGCGGTATACGTTACGCTGTCGCTGTTATTGGCAACAATGCGGGTTTTATCGACATTGACCGATCTCACCTGTGCGCTGGCGCTGTCCGCAACAAATTTTAGCGTCGGGGTAGAGAGCGGGTTACCGTCCGCCAGTTGCGCACTCACTGTCGTCGAAACCACGTCACGGCTAATGAGCTGAATGCTGGCCTGCCCTTGTTCATTGGTGAGGGTGCGTTCAGCAGACAGCAGAACCGCAGCGTTATCCGCTGTCCATTTCACCTCTTGCCCCGAAACGGGATTGCCGGACCGATCGACAACGCTTGCCACTACGACAATTGGCGTTACGCCGTCTGCCGGTGCGCTTACGGTCGACGGACTGAGTGATGCAAGTTCCACAACCTCGGACACCGCCTCTTCAGTCACAGAGGCGGTAGCAAGCTTAATATTGCCGTCGATGAACGTCTGAATGGTGAGGGTGGCAGGCGCGGTTCCGCTGATAAGCGTTGCGCTGTATACGCCGCTGCTCGTTTCGCGAAACGCGCTTATTTGCGGTGCGACAGGCGCCGCGGTGCCTGTAACGGCATTTTTCAGGGTGATCGATGCGCCAAGACGCTCCGATAACCCGGTTGCAGCCTCGCCGGATGCGGTTTTTAGCGCCAATGTTAATACCGACTGACTGGTGCCATCCGCCGGTAAGCGGGACGGAGACGCCGTCAGGCTGGGCTGCAGCGTGGTTACGTCCATTCCGTTTACGTTCACCGTCATCCGCGCGGTATCAGAAGCGTTACCGTGCTTATCCCAGGCCGTTGCGGTTAACGTATACGCGTTGGAACCGCCATTTTTCCAGGCTGGAAGCGTAATCACCACCTGGGCCGGATCGGCACCCGGTGTGATTTTGCCGCCGTTACGTATCAAATTGTCACCCTGCCAGTCGATGCGTTCGAGCCCGTATTTCGTTTTAACCTTCGCGGTTACGGTCTGGCGGGCATTTTCATTCCCGGCAATGTTTTCTGGCAGTGCGAGCGAAATCAGCTCCTGCTTACGGTAATCCAGGACAATATTGTTATTACGATCGACCAGCTCCTGACGTGACCCCAGCAGCGTACGGCGTGCCCCCACCTGGTCCGCATCAAGCTGCGTGCGCAGCGGCACGCCCGGCGCCCAGTTGACCGCAAGGTTAAACTGCGTATCCGATGCCTCGCCCTTACCCATTTTTTGGTTTACGCCCAGGGTAACCAGTGGAACGGGCGTGTAGCTCAGTCCAACGGTTACGGCGTAAGGATCTTTCTGACGATCGTCCTCATCGTCACCGAAAAGCCCGACGTGCTGACCATAGTATTGTTCGTAGACGAGGTTCGCCCCAAGCTGCGGATACGCGGGGAGATACCCGGTTGCACGCAGGTCAAAGCCGTTCGCCACGCGCTCGTCATAATCGCGATAGCGGGACGAAGACATCCAGTCGCTTAAACGGTAGTAGCCGTTGGCTGAAAGACGCAGATAGTCCCAGCCTAGCTCGGCTCCAACACCAAGGCGCTGATGCTGATTCGCCGAAACCTGGCGATCGTAAAAGGTATTCACGCCCCACATCCATGCGGTATTAAATTCACGGTAGCCAAACCCGACATTAACGATATTTCTGTCGTCGTGACGACGGCCACCCAATTGGGTGAACAGCAGCGACGTTTTTTGCTCGTATAAAGGGATAAGCAGATCTAACTCCGCGTCCTGAATGGAAAAATGCTCATCAGTACCGATATTCAGACGCGTGGTACCAAATTGATTTAACCAGGACTCAATTTCCTGCGTGGCGGTATTTGTTGCCTGGGACGTAATTGCGCTGGCGACAGAACGGCCACTGCCGCTCTCCAGCAGTGACCCCGCCTGCACGGCGGTTTGTGCCACTACCCGCTCTGTGGTTTGCGGCTCGGCTACCTTATCCTGCGCGGCGACGGGCGTCGCGCTCAGCGAAAATAATGACGACGGAAGGAGTTGCAGTGCTATTTGCAACCAGGCTGCACATTTTTTCAGGCTCATTAAATTCATCCTTGAATAAAAAAAGAGCCATAGTACGTATCAGGACTTAAAGATAAAGTCGGCGCGTTTATTTTAAGAATCTATAAATATAAGCATTCACCTAATAAATATATTTCAGTCCCGCATTCCCTTTCAGCCCAAATATTCAATCACCGACAACCCGCCGTTATAATCCGTGCTGTAAATAATTCCCTGCGTATCCACAAAAACATCACACGACTGGATCACCTGCGGGCGATTCGGGCGTGTATCCATCATCCTTTCAGGTGCAGCAGGTACCAGCGCCCCCGTTTCCACCGGGCGGTAGGGATTCGAAATGTCATACGCACGCACCCCTGCATTCTGCCAGGTGGCGAAGATCAGCGTGGAACTGACAAAGCTTCCCGGCCGGTTTTCGTGCAGATTATGCGGGCCGAAATGCGCGCCTTTCGCCACGTAGTCTCTTTCATCCGGCTGCGGGAAGGTGGAGATACTTACCGGGTTCGACGGCTCACGGATATCAAACAGCCAGATGAACTTCTCGCCGTCCTCCTGGTTGTCGAGCACCGCTTCGTCGAGCACCACCAGCAGATCGCGGTCCGGCAGCGGCAGCGCGGTATGCGTTCCGCCACCAAACGGCGGGCTCCAGTTGCGGTGGCTAATCAGCTTCGGCTGAGTGCGATCTTTCACATCCAGCAGCGTTAAACCACCGTCACGCCAGCTGCCGTAAGCCGTATCCCCGGCAATAATGGCATGATGCAGCGCGTAGCGTTTGCCTTCCGGCCACTCTGGCCGTTCACCTGCGGCCTGATTCATGCCCGGCAACCACCAGCGCCCTGCCACTTCGGGCTTACGCGGATCGGCCAGGTCGATGGTCAGGAAGATATAGTCGGTAAAGCCGTCGATCAGCGCCGACACATAGGCCCAGCGACCGCCGACGTACCAGATGCGGTGAATGCCAATGCCATTTAACGACAGAAAGCCGATTTCACGCGGCCTGTCCGGCGTGGAGATATCAAACACGCGCAGCCCGGCGCTCCAGCCTTTGTCCTGCACGTCGCTGACGGTCTCCCCCACCTGACGGGTGTAGTAGACCTTTTCATCGGCGAAGCGGGCATCGGCAAACAGATCCCGGGCGTTAATCACCAGTAGCAAATCGTCGTGTGCCTGCAAATGCACATTCCAGGTGCCGGGCGGCGCGGGCACATAACCCGCCGCTTTCGGGTTTTTCGGGTCGCGCACGTCAACAATCGAAAAGCCCTGCGACACCATATGGCCAATATACGCATAACCGCGGTGCACCATCAGTTGCACGCCGTCCGGGCGACCGCCCTGGTCGCTATGGCCAATCAGCCGCATATTGCGGCTGTATTCAGGGGTGGGTAATGTTGTCACCTTTAGCTCCTTTCGCCGGGTGGCGGCTGCGCCTTACCGGGTACTATTTTGACTTCGCTTCCAGCGTCGCAAACCACGGCGCAATAAAGTCTTCGGTCTGTCCCCAGCCCGGAATGATTTTCCCCAGCGACGCCACGTTCACCGCACCCGGCTGGGCCGTCAGCAGCGCCTGCGGGATCGCCGCTGCTTTAAAATCATAGGTCGCAGGCGTCGGCTCTCCGGCAATCTTGTTGGCGATCAGACGCACGTTAGTTGCCCCAATCAGCTTTGGATCCACCGCCACGCTCACTGCCCACGGGCTTCCCGGCTCGCGCATCAGCTGTAAATCCTGGTTGGAGATGTCGATGCTGTAGAGCTTGATTTCAGTGCGGCCATTCTCCTTCAGGGCTTTATACGCCCCCTGGCTGAAGGCGTCCCAGGTGCCCCAGATAGCGTCGATTTTACCTTTCGGGTATTTCGCCAGAATTGCCCCGACCTTGTTGGCGGTATCGCCCTGCACGTCCGACGACACCGCGCCAATAGACTCCAGCTCTTTGATATTCGGGTACTGTTTCTGCAGTTCCTTATACGCCGCCTGACGACGCTCCATCGGCGGGAAACCAGCGACCCACAGCTTGACGATATTGGCCTTGCCGTTGAAATCTTTCGCCAGCTGGCCGAAGGAGAGATTCGTCAGGGAGGCATCGTCCTGCTGGGTGACCGTCACGCCTGGGATCTCGCCGTTGACGGCGGTATCAAACACCGAAACCTTAATCCCGGCATCCACCGCCTTCTTCACCAGCGCGGTCGCATACGGATCACGCCCCTGAGAGAGAATAATCCCGTCATATTTCTGGCTGATCGCCTGATTCACAAAGTCCTGGAATTTTGCGTCGTCACCGTTGCTTAAAAAGGTGCTGACCTTAAAGCCAAGTTTTTTCCCTTCCTGAATCGCCCCGGCGACAAACTGCGTGGTGTTGTCATCCGAGCCAAGGTTGCGGATCACCGCAATGCGAATGGGGCCGTCGTGGTTGGCAATGGCCGCCGGAACCGGTGCAGGCGTGGCCGCAAAGCCCGGCAGAGAGGTGAGTAACCCAAGAGCCACCAAAGAGAGTGCAATCTTTTTCATTTTTTATCCCGTTGTGTTGTCAGCGTTTTTGTATGTAAGTAATCGCCAGCGCCACGGCAAGCACCAGCCCTTTTATAATGTCCATGGCGTAATACGGTACGGAGAGCATCACCAGCCCGTTCGACAGCACGCCCAGAATGACCGCCCCCACCAGCGTTCCCAGCGCGTTCGGCTTGCCGGAACCGGCCAGCGAAAAGCCGATCCACGCTGCCGCCACCGCGTCCATCAGATATCCGCCGCCCGCATTCACCTGCGACGACCCAATGCGCGAGGCCAGCAAAATCCCACCCAGTCCGGCCAGCAGCGAGGCAAGCACGTAGGCCGCGACCTTGTAGCGCGTGGTGCGAATGCCTGAAAGGCGCGCCGCCTCCGGGTTACCGCCGATGGCGTACATGCGCCGGCCGTGGGTGGTCAATGACAATCCCAGCTGTGCCAGCAGGGTCACCGCCAGCATGATGATGACGATGGTCGGCACCTGCCCCAGCAGGCCGAACGCCGCCGGAATGGTTCCTTCCGCCATTTCACCGCTCGGCAGCACCATGTTCTCGGTAATTGACCCGCCGTAGCTGTAGGTCATCGCCACGCCCTGTATCACGAACAGGCTGGCAAGCGTCGCGAGCATGTCCGGAATACGCAGAATGACGATCAGAAAGGCGTTAAACAGCCCGACCAGGGTACAGAGCGCGAGGGTGATCAGGATCGACTCGGTGGTGCCGAAGCCGTGCCAGACGAAGAGCGAAATCACCAGCGCATTCGCCAGCGACGCCGTGGAGCCAACGGAGAGATCGAACCCGCCCACGGTGAGTGAAATCGATACGCCAATGGCAATCACCGTGACGATGGCAATCGAGCGCAGAATGTTGATGATGTTGTTCGGGTCGAGGAAGCTGTCTGAGGCCAGGCCAAAAACCACCACCAGCGCCACCACGGTGAGCAACATGCCCCACCGGTAGAGAAAATCGAAAAGTTGCTGACGGCCAGATACCGTCGCCGTTACTGAAAGGGCCTTGCTCACGACGCCGTTCCTCCGGTTGAATAATAAAGTAGTGTCTCTTCCCGCGCCTCGGCCCCGGGGATTTCCGCCACGATGCGTCCGTCCCAGAGCACGCAGATGCGGTCGCACAGCCCTACCAGTTCGGCAAATTCGCCCGAAGCGTAAATCACCCCTTTGCCCTCGCGGGCCAGGCCGTCGATCAGTTGAAACAGATCGGTCTTCGCTTTGACGTCAACGCCCTTGGTCGGCTCGTCAAATATCAGCACGCTGGCGTCATTGCGCAGCCATTTGCCAATAGCAACCTTCTGCTGGTTACCGCCAGAAAGCCGACGTAAAACCTGCCCCGGCCCGCGTGTTCGCACGCCAACGCGGGCTATCACCTCTTCCGCCCAGCGCCACGCCTGACGATGACCAAAGAGACTCCAGCGCGAAAAGCTGTTATCTGCCGTCACGGCCAGGTTCATGCTCACCGGCTCGTCGATGAAAATCCCCTCCTTGCGCCGCTCCTCCGGTACCAGCGCCAGCCCGCGCAGCACAGAATCGGCCGGATCGCGCGGTTTCCAGGGCTGATGATTGAGCTCGCCACGCTCCACCCGGCTTTTGCTGGCACCAAACAGCGCCTTGCAGAGTTCGGTTTTGCCTGCGCCCGCCAGACCGGCAATGCCAAGGATTTCGCCTTTACGCAGATGCAGAGAGATATCTTTCAGCAACGCGTCGTCGTGCAGCCCCTCAACCCGCAGCAGCGTCTCGTCGCTATGCACAGGACGTGCTGGCGGGTAGATATCGCTCAGTTCGTGGCCGAGCATCTTCTCGACGATCGCTTCACCGCTGAGATCCGCCATCGGGCCGGTCTCAATCAGCTTGCCATCACGCAGCACCGTTAAGGTGTCACAGATGGCTTTCAGTTCATGAATGCGGTGCGAGATAAACACCACGCCAATGCCCTGCTGCTTTAAACGTCGCACCACCGCGAACAGGCGTTCACTGTCGTGGGCATCCAGCGGTGCGGTAGGTTCATCGAGGATCAAAAAACGGCAGTGATGCGACAGCGCCCGCGCCAGCAGGACCTGCTGTTTTTCAGCCAACGAACAGCTGTCGATGGAACGGCGAACGTCCAGCGTAACGTCGAGCTGCGCCAGCGCCTGCTTCGCCTGTTGACGAATAGCACGCCAGCGGTAGCGATGTCCCGGCTGCGCCAGCTGGTCGAGCATGATGTTTTCAGCGATGCTCAGCCCCGGAACCAGTGCCACGTCCACTTCTTGCTGCACAAGGTGGATCCCCAGCCGTTTGGCATCGAGCGGTTCGCGGATCGTCACCGGCTGGTTATTAATGCAGATCTCCCCCTCATAGCGATCGTGCGTTCCGCACAGCACCGCCATCAGCGTCGATTTCCCTGCGCCGTTAGCCCCGGTCAATGCATGCACCGATCCGCCGTTCAGGGTAAAGTCCACGCGCGACAGCGCCTGAAAGCCGGAAAAGGCCAGGCTGATACCGCGCATCTCAAGGCGACTGGAAACCATCCGCGTAGGATCCTCATTAATAGTTTGATTTATTGAATTTTTCACAGCTCCGGTTGACTGACAACGACAGAAAAGGCATAAGATAAAGCCAAATATTATTAGCCATCCGGATGTCCAGACATAACATCGGGTTAGCGCTTGCTAAAAAAGGACAACACCATGAGCAACACCGATATCCGCGTCGTTCCCGGCCCGGCGAACTACTTTTCTCACCCCGGAAGCCTTGCGCATCTGCATGACTTCTTCACCTCGGAGCAGCTTTCCCGCGCGGTGTGGATCTACGGCGAACGCGCGCTTGAAGGCGCACGTCCCTACCTGCCGGAGAGCTTTGCGGCCCCCGGCGCAAAACACCTGTTGTTCAAAGGCCACTGCAGCGAGCGTGACGTCACCCATCTGGTGAATGAATCCGGCAGCGAGGCGGCCGTGGTGATTGGCATTGGCGGCGGAGCGGTGATGGATACGGTCAAAGCCGTGGCGCGTCGTTTGGGCGTTCCGTTCGTGGGTATCCCGACTATCGCCGCTACCTGTGCGGCATGGACGCCGCTCTCCGTCTGGTACAACGATGCCGGGCAGGCGCTGCAGTTTGAAATTTTCGACGATGCCAATTTCCTGGTGCTGGTGGAGCCGCAAATCATCCTTAACGCCCCGGCGGAATACCTGCTGGCTGGTATCGGCGATACCCTGGCGAAGTGGTATGAAGCGGTTGTACTCGCACCGCAGCCTGAACACCTGCCGCTGACCGTACGTCTGGGGATTAACGGCGCGCTGGCTATCCGCGACGTGCTGCTGGAACGCAGCGAGGACGCGCTGGCTGACCAGCAGCGCGGCGAAGCAACGCAGGCATTCAGGGATGTGGTGGATGCCATTATTGCCGGTGGCGGCATGGTCGGTGGGCTCGGCGAACGTTATACACGCGTGGCGGCGGCACATGCGGTGCATAACGGCTTAACCGTCCTGCCGCAGACGGAAAAATACCTGCACGGCACCAAAGTGGCCTACGGCATTCTGGTGCAAAGCGCCCTGCTCGGTCAGGACGACGTGCTGGCGCAGCTTGTCACCGCGTATCAGCGCTTTAACCTGCCGACCCGGCTTCGCGAGCTGGAGGTGGATATCAACAACCGTGACGAACTGGACAAGGTCATCAATCACACCCTGCGCCCGGTGGAGTCGATTCACTATTTGCCCGTGGCGCTCACACCTGACGTTCTGCGCGCGGCATTCGAGAAAGTGGAATCCTTCAGCCGTTAAACGCGCCGAGCGACTATACCTAATGATGATTCTCACCACTCTCGCAACGAGGTCATCATGCAGATCGATTTAACCGGTAAGAAAGCGCTGGTCACCGGTGCCAGCCGGGGATTGGGCCGTGCTATCGCGCTGTCGCTGGCACGCGCCGGTGCCGATGTGGTTATCACGTATGAAAAGTCCGTCGATAAAGCCCAGGCCGTGGTCGATGAGATAAGCGCGCTGGGGCGGCACAGTGAGGCGGTTCAGGCCGATAGCGCCAGCGCAGAGGCTATTCAGGACGCGGTCACCCATGCGGCGCGCACCCTCGGCGGACTGGACATTCTGGTCAATAACGCCGGTATCGCCCGCGGCGGCCCGCTGGAGTCCATGACGCTGGCGGATATCGATGCCCTGATTAACGTCAACATTCGCGGCGTGGTGATCGCCACTCAGGAAGCGCTGGTACACATGTCTGACGGCGGACGCATTATCAATATCGGTAGCTGTCTGGCAAACCGCGTGGCGATGCCGGGTATCTCCGTCTACTCCATGACCAAATCCGCGCTTAACTCCTTTACGCGCGGTCTGGCACGGGATCTGGGGCCCCGCGGTATTACCGTGAACCTGGTGCATCCCGGCCCGACCAACAGCGATATGAACCCGGAGGACGGCGAACAGGCAGAAGCCCAGCGTCAGATGATTGCCGTCGGTCATTACGGACAACCGGAAGATATCGCGGCGGCGGTCACCTTCCTCGCCAGCCCGGCCGCCGGACAGATCTCCGGTACGGGGCTGGATGTGGACGGCGGTTTGAACGCCTGATCGCACATTTTCTGCAAGCCTCTGTCGCCCGGCAGAGGCGTTTTCGCACAGCCTCGACGGTTTGCGTTTTGCCGCTTACCTGCATTTGTTCTCCGCTCTACAGTAGCCCATAAGAAATTCGGAATTTATCTAATAGTCTTATTATTTCCTTATACTTTGTGTGGGCGTACAGTGGAGGTACGGATGAAGATTGTCTGGTCCAATGGGGCAAAGAAGGCATTTTTAAAGTACGCGTTGGCGATTACCGCATCGTCTATACGCTTCGGGACGAACCCGATAACCATTGTTATGTTTTGGCCGTTAAGCGCAGAACATCAACAACTTACCTGCACGAGGAGAAAGCCACCTATGGCTGTTCAGCTAATTAAGGACGATAACGGAAAAACGCAGTACGTGGTTATTCCCTATGATGAATATTTTCGTATGTGCCTGCAGATGGCGGAAATCGACGACGAAACCGACGACGATCTGGAGGATATTGAAGTCGAACACGATGAGCTGGATGACGTTGAACTTCCAGGTGAGGTTTGCAGCATCATGACCTGGCAGAACGTCAGCCTGCAGGCCGCCTGGCGCATCCTGCGCGGCATGTCCCAGCAGGAGGTGGCAGAAAAACTCGGCATCACCCAGTCTGCCGTATCACAGCTGGAAGCGCTGGACTCCCGTCCGCAAAAGCGCACCCGTGAAAAGCTGGCGGCGATCTACGGCTGTAAACAGGAACAGATCAGCCTCTATTTACCGAAAGAGGGTTAACAGCACTTCGCCCCGCCCTTGCCGCCGTAACGGGCGTCCTGGCGATCGCGGAAAAATTCGTCGTAGGTCATTGGCGTCTGGTCCGGATGATTGACGCGCATATGCTCGACGTAGTTGTCGTAGTCCGGCACGCCAATCATCATTTTGGCGGCCTGGCCTAAGTATTTGCCTGCTTTCGAAAGGGTGTCGAACATAAGTCATTTCTCGTTTGTTTCCCTCACCCCGGCCCTCTCCCAAAGGGAGAGGGAGGATAAGAAATGTAGGCCGGGTAAGCGCTAGCGCCACCCGGCACACAGGTTAATGCGCCCCTTTCGCCTGGGTCACAATCTCGTCCAGGTTCTCAGGCATCGGTTCATACGGTGTCTCTTTCGCTGTCGGTTTGTCTTCTTTCAGGGCCGCCAGCGCGGTCTTCAGAGAATACAACGCCAGTACCACGACCACCACCATAAAGAAGATGGTCAACCCGGCATCCAGACGGTTGTTAAACACCAGCTGCGACAGCTGTGATTCCGTATACTGCGCAGGAATTTTACCGCTGTCGATCATCGCCTGGAACTTATTGGCAATCGCCAGGAAGCCCACTTTATTGTCCGGGCTGAAGGCTTTCTGCCAGCCCGCCGTCAGGGTACAAATCAGCAGCCAGGAAGTAGGCAGCAGCGCCACCCAGGCATAACGCTGGCGCTTCATCTTGAACAGCACTACCGCACACAGCATCAGCGCCATCCCTGCCAGCATCTGGTTAGCGATACCGAACAGCGGCCACAGCGTGTTAATACCGCCAAGCGGATCCACCACGCCCTGATGCAGGAAGTACCCCCACGCCAGCACGCACAAGGCCGTTGCCAGCAGGTTCGCCGGGAGCGAATCGGTACGCTTCAGGTTCGGGGAGATCACGCCCAGCAGATCCTGCAGCATAAAGCGCGCCGCACGCGTCCCCGCATCCACCGCCGTCAGAATAAACAGCGCTTCAAAGAGAATGGCGAAGTGATACCAGAACGAGACATCCATCAGCCCGCCCAGCGCACCGTGAAGTATGTAGGCCATGCCCACCGCCAGCGTAGGCGCGCCACCCGCGCGGGAGATAATCGACTGCTCGCCCACTTCACTGGCGATACTCGTCAACGTATCCGGGGTAATGGCAAAGCCCCAGCCGCTTACCACCTGTGCTGCGGATGCCACCACGTCGGCGGTGCCCGCCGGAGCCAGAACCGCCATCGGGCTGTTCATCGCGAAGTAGACGCCCGGGTCGATAATGCAGGCAGAGACCAGCGCCATGATCGCCACGAAGGACTCCATCAGCATGCCGCCGTAGCCAATCAGGCAGGCCTGATTTTCATTCGCCAGCATCTTCGGCGTGGTCCCGGAGGCAATCAGCGCGTGGAAGCCAGACACCGCACCACAGGCGATGGTGATAAACAGGAACGGGAACAGGTTACCGGTCCAGACCGGGCCCGTACCGTCAACGAATTTGGTTAACGCTGGCATGGTCAGCGTCGGGCGCATGATCAAAATACCAATAGCCAGCCCGACGATGGTGCCAATTTTCAGGAACGTGGAAAGGTAATCACGCGGGGCCAGCAGCAGCCATACCGGCAGCACTGCCGCCACAAACCCGTACCCCACCAGCATCCAGGTTAGCTGTACGCCGGTAAAGTCGAAGAACGGTGCCCAGGTTGGGCTCTCTGCCACCCAGCCGCCGGAGATAATGGCGAACACCAGCAGCACCAGACCAATCACCGACACCTCACCAATGCGTCCCGGACGCAGGTAGCGAATGTAGATCCCCATAAAAATGGCCAGCGGAATGGTGAACGCGACGGTGTAAGTCCCCCACGGACTGTGGGTCAGCGCTTTCACGACAATCATCGCCAGCACCGCAAGGATGATCACCATGATCATAAAGGTCGCCACCAGCGCAATCACCCCGGCCGTCGCGCCCATCTCCTCTTTCACCAGCTCGCCAAGCGAACGGCCATCGCGACGGGTGGAGACGAACAGCACCATAAAGTCCTGTACGGCCCCCGCCAGCACCACGCCGGCAAGGATCCAGATCATCCCCGGCAGATAGCCCATCTGCGCCGCCAGCACCGGCCCCACCAGCGGGCCTGCCCCGGCAATCGCCGCAAAGTGGTGACCGAACAGCACTTTCTTATCGGTCGGAACGTAGTCCAGCCCGTCGTTATGACGAACGGCGGGCGTCATGCGCGTGCCGTCAACCGCCAGCACCGTTTTGGCGATATAGCGACCATAAAAACGATACGCGATCAGATAAATGCAGACGGAGGCAACGACAATCCAGAGCGCATTGATCTGTTCCCCCCGGTTGAGGGCGATATAGCCCAGGGCAAAAGCTCCCACAACGGAAAGCAGTGCCCATGTAAGGTATTTCCCTGAGTTGTTCATAGTTGTTGTCCGTTGTTGTGGAACAGTGAGATGTTACATTTTGTTTCTAGAACAACGCGTAAAATTTAACAACTTTGAAACGCAATAATGCGTGGTCAAACCAGAGATTTACACCACAGTGTTAAGTCGATCACTTTCAGGCTGAAACAACCCCGTCGCTGTCATCGGTCACACTTCTGCGTTTTTCGTCCTGGCTCAACCTTACGGGATGATTTGTATCATTTTTTTTACGCTCAACCTCGCCAGAATGACCCTGCGCGATCGCGCGCTTACCGCTTACCGCTTACCGCTTACAAGGAAAAGGAAATGAATCTGGATCGCTACATTGAAGAGCTGAAAAGCCTGGTGAACGTGGACTGCGGCACCCAGACCATCGCGGGCGTTGCCGCCGTGGCTGGCATTTTAGAATCTCTCTGGCAACGCGAAGGCTGGCATACCGGGCAGGTAAACCTGGGCGAGAAGGTTGGCCCGGGCCTCTTCGTCAGCAACAAGCCGCAGGCAGAGCAGTTCGACGTGCTGCTGGTCGGCCATCTTGATACCGTTTTTGCCCCCGGCACCGTGGCCGAACGCCCGTTGAGCGAGGACGATACGCGTCTCTACGGCCCCGGCGTGTCTGATATGAAAAGCGGACTGCTCAATATTCTGTGGGCAATGCGCGAGCTAGATCCTGCGGATAAAGATCGCCTGGCAATCGCGGTCGCGATGAACCCGGACGAAGAAACGGGCTCGGTATACTCCCACGAATGGATCGGTGCACTGGCACAACGCTCCCGCTGCGTGCTGGTGTGCGAAGCTGCCCGTGCTGATGGCTCTCTGGTGAAAGCCCGTAAAGGTATGGCGGGCTATCACCTTACCTTCAAGGGCGTGGCGGCACACGCGGGTAACGACCCGGAAAAAGGCCGTTCGGCAATCACTGCGCTGGCAAACAGCATCGTTGCCCTGAATGCGCTGAGCGACGGGTCGCGCGGCACCACACTCAACGTAGGGGTGATTCGCGGCGGCAGCGCGGCAAACGTGGTGGCGGACCACGCCGTGGCCGAGCTCGACGTGCGCTTCTGGGAAAACGACGAGTACGACCGGGTGAATCAGGCGCTGGAAGCCTTATGTGAAAAAGGCTTTTTAGACGGCGTGACGACGACGCTGACGCGGGTCAATCACAAACCGGCGATGGCAGCAAGCGTTGCGACTCAGGCACTGATGCAGCAGGTTGAAGCGGCAGGTAAAGCGGAAGGCATCGCCATTACCTGGCAGGCGGTCGGCGGCGGCAGCGATGCCAACCACACCGCTGCGCTGGGTATCCCCACGCTTGACGGCTTAGGGCCGATTGGCGCGGGCTTCCACAGCCCGGCGGAGTGGCTGGACAAAGCGTCCATTGCGCCGCGAATTCGGTTACTTAAACGCGTCGTCTCAATGCTCTAATTTTGTACTACACCGTTCCCTCTCCCTGTGGGAGAGGGTTAGGGTGAGGGCAACAGGCCGCACAACATTACCCCAGCACCATCGTACTCAACCGGCAGGTACAGCACCGCCGTCCCTGCTCGTCGAACACCACAATCTCCCAGCTCTGGCTGGATCGACCCAGATGCAGCGGCTGACACACGCCGCGCACGGTCCCCTGCGCTACCGCACGATGATGGGTAGCATTCAGCTCTGTTCCCACCACGTTCTGCCCGTCGCGGGTCATCAGAAAACCGGCCATCGAGCCCAGCGTTTCCGCCAGCGCCGCCGACGCGCCACCGTGCAGCAGGCCAAACGGCTGATGGGTGCGCGTATCCACCGGCATTTCCGCTTCCAGCGTATCGTCGCCAAGGCGGGTATAAACGATGCCCAGATGCGCCACCAGCGTGTTCTGGCTGGTGGCGTTCAGCGCATCTAACGATAAATGGCGTTTCCAGATCATTACGCCCCCAGCGTGGAGCCGCCGTCCACCACGATATCCTGCAGGGTGATATGGCTGGCAGCATCGGAGGCCAGGAACAGGATCGTGCTGGCAATCTCCTGAGGACGGGCAATTTTCCCGAGCGGGATCCCCAGCTTAAACTGCTCGCCAAAACCGCGAATGCGCTGCTGCTCCGCATCGTCGCAGGTCCACAGGGTGCGCTGCATATCGGTATCCGTTGACCCCGGCGACACCAGATTACAGCGCACGCCGCTGCCCGCCAGCTCCAGCCCGACGGTGAGGGCCAGGCTTTTCAGCGCCGCTTTCGAGGCGCCATAGGCACTCATCCCGATGCGCGGCGTGTGGGCCGCGTCGGACGCCACGGTGACAATCGCCCCACTCTGCTGACGACGGAACTGGCCCATCGTCTGTTGAAAGAGGTTAAACGCCCCGCCAACGTTGACCGCAAACGTCTGCTGCCAGTCCTCCTGCGAAAGCTGGTCCGTGGCGCCCATGCGCAGAATGCCGGCGGCGTTGACCAGTATATCCAGACGTTCCTCTACGGCGAGCAAGCGCCCGCAGACATCGCTCACCTGCGCCGCGTCAGATACGTCCAGCGTTTGGGTAGCAAACGGATAATTCCCCTGCGGGAAGGCCAGATCGAATCCGGTCACCTTCGCGCCCGCGTCGGCAAAGGCCAGCGCCGTCGCATAACCAATCCCTTTACCCGCCCCTGTCACCCAGATGGTTTTGCCGGTGAAATCAAAAACCATTACTGCACCTCGCGGGAGAGTAGCGCCCACCAGGCGTCGAGGGTCGGATTTTTTGCCAGCATCACGAAATCGATATCGCTGTGGACTTTACGCCAGCGTGCGGCGAGCGCCATCATGCGCACCGAATCCAGGCCGTAGTCGATCAGGTTTTCATCATCCATCGGTTCGTCGGTTTCATCGAGTAATGGCAGGATGAGCTCACGCAGCGCCGCTTTTGACGCCGGAACCGACGGCAACAGGTCATCGGTCATCACCACGCGGCCGGAACGCCCCGCCACATAATTAAGCGACATCAGATGCTCTTCGCGGGTGAAATCTGCCAGCGCGTCGGCAATAAAGAAGGGTTTGATGTCGCGCATAAACGCATCGGTGGCGGTGGTCATGCAGCCGATGTGAGCATACACGCCGGTGATCAGCAGCTGATTGCGGCCTGTCTCTTTCAGCATCAGCTCCAGCGGCGAGCGATGAAACGCGCTATAGCGCCACTTCACCAGCACGGTGTCCGCTTCATCCGGGGTCAGTTCAGCGACGATGCGCTGCTGCTCCGGGGAGCGGGTCAGGCCCGGGCCCCACATGTCATTCAGCAGGGCGCGGTCTTCGTCGCTCTGCTCTTTCGGCTGGGCGGTGTAGTAAACCGGAATGTTGTGCGCTTTACAGTACGCGCGCAGCCTGGCGATGTTCGCCACCACCTGCTGCATCATCGCGCTGTTTTCGCCCCAGAAGTTCAGGAAATACTCCTGCATATCGTGGATCAGCAGCGCGGCACGTTCAGGCTCAAACGCCCAGTTCACTTTACTTGTCGGCAACTCTGCGGCAGTTGGCAGCGCGTAAGCGGTTAATTTTGGAATAGCCATACTCTGTTCCTCAGGCCCGGGCGCGTTCAGCGATCCACAGGCGCAACTGTTTCTTATCGACTTTGCCGACCGGCGTTAACGGCAGCGCATCCACGCTCTCCACGCGATCCGGCAGTTTGAATTCGGCAACGCCCTGCTCGCGCAGGAAGCGACGCACCTCAACCGCGCGCAGCGGCTGTTTCACCACCAGAAACGCGCAGCTTTTCTCGCCCAACAGGCTGTCCTCCATGCTCACCAGCGCGGCGTGGATCACCGCCTCATGGCGCAGCAGCAGGTTTTCGATCTCTTCAGCGGCGATCTTCTCCCCGCCGCGGTTGATCTGATCTTTCTCGCGCCCCTGCACGGTGATGTACCCCTGCTCGTCGATGGCAATCAGATCGCCGGAGCAGTAAAAACCGTTGGCATCAAAGGCGCTGGCGTTGTGTTCCGGGCTGTTGAAATAGCCGCGGAAGGTGTACGGCCCACGGGTCATCAGACGTCCTGTTTCGCCACGCGGCAGCGGGTTGCCTTGCTCGTCCGCCACCCATACTTCGTCATCCGGGCACATCGGACGGCCCTGGGTGTGGATGATGCGCTCCGGGGTATCGTCGAGAGCGGTGTAATTCACCAGCCCTTCCGCCATGCCGAACACCTGCTGTAGCTGGCAGCCAATTTCCGCCGGAATGCGCGCGGCGAGCGTGGCGGAGAGGCGTGCGCCCCCCACCTGCAGCAGCTTCAGCGATTTAAGCTGCGCATTGCCCGCGCCGTCGGCAATCGCCTGCAACCACAGGCTGACCGCCGGGGGCACCAGCGAGGTGACGTTAATTTGATGGCGTTCAATCAGCAGGAAGCAGATCGTGGCGCTCGGATCGTGCGCCAGCACCACGCAGCCACCAGCCATGAATACCCCTAACGAACCCGGGGAACTCATGGCGTAGTTATGGGCCGCCGGTAGCGCATTCAGATAGCGGGTATCCGCGGTAATGCCGCAAATTTCGTTGCTGCGACGAATGCTGTAGTCGTAATCGTTATGCGTACGCGGGATCAGCTTTGGCGTGCCGGTACTGCCGCCTGAAAGCTGAAAGAACGCCACTTCGTCGGCGGGCGTGGGGTTGGGGATAAAATGGGCCGCCGGGTGGGCGATGGCCGCCTCCAGGGCATGTGCGCCGTTATCGCCACGCAGCAGGACAACACGCACTGAGCGATGTTCATCCACAAAACGGTTCAGGAAATCATCGCCTGCAAACAGGGCGTGCTCGCGGTCGGCAATCAGCAGCGCGGGTTTGATCTGTGCGGCGTAGGCGTTCAGCTCGTTACGTTGGTGGCTGAAAAGCGCGTTCACCGGAGCCACACCCACCTGCAGAAGCGCGAAAAAGGTGATGTAAAACTCAGCCACGTTGCCGAGCTGAACCAGCGCGGTCTCGCCACGACGCACGCCCTGCCCCTGCAGGGCGGAGGCCAGGTTATTCACTGCCTGGTTGAACGCGCGCCAGGTCAGGTGACGTTCACCGTCAATAATGGCGACGGTATCTTTCTCCGCGTGGTCGGTCAGAATGTGGGTCAGCGGCAGATCCTGCCAGTAGCCTTTTTCACGGTAGCGCCGGGCAAACTCCTCAGGCCAACGGGTAAAGGGGATGGTCATGATGATTCCTCAGTGCAAACCAAAAACGTTGAGCATGGTGGAGAGCTTCACCCCGGTTTCGCGCCACTCGCCCACCGGGGAGGAGGCTGGCACAATGCCCGCACCGGCAAACAGGCGAACGCGATTTTTAAGCAAACGTGCGCAGCGGATGGTCACCACCCACTCGCCGTTTCCTTCGCTGTCACACCAGCCAACGATGCCGCCAAACAGTTCGCGGTCGAACGGCTCCAGCCCGGCAATCAGCTCTTTTGCCGCCTGATGCGGGAAACCGCTCAGCGCAGGCGTCGGGTGCAGCAGACAGGCCAGAGTCAGGGCGTTCTCATTTTCACGGGCCTCCCCTTCCACCGGCGTCGCCAGATGCCAGAGCGTTGGGGTGGTGATCAGCTGCGGGGAAGCTGGCATGCTGAGATGATGGCTGCGCGATGCCAGAATGGCTTTCATCGCCTGGGTCACCAGATCGTGCTCGTGGCGATCCTTCTCGGAGGCCAGCAGCTTATTACCCGCCTCGCGATCCAGCACGTCATCCGGCTGACGACGCGCAGAGCCCGCCAGCGGCAGAGAGCTAAAGTGTGTCCCCTCTTTACGCAGCAGCAGTTCCGGGCTCGCGCCCAGCAGTACGCCTCCATCTTCCAGCGGCACATGGAAGTTAAAGCTGGCCGGATTCTGGGCGATCAGTCGCTCCATCAGCGCGCCGCTATCAATCGTTTTATCCGTCGCAATATCAATCAGCCTCGACAGCACCACTTTGTTCACCTGTGGCGTGGCGGTGAGCGCTGCCGCACGGGCAACCATCTCTTCAAACACGGGCTGCGGCGGGATCTCAGTGCGGGTTTCCACGCTCAACGCCTGGGAAGCGGAAAAATAGCGCGCGGACTGCTGACGCGCCGGGCGCGAAAAGGTCTGCCAGTGCTGCGGAATAAACAGGGATGAGGGCTTGCGGGTATCGAACGGGATGGCTCCCACCATCACGGGATGGGCAATGCCGCTGGCCTTCGCGTTGCGAAAAGCCTGAGCCAGTTTCTGCTGGAAGGCCCCCGACGGGTTATCACCGCCCTCGGCGGGTTCAGAGAAACGGGAAAAACAGCCTGACGTGGTAAAACTGCGGTAAGGCGACATAAAGAAAAAGCTGTCTGATGGCAGCGTGGTCGCGGTGTGCTGAACTTCCTCAGCCAGGGACGTATCCATATCATCCTCCATAAAATGATAAAAGAAGCAATAATGATTATCATTTATATTTTCGTTGGCTAACCTAATCCCACATCGCGCCGGTGTCAACCGCAGAGCGAACATCTTGTGCGAGTATCGCTTGCATCCCCTCGCCGCAATCATGAAAATGAGAAGCATTAACTTCAAAGAGAACAGGATGCCGCGTTGTGAAATTCCCCGCCGTTTGCCGTAATGCCCTTCTTTTAACGGGATGTTTTGTTTTAGGACTAACCTCAGCCATCGCCGCCGACTGGCCGCGTCAGGTAACCGACAGCCGCGGCGTGCATACCCTGGAGAGCAAACCCACGCGCATTGTCTCCACCAGCGTGACCCTGACCGGCTCATTGCTGGCGATTGACGCTCCGGTAGTGGCCAGCGGGGCGACCACGCCCAATAACCGCGTGGCGGATGCGCAGGGCTTTTTACGTCAGTGGGGTGATATTGCGAAACAGCGCAACGTGGCGCGCCTGTACATTGGCGAGCCGAGTGCGGAAGCGGTGGCGGCGCAGATGCCGGATCTGATTCTGATTAGCGCGACCGGCGGAGATTCGGCCCTGGCGTTGTACGATCAGCTCTCCGCCATCGCGCCGACGCTCATCATCAACTACGACGACAAAAGCTGGCAGGAACTGCTGAAGCAGCTAGGCACGATAACCGGACAGGAAAAACAGGCCGCCGAACGCATTGCAGCATTCGATAAACAACTCGCGCAGGTGAAACAGCAGATGACGCTGCCGCCGCAGCCGGTGAACGCCATTGTGTACACCGCTGCCGCGCACAGCGCTAACCTGTGGACCGCGGAGTCTGCCCAGGGCCAGCTGTTGCACCAGTTAGGCTTTACCCTGGCCGAACTGCCTGCCGGGCTGCACACATCAAAAAGTCAGGGCAAACGTCACGACATCATCCAGTTAGGCGGTGAAAATCTGGCTACCGGGCTGAACGGTGAAGGCCTGTTCCTGTTTGCCGGCGATCAAAAAGACGTTGAGGCGATTTACGCCAACCCGCTGCTGGCTCACCTGCCTGCGGTGAAGAATAAACGCGTGTGGGCACTGGGAACGGAGACGTTCCGCCTGGATTATTACAGCGCGATGCTGGTGTTAGAGAGATTAAATGCATTGTTTAAGTAGGCATTTTCCCTCCCTCTCCCCGTGGGAGAGGGGCGGGGTGAGGGCATCAGGCCGCACCGTCGTTCAATACAACCTCCTGCCTGAACCGGCGCAATTCTGCTAATACCATTAACAGGATCCCACCTACAACGGCTAATGCAAACCCGCTGGTGCTCGCCGAAGCCACCGGCGTCATGACGGCCCCCAGCCCACCGAGGATCGCCGCGCCAATGGCATCGCCCGTCACGTTTTGCGCAGTCCACAGGCCGTTGATGCGCCCGAGCATCCCCTCCGGCGTCTGGGTCTGGATCAGGGTGTACTGCAACAGAGAACTGATGGCGCTCAGCCAGCCGAAGAGCACCAGACACAGCACACCCAGCGCCCAGACCGGCATCAGGCTGAAGAACCCCATCGCGATAAACGATGCCAGTGTCGTCAACAGCATAATCAACCCTGGACGCGCGCTCTGCGCCAGCCTGCCGCTGGTTAGCGCACCACACGCCGCGCCGAGCGGAATGGCGGCGTACAACACGCCAATCTCTGAGGCGCTCATCTGCCACACCCCCGCCAGCGCCGGATACAGCACGCGTACGGCGCTGGCCATCGTCAGCAGGCCACCGAGCAGCGCAATACCACCAATCAGCGGGTTGCTGAACAGAAACCGGATCGCCGCCATCAGCGATTTCAGCGGATGCTCACGCGGCTGCGGTGGCGGTGGCAGAAGCGGCAGACGCAGCAAGGTTAAGGTGGTGATAAACGTCCCCGCCGCCGCGAGGCCGTAGTTCCACGCCACGTTACCGGTGGCCAGCAGCAGGCCGCCCACCATCGGCGATATCACCGAGCCAAGACGGACGGTAAGCATGGTAATTGCCCCCGCCTGCATCAAATTCTCACGCCCTACCAGCGCGGGTGTGGCGGCCAGCAGCGCCGTCACGCCTAACGAAGCAAAGAAACCATCCCACAGCCCGAGGGCGTAAATGGCGAGTAAGGAGGGTTCCGGCAGCATTGCGTTCAGGCACAATCCGACAAACCCCACCCCGCAGGTGCCGCGCGCCAGCAGGATCAGCTTCTTGCGTTCGTACCTGTCGGCCAGCACGCCGCCGATCATAAGACCGATAAACATCGCCCCGCCGGTTAAGGTGACCGACAGCCCGACCAGCCAGCTGGAGTGCGTCAACGTCTGGATCTGTACCGGGACGGCAACGCCGAGCAGGCCGAGGGACAAAATGGAGATAAAACGCGCGATAAACACGGCGCGATACGCCGGGTGCGTCTTCAGCAGGCTGAGGTTAATCAGCCAGGATTTTTGATTCATGACAAGACCTTGAGTCTATTTCTACCCATTCCATGGGCGCACATGCTAACATAGCCAAATAAGATAGATAACGATAATCACTATCATTATCAAATCATGGATGTTGCTATGTCGTTTTCCTCTTCTTCTGCGGTGCGCGCCGTTGCCGTGCCCGTGTTATTGCTGCTGTTAATCCTTGCGATGGCGCTCAGTCTGCTGGTTGGTGCGAAACCGCTGCCCGCCTCCGTGATTGTTGATGCGCTCTTTGGTACCTGTCAGAGCGCCGACTGCACCATCGTGCTGGATGCCCGCCTGCCCCGTACCCTGGCCGGATTACTTGCCGGTGGCGCACTGGGCCTTGCGGGAGCACTTATGCAAACCCTCACCCGCAACCCGCTGGCCGACCCCGGCATTCTTGGCGTGAACAGCGGTGCCAGTTTTGCCATTGTGCTTGGCGCGGCGCTGTTCGGGTTTACCTCTCCCTCAGAACAACTGGTAATGGCCTTTTGCGGCGCGCTGGCGGCCTCGCTGATTGTCGCCTTTACCGGCAGCCAGGGCGGCGGGCAGCTTAGCCCGGTACGCCTGACGCTGGCGGGCGTGGCGCTTGCCGCCGTGCTGGAAGGGTTATCTAACGGCATCGCCCTGCTTAACCCGGACGTTTACGATCAGCTCCGCTTCTGGCAGGCCGGTTCGCTGGATATCCGCACGCTGGAGACGCTTAAGGTGGTGGTCATCCCGGTGATGATTGCCGCCGCCGTGGCACTCGGTTTAAGCCGGGCGCTGAACAGCCTGAGCCTTGGCAGCGACACCGCCACCGCGCTCGGCAACCGCGTGGCTCGAACCCAGTTGACGGGATTAGTGGTCATCACCGTGCTGTGCGGCAGTGCGACGGCAGTGGTCGGCCCGATTGCCTTTATCGGGCTGATGATGCCGCATCTGTCGCGCTGGCTGGTGGGGGCCGATCACCGCTGGTCTCTGCCGGTGACGCTGCTGGCCACCCCGGCTCTGCTCTTGTTCGCTGATGTTGTCGGGCGTCTTCTGGTTCCCGGCGAACTGCGCGTTTCGGTGGTCAGCGCCTTTATCGGCGCACCGGTCCTGATCTTCCTGGTACGACGTAAACGCGGAGGTGACGCATGATGGCCCCCTCTCGTCGTTTGATCGTCAGCGTTTCGCTGTTGGTTATCGCCATTCTGATGCTGGCGATCGCAAGCCTGTGCAGCGGCGCGGTGACGCTCGATCTCGCCCAGGTGTTTAACGCGCTCACCGGCAGCGCCCCGCGCGCTGTCACGATGGTGGTGACGGAGTGGCGACTGCCGCGCGTGGCAATGGCGATGCTGGTGGGTGCCGCGCTTGGCGTCAGCGGCGCGATTTTCCAGTCGCTGATGCGCAATCCGCTCGGCAGCCCGGATGTAATGGGTCTCAACACCGGTGCCTGGAGCGGCGTGCTGGTCGCGATGGTGCTGTTTGGTCAGCATCTGACGGCCATCACCGTGACGGCGATGACCGGCGGGATACTGACCGCGCTGGTGATCTGGCTGCTCGCCTGGCGCAACGGTATCGACACTTTCCGCCTGATCATTATCGGTATCGGCGTGCGTGCCATGCTGATGGCGTTCAATACCTGGCTGCTCTTGCAGGCTTCGCTGGAAACGGCGCTGTCGGCCGGGCTGTGGTATGCCGGTTCCCTCAACGGCCTGACCTGGGGCAAAGTCTGGCCAGCCGCGCCATTGATTCTGCTGATGTTTATCGCCGCGCTGCTGCTGGTGCGGCGCATGCGGCTGCTGGAAATGGGTGACGACAGCGCCTGTGCGCTGGGGGTCGGCGTTGAGCGTTCGCGTCTGATGCTGATGCTGGTCGCCGTGTTGCTCACCGCGGCCTCCACCGCGATTGCCGGACCCATCTCCTTTATCGCCCTTGTTGCCCCTCACATTGCGCGTCGTCTTAGCGGTACGGCCCGCTGGGGCTTAACCCAGGCGGCGCTGTGCGGCTCAATGTTACTGTTGGCCGCCGATCTCTGCGCCCAGCGGCTGTTTATGCCTTATCAACTTCCGGTGGGCGTTGTCACCGTCAGCCTTGGCGGGATTTACCTCATCGTCTTGCTCGTTCAGGAGTCACGCAAGAAATGACCGATTCAACCACCCGCTTGTGCGGCGAAAGCCTTACTCTCGGTTACGGCAAAAAAATCGTTGCCCATGACTTAACCGTCAACATTCCTGACGGCCATTTCACGGCGATTATCGGCCCGAACGGCTGCGGCAAGTCGACCCTGCTGCGCACCCTCAGCCGCCTGATGACACCGGTTGAAGGCCACGTATTCCTCGACGGCGAGCAGATCCAGCGCTTTGCCAGTAAAGAGGTGGCCAGGCGCATCGGGCTGCTGGCGCAAAACGCCACCACGCCGGGAGACATCACGGTGCAGGAGCTGGTCTCACGCGGACGCTATCCGCACCAGCCGCTGTTTACCCGCTGGCGCAAGGAAGATGAAGACGCGGTGAACCGCGCGATGCAGGCAACGGGCATTACGGACCTTGCCCGGCAGAGCGTGGACACGCTTTCCGGCGGCCAGCGTCAACGGGCGTGGATCGCGATGGTGCTGGCGCAGGAGACCTCCATTATGCTGCTGGATGAACCGACGACCTGGCTTGATATCAGCCATCAGATCGATCTGCTCGAGTTGCTGAGCGAGCTCAACCGCACGCAGGGTTACACCCTGGCGGCGGTGCTGCATGATTTGAATCAGGCCTGCCGCTATGCCACGCATTTAATTGCACTGCGCGACGGCGAAATTGTGGCGCAGGGCGCGCCGAAGGAGATTGTGACGCCAGCGCTTATCGAGCGGATCTACGGCATGCGCTGCATGATTATTGACGACCCGGTGGCGGGCACGCCGCTGGTGGTGCCGCTTGGAAAGCGTGCGCGCTGATGCCCTCACCCACAGGGAGAGGGTTAGAGTGAGGGGAAATCACTCCCCCAACATCTTCTGCAACACCGGCCCAATCTTCTCAAACGCCTGCGGCGAAATGATGTCCACGTGGGCGCAATCCTGGCTGTATACCTCCAGTTCATTTACCCACGGCGACCACGCCACCTGCGGATCCATCGTTCGCGTGCGCTCGGCAACAAACAGCGTTGCTTTCCCGTCAAACCGCGAGCTGTGCGCCGTGGTGAGCAGCCGCACCGCGTCGGCGTAGTTACCTTCAATGGCGTTGAATAGCGCGCTGGAGCCCTGCCCCTGCTGGGCGGCGATAAACGCCTGACGCTCGCGCTCAATTTCGGCCAGCACCGCCGGGTCGAGTCCGTTGGCCTCTTTTTCCGCCCAGTTCTGGGTTTCCGGTGGCCAGGTATCCAGCAGACCAAGGAAGGCGACGGTTTCGCCCTGTTCACGCAGACGCGCAGCAATCCCCTGCGCCAGCGTACCGCCAAGCGAGTAGCCGAACAGGTAATACGGCCCGTGGGGCTGCCGGCCACGTAACGTAGTCAGATGATGTTCAATCACCCCATCCAGATCCGCACACTGCTGCATCGGCCCCTCCGGGCGCGGCGACTGAATTCCGGTAATGGACCAGCGCGGGCTAAGGTAGCGCGCCAGCACGCTGAACTGCCAGGCGAAACCGGAAGCCGGATGGAAGCAGAACAGCGTCGGGCCGTCGCTTTCGCGCAGCGGCAGCAAGGTTTCATAACCCAGACGCTGTGCCTGCTCGTCGCTTATCGGCGAATCCAGCAGAGCACTCAGCCTGCTGACCGTAGAGGCGACCATTATCTGCCCCGGCGTCACCTTGCGGGCGAACGTACGGCTGAGCTGTGCAGCCAGGCGCATCGCCAGCAGCGAGTGGCCGCCGAGGGCAAAGAAATCGGCTTCGATGTCGTTCACCGCGCAGCCCAGCAATGACGCAAACGCCTGCGAGACGGCAATTTCGGTTGCACTTTCCGGTGCGCGTCCGCTGGTTTTGCTGGTCAGCTCCGGCAGCGGCAGCGCCTTGCGATCCAGTTTGCCGTTTGCGCTTAACGGCAGCGCGCTGATTTGCAGTAACACCACCGGCACCATATGCGGCGGCAATTGCGATCTGAGTGAGGCAAGCAGCGCGTCGCGATCCAGCGGTAAACCGGATTCAGAAACCACATATCCCACCAGCTGACGGGCATCGCCGCCCGTGGCCGCCGCCTGGTTGAACACGCAGGCGTGCGCCACCGCCTGAGCCACGTCGGGCAGCGACAGCATCGCCCGGTCGATTTCGCCAAGCTCGATGCGCTGGCCGCGAATTTTCAGCTGGTCGTCGCTGCGGCCTAAATACTCCACCGCGCCGTTGTCCAGCCAGCGGGCGACGTCACCGGTACGGTACATCCGCTCGCCCGGCGCGAACGGATCGGCAATAAAGCGGCTGGCGGTGAGATCCGGACGCCCCAGATACCCCTGCGCCAGCTGAATGCCGGTGAGATAGAGATCGCCCGCCACGCCAAACGGTACCGGGCGCATCATCGCATCCAGGATCCGCAACCCGGTGTTCCATACCGGAAAACCGATCGGCACGCTGTTACCTGCAACTGCCGCCAGCTCTGGTCCAAATGCCGGATACCAGCTAACGTCCACCGCCGCTTCCGTCGGGCCGTAGAGGTTATGCAGCGGCACGTGGGTGAGCCGCTCCCATTCGCGACAAAGTTCCGTCGGCAGTGCTTCCCCGCTGCAGAATACCCGTCTGAGGCTTTTACAGCAGTCGGCGTTTTCCGGCGTCAGCGAGGCGACAAACGCCGCCAGCATCGACGGCACAAAGTGGGTAGTGGTGACGCCATAGTGCGCAAAGAATTGCTGCATGGCCTGAGGATCACGGTGCGCGTCCGGCTCGGCCATCACCAGCTTCGCCCCGGCGATAAACGGCCACCAGAACTCCCAGACCGACACGTCAAAGCTGCACGGTGTTTTCTGCGCCACCACGTCGCACGCCGTCAGCGGGTAGTGATCCTGCATCCATTTAAGACGGTTAACGATGGCAGTATGCCCGACCATTACCCCCTTCGGACGCCCTGTCGAGCCCGACGTAAAGATGATGTACGCCGTCTGCTCCGGCTTCGCCAGCCGCAGCGGTTCAGCCTCCGCAGCCGGTAATAGTGTGTTGTAACTAAACGTCCCGACGGACAGATCGCTAAAGCGCGGACGCTGTTCGTCGGTGGTGATAAGCAGCGACGGCTTCGCGTCCTCCAGCATCATCCGCAGACGATCGTCCGGGTAGCCGGTATCCAGCGGCAACCACGCGGCCCCCGCCTCCACAATGCCGTGCAGTGCTAACGTCAGGAATACCGAGCGCGGCAGCGCCACCGCCACGCTGTCGCCCGGTTTCACGCCGCGCTCACGCAACAGATGCGCCAGTGCCACCACCTGCTCGCGCATCTGGCGATAGCTGAGCTCGATGTGCGCATCCGCCAGTGCGGGCGCGTCCGGCGTTTTGCTCGCCTGTTCCGCCACCAGTTCCGCAAGCGTGGTGGACGGTAGCGCCAGCCCGGTATCGTTGATGCGTGTAAGCTGCTGGTATTCCTGCTCTGAGACCGTTTCAACCTCGCCGCAGCGCAGGTCCGGGTTAGCGGCAAATTGCGTCAACATCGCATTCAGGCGCGCCACGTGACGGGCCAGCGTGGTTTCATCGTAGCGCTGTTTATTGGCGAGGATCTCAATGCTCAGCCCCCCCTGCTCGTCCGGGAACAATGCCAGCTCCAGATCGTTCACCGGGCCGGTGGCCAGCGTGTGGGTGGTGGCCTCCACGCCGTCGATGTCCAGTTGATAATCGAATACCTTGACATTGAGCACCGGGCCGAACAGGGCTTCATCACCCGCGGCACGCCCGCTGTCGCGCACGATCTGCTCGGCGTCGTAGCGCTGGTGGCGACGCATTTTTTTCAGCTGGTTTGCCAGGCGCTGCGCCAGTTCCGGCAGGCTCTCGTGCGGATGAATGTTCACCGCCAGCGGCAGCACGTTGAGCACCGGGCCGGTCGCGGTCAGGGCAGCGGAGCCCATGCGGCGCATAAAGATAAACCCGGCGGCGTAGTCCAGCCGTCCGGTGAGACGGCCCAGCCACAGCGCCACCAGCGCAAGCGCCAGATCGGTGCGCTGTACCTGTCCTGCGGCCTGCGCAAGCTGGCTGAAGGCGCGGCCATCGGCGGCGATTTTCAGGCGCAGGATGTCGGTGGTGGCGGCACGCCCAGGCAGCGGCGCAGAGGAAAGCGAGACCGGAGAAGGAAGCTGTTTGCGCTGCTCAACCCAGAAGGCACCGTCGCGCTGATACGCCTCGCTGTCGCGGTAGCGCTGATACTCCTCCACCACCCCGGCGAACGGCGTAAACGGGGAGTCAGGCGTGGGCTCGCCCCTCTTCCACGCGGCATAAATCGCGGCGATCTGGCGGGTAATCGCCGGGAAGCTGAAGCCATCGACCACCAAATGGTGATAGCGCTGATACCAGTACCAGTGTTGCGGACCGATCTGAATCAGCAGGTGAAACGCCAGGGGCTGACCGCTGTCGACACGAAGGTTCTGGTTAAGGTCGGCGTCCATCAGCGCCACGGCGGCGTCATGGGAACCGGCATTCACGATTTCCGGTTCAGGCAGCGTCATTGATGCATCCACCCACTGCCACACCTCACCGTTATCCTCGGTGAAGCGCATGCGCAGCGTGTCGGCCTGCATCATGCCTTCGGCAACGGCTTTTGCCAGCAGCGGTGCGTCAATATCGCCTTTCAGTTCGGTGTAGTGTGCCACGCTCCAGGCGTTCGGCAGGCTGGAAAGCTGCTCCGCCATCCAGATGCCCGGCTGGGCGGCAACAAGCGGCAGACGGTTCATGCATGCTCCCCCGCATAATTAGAGGGGCTGAGCGTCTGCCAGTGTTCGGCCAGCCACTGCTGGCATGCGTCCTGCGATTGCGCGTCGCATACCACGCGCCAGCCTGCGGGCAATTCGCACTGCTGCGGCCACAGGCTGTACTGCCCCTGATCGTTACGCAAAATAGCAAACTGCCCCTGCGGATTATCGAAAGGATTGCTGAATTCCATACAGACTCCGTTAGTGAATAAGCGGCTGCCAGAGGGTCATCAGCCCCTGCGTCAGCCCACCGCGCCAGCAAAGCGCGTCGTGTCCGCCGTCAACCTGACGCCAGTAAACCTGCTGCTGTGTGTGCAGTTCGTCGTAAATGGCCTGATTTGCGCGGTAAATCAGCGGCTCGTTGCGCCCGGCCTCAAGGACGATGCGCAGGCCGCGTGCGGTTTTCTCACCCGCTTTAAGTTGCGCGATGAGCAGCCCTTCCTGCTGCCCGCCGCGATGCGGCCACCAGTAAGAGCCGGACTGGCTCAGCACGCAGCCAAAACGCTGCGGCCAGTTAAGTGCGGCATAAAGCGAGGAGAGTCCACCGAAGCTCTGGCCTGCGACCACCGTACGGTCTGCGCGGTCGCTGAATGGCATGCGTTGTTTTACAAGAGGGAGAAGTTCTTCCTGCACCGCCAGCCAGAAATCGGGGTTACAGGGCAATTCGTTATTGCGATGCGCCATATCTATCACATCGATTAAAACGTAGACGGCAGGCGGCAGTTTGCGTCCGAGGGTAAGCGCCGTCAGCGCTGGCCAGACGGGCATGCTCTCGGCCCAGAACTGGCCGTCGAGCAGCACCGCCAGCGGGCGTTCCGGATCGTCATCGCCAGTGGTAAATATCCAGACGCGACGACGGTTGCCCAGCCGCTTGCTCTGCCAGTCAATGCAGACCGGCTGCCGGTATGGCGTATTGGGGCGATCCCAGCCGGGCTGCACCGGAGCGTCGGGCATCTCCAGCGCAGAGACATCATGCCCTCGCCCGCCTCGCCAGCTCTGGGTATTAAGCGGGTCGGACATTGCCTGCGGCAGCAGCTTGCGCCAGCCTTCGCGCAGCGCCAGGCGATCCGGCTGCTCACCGTGAAACACATCGGGCGCAAAATCGTCTGTATTCTCTGAAGGGATAAAGCAGTAGCTGCCGCGCCACTGGGGGCTGAACTCGCCCTGCCATTGCCAGACGTCGGTATCCGGGATGCGTTCGAGGGATTGTGGGCGGGCATTTTTATGGTGATCGGTTACGCCGGTGATATACAGCCAGACGCGTTTCACCGCCGAGGTGTGTTGCGTTCCCGCCGGATCGCGCCACCAGAAGGTGACCCGATATTTCCCCTGTTCACGCACCCATTCCGGGCCGTTTTTCGACTGCCACCAGGCTTCACTTCCCGTTGTTAACACCGTCACCCTTCTAACCTCATGTTTAACAGTCTTTTTTGTTTCAGGACAAATTTTATTGATAATATTATTGATAACTATTTGCATTTGCAATAGCGTAATGCCCGCGCTGTGGGAAGCGCGTTCATAAGAAACCATAAAAGCGGGACATCCAATGAATAAGAAGATTCACTCTCTGGCCTTGCTGGTCAATTTAGGGATTTATGGCGTCGCGCTGCCTGCCATGGCAGACGACAATACCGCCTCCGCGCAGCATGAAGACACCATGGTGATCACCGCCGCCGAGCAGAATTTGCAGGCGCCGGGGGTTTCCACCATTACCGCCGATGAGATCCGTAAAAATCCGCCCGCGCGTGACGTGTCTGAAATCATCCGCACCATGCCAGGCGTTAACCTGACCGGTAACTCCACCAGCGGCCAGCGCGGTAACAACCGCCAGATTGATATCCGCGGTATGGGCCCGGAAAACACCCTGATCCTGATCGACGGCAAGCCGGTGACCAGCCGTAACTCGATTCGTCTGGGCTGGCGCGGCGAGCGCGACACCCGCGGTGATACCGGCTGGGTGCCGCCAGAGATGATCGAGCGTATTGAAGTGATCCGTGGCCCGGCCGCCGCGCGTTACGGCAACGGTGCGGCAGGTGGCGTGGTGAACATCATCACCAAAAAATTCGACGACCAGTGGCACGGCTCCTGGAACACCTATCTGAACGCGCCTGAACACAAGGATGAAGGTTCCACAAAACGCACCAACTTCAGCCTGAGCGGCCCGTTGGGCGGCGACTTCAGCTTCCGCATGTACGGTAACCTTGACAAAACCCAGGCCGATGCGTGGGACATCAACCAGGGCCATCAGTCCGAGCGTACCGGGGCCTATGCCAACACCCTGCCTGCAGGCCGTGAAGGGGTAGAAAACAAAGACATCAATGGCGTGGTGCGTTGGGACTTTGCGCCAATGCAGTCTCTGGAGTTTGAAGCGGGGTACAGCCGCCAGAACAACCTCTACGCCGGTGATACCCAGAACACCAACAACGACAATGCATTGGTGAAGAAGAACTACGGTAAAGAGACCAACCGTATCTATCGTCAGAACTTCGCCGTCACGTGGAATGGCGGCTGGGATAACGGCATTACCACCAGCAACTGGGCACAGTACGAACACACCCGCAACTCGCGTCTGGGTGAAGGGCTGGCCGGAGGAACCGAAGGGCTGTTCAACAGCGATAAATTCACCGATACCGACCTGGCCGACGTCATGCTGCACAGTGAGATCAACCTGCCGATTGATTTCATCGTCAACCAGAACCTGACGCTGGGCACCGAGTGGAACCAGCAGCGCATGAAGGATTCCACTTCCTTCTCGCAAACCCTGCAGGGCGGGACCATTCCAGGGATGAGCGACGATCGCAGCCCCTATACCTCCGCAGAGATTTTCTCCCTGTTTGCGGAAAACAATATGGAGCTGACCGACAGCACCATGCTGACCCCGGCGCTGCGCTTCGACCATCACACCATCGTGGGTAACAACTGGAGCCCGTCCCTGAACCTGTCGCAGGGTCTGGGGGATGATTTCACCCTGAAGATGGGTATTGCGCGTGCCTACAAAGCACCGAGCCTGTACCAGACCAACCCGAACTACCTGTTATACAGCAAGGGCCAGGGCTGCTACGCCAGCTCTGACGGCGTGGGCTGCTACATGATGGGTAACGACGATTTGAAAGCCGAAACCAGCATCAACAAAGAGATTGGTCTGGAGTGGAAACGCGACGGCTGGCTGGCGGGCGTGACCTGGTTCCGCAACGACTATCGCAACAAGATTGAAGCGGGCTATGCGCCAATCGGCCAGACCTCCACCAGCAAAGTCACCACCGATATCTACCAGTGGGAGAACGTGCCGAAGGCAGTGGTTGAAGGCCTGGAAGGTTCCCTGAACGTGCCGGTCAGCGATACCATCAACTGGACCAACAACATCACTTACATGCTGCAGAGCAAGAACAAGGAGACCGGCGACCGTCTGTCGATCATCCCGGAGTACACGCTGAACTCTACCCTGAGCTGGCAGGTGCATCAGGATGTGTCGCTCCAGTCGACCTTCACCTGGTACGGCAAGCAGCAGCCGAAGAAGTACAACTACAAAGGTCAGCCGGTGACCGGGTCAGAGAAAGACGAGGTCAGCCCGTATAGCATCCTTGGCCTGAGCGCGACGTGGGACGTGACCAAAAACGTCAGCCTGACCGGCGGCGTGGATAACGTCTTCGACAAACGCCAGTGGCGTGCGGGTAATGCCCAGACCACCGGGAATACCTCGACGGGTGCCTATATGTACGGCGCAGGGGCTTATACCTATAATGAGCCAGGCCGCACGTGGTATATGAGCGTGAATACCCGATTCTGATACAGGCAGTGACTTCCCCCCTCTCCCTGTGGGAGAGGGCCGGGGTGAGGGCGAGGTAAAAGCAAAACGGCAACCCCGTTGCCGTTTTTAGTGTTTGCTCCCTCTCCCTGTGGGAGAGGGTCGGGGTGAGGGCAACAGGCCGCACAATTCTGAAGGGAATACCATGCACACAACCCACAGCACGTTCGTTCTCGCCAGCCTCACCGTTCACCGCATCACCTTCGCCCCCACCACCTTCAACGACGCCGATCTCCTCTGGCTCCCCCATCACGCACAGCTGGCTGACGCCGGACGCAAACGCAAAGCCGAACATCTGGCGGGCCGCATCGCCGCCGCGCATGCCTTACCTGGCCACGCCGTTCCCGGCATCGGCCCCAGCGGCGAACCGCTCTGGCCGCACGGGGTTTCGGGTAGCATCACTCACAGCGGCACGCAGGCGATGGCGGTTGTGGTTCACCATCCTCATGCCCTTGTAGGTATCGATACAGAGGCGATCCTTTCCGACCGTGAAGCCCATGAAATCCAGGACGGTATCATCAATGCGCAGGAAGCAGCGTGTTTAACGCGTTCAGGCTACCCTTTTGCACAGGCGCTGACGCTCGCGTTTAGCGCGAAAGAAAGTTTGTTTAAAGCGCTGTTTCCGCAGGTAAAGATTTACATGGGTTTTGACTGTGCGAGAGTCGCAGCGTTAGATGATAAAACCCTTGTGCTGGTGCTTTCGCGCCCGGCTGGAGAATATGCGGAGGGCACACGTTTCACCCTCTTCTGGCACAAAAGGGATGACAGCGTGTTGACGCTGCTACAAGCCTGATGGCGCTTCGCTTATCAGGCCTACAAAGTTGGCTCGCGGTAGGCCGGGTAAGGCGAAGCCGCCACCCGGCATCAATTTAGAATGCGATTCGCTTACACATCCGGGAACATCACGCTATTCCCCGGCGCTTCCCTGTGGAGATGGATAAAGTTCAGGTGCCGTTCATACTGGTCCAGAATGTCCGTAATCACCTGCTCCTTGCTGTAATCCATCAAATCATTCCCCTGGCTGCCTTCCAGCAGGAAGGTCTCCAGCCGGTAGTAGGTCGATTTGCCGCTGCGCGCGCGGTAGGTAAACCCGGGCACCGAATACTGCTGCGGCCAGATCTGATAGACAAAGTTCTGCTCGTCGCCCATATGCACCAGCAGATCCAGATGCCCCAGGGTCTCGCCCTCTTCCGGCGGCAGGTTTTTCAGCTCCACGTAGGCACCGCGTAATCGCAACTCCTGCGCCACCTCTTCCATTGCCGGGAAGCAGACCGTCTCCATCATCTGGCTGGTGTAACGCGTGCCCGGGTAGTTCATCAGGCGCGAGAGACGCTTCTTCCAGCTCAGTCTGTCCTGGGCGCCCAACGGGCGCGGCGCGGTATCGCGGCTGGCGCTGACGCGACGGTAGTCTTCCACCTTGAGCGATTTGTACAGCCCGGCCATCACAAAGAAGATCACAAAGCTGAACGGCAGACCCATGATCACCGTGGTGTTCTGCAGGGCGGAAATCCCGTTGGTCATCAGCATGCCGAGCGTCAGCAGGCCGATGGCGACGGACCAGAAGATACGCAGCCAGTTTGGCGCATCGCTGTTGATGTCCTTCAGCTTCGAGGTGAAGTTCCCCAGCACCAGCGCACCGGAATCCGCCGAGGTGACGTAAAACAGCAGACCGGTAATGGTGGCCACGGAGGCGCTAAAGGTGAACGCCGGGTATTGCGCCAGCAGGCTGTAGAATCCGCGCTCCGGGTGCGCCATCGCCTCCTGCGCAAACGCCGCGTCACCGTGGATGATCTCATGCAGCGCACTGTTGCCAAAGACCGACAGCCACAGCAGGGTAAAGGTGAACGGAATGATCAGCGTGCCCATCACGAACTGGCGGATGGTGCGCCCGCGCGAAATACGCGCCAGGAACAGGCCGACAAACGGCGACCACGCCACCCACCACGCCCAGAAGAACAGCGTCCAGTTGTTCATCCACTCCACCGGGCGGTCAAAGGCGAAGCTGTTCAGCGTCATGCCCATAAAGCGGTTCACGTAGTCACCCACGTTCAGCACTAAGGCATTGAGCAGGAACGAGGTGTCGCCCACAAACAGCACAAACAGAATCAGCCCCAGCGCCAGCGCGACGTTCAGCTCGGAGAGCACGCGGATCCCCTTATCCACGCCGGCAGTGACCGAGATGGTGGCGATAATCACCGACAGCGCGATCAGCGCGGCTTTCGCCGCCAGCGAATCCGGGATATCAAACAGCACGCTCAGCCCGTAGTTGAGCTGCACCACGCCAATCCCGAGCGTAGTGGCAATACCGAAGATGGTGCCGATCACCGCCGCAATATCGACGCTATGTCCTATCGGGCCGTTAATCTTTTTACCGAAAATGGGGTACAGCGCAGAGCGAATGGTGAGGGGTAAATTATAACGATAGCTAAAGTATCCGAGCGCCATGCCCATCAGGGCGTACATCGACCAGCCGGTCAGTCCGTAGTGGAACAGCGTCCAGACCATCGCCTGGCGCGCGGCCTCCATCGTCTGCCCTGCCCCTTCCGGCGGCTGCATATATTGCGTGACCGGTTCGGCCACGGAGAAGAACATCAGGTCGATGCCGATACCGGCGGCAAACAGCATCGCCGCCCAGCTTAACAGACTAAACTCGGGTTTTGACTGCTCGGGCCCGAGCTTCACCGAACCAAAGCGCGAACAGGCAATGCAAACAACAAAGACAATATAGAGCGTCGCCGCCAGCAAATAGTACCAGCCGAAGGTCTTCGACACCCAGTTCAGGGTGCGCCCAATCCACTCGGCAGAGAAGTCGCTAAAGAAGATCGTCATCAGGGAAAACAACAAAATCAGTCCTGCGGATGTATAAAAAACAACCGGATTGATTTTGTCCTTTTCTCTGTCTTGCGAAAGATCTGTCATCCAGTATCCCCACTATTTTTGTAACTATTAAAATCCAAATCCGCAACAATTAAGACACATTTTATATTGAACGTCCAATCAAAAACCGCTTTAATGGTTAACCAACGCTGATGAATGGAGTGGCAAAAATGCCCAAAGTGGGGATGCAGCCGATCCGGCGCAGGCAACTGATCAACGCCACGCTGGAAGCAATAAATGAAGTGGGAATGCATGACGCAACCATCGCGCAGATCGCCCGTCGGGCGGGAGTCTCAACCGGGATCATCAGTCACTACTTCAAAGATAAAAATGGCCTGCTGGAAGCGACCATGCGCGACATCACCGGCCAGCTGCGCGACGCGGTTCTGAGCCGCCTGCATGCCCTGCCGGATGGCAGCGCAGAGCAACGATTGCAGGCGATTGTTGGCGGCAACTTTGATGAAACCCAGATCAGCAGCGCGGCAATGAAAGCCTGGCTGGCGTTCTGGGCGAGCAGCATGCATCAGCCGATGCTCTACCGGTTGCAACAGGTAAGTAGCCGCCGTTTGCTTTCAAACCTGGTGTACGAATTCCGCCGCGAACTGCCGCGTGAACAGGCGCAGGAGGCGGGTTACGGGCTTGCAGCGCTGATCGACGGGCTGTGGCTGCGCGCCGCGCTAAGCGGCAAACCGCTGGATAAAAACGTAGCCCAGTCGCTCACCAGCCACTTTATCAGCCAGCATTTACCGACCGAATAACCGAGGAGAATTTATGTCCCGAATGGCAGAACAGCAGCTTTATATCAATGGTGGTTATACATCCGCCACCAGCGGTCGCACCTTCGAGACCATTAACCCGGCTAACGGCGACGTTCTGGCGACCGTACAGGCCGCCGGGCGCGAAGATGTCGATCGCGCCGTCCAGAGTGCCCGGCAAGGGCAAAAAATCTGGGCGGCAATGACCGCCATGGAGCGCTCGCGCATTCTGCGTCGCGCCGTCGATATCCTGCGCGAGCGGAACGACGAACTGGCGAAGCTGGAAACCCTCGACACCGGTAAAGCGTATTCGGAAACCTCAACCGTGGATATCGTCACCGGTGCGGACGTGCTGGAGTACTACGCGGGGCTGATCCCGGCGCTGGAAGGCAGCCAGATCCCACTGCGCGATACCTCTTTCGTCTACACCCGTCGCGAGCCGCTGGGCGTGGTGGCGGGTATTGGCGCGTGGAACTACCCGATCCAGATCGCCCTGTGGAAATCCGCCCCGGCGCTGGCGGCGGGCAACGCGATGATCTTCAAGCCGAGCGAAGTCACCCCCCTCACCGCCCTGAAGCTTGCGGAAATCTACACCGAAGCGGGCCTGCCGGACGGCGTGTTTAACGTTCTGCCGGGCGTAGGCGCGGAGACCGGCCAGTACCTGACCGAACACCCGGGCATCGCGAAAGTCTCCTTCACCGGTGGCGTCGCCAGCGGCAAAAAGGTGATGGCGAACTCGGCGGCCTCGTCCCTGAAAGAGGTGACGATGGAGCTGGGCGGCAAATCCCCGCTGATTGTGTTTGACGATGCGGATCTCGATCTCGCTGCCGACATCGCGATGATGGCCAACTTCTTCAGCTCCGGCCAGGTCTGCACCAACGGCACCCGCGTGTTCGTACCCGCGAAGTTCAAGGCCGCGTTTGAGCAGAAAATTGTTGAGCGCGTGGGCCGCATCCGCGCGGGCGATCTGTTCGATGAAAACACCAACTTTGGCCCGCTGGTCAGCTTCCCGCACCGCGACAATGTGCTGCGCTATATCGCCAAAGGCAAAGAGGAAGGTGCGCGCGTGCTGTGCGGCGGCGACGTGCTGAAGGGCGAAGGCTTTGACAACGGCGCGTGGGTCGCTCCGACCGTGTTCACCGACTGCACCGACGAGATGACCATTGTGCGCGAAGAGATCTTCGGGCCGGTGATGTCCATCCTCACCTATGAATCTGAAGAAGAAGCTCTCCGCCGCGCCAACGATACCGACTACGGGCTGGCGGCAGGCATCGTGACGGCCGATCTGAACCGGGCCCATCGCGCGATTAATCAGCTTGAGGCGGGTATTTGCTGGATCAACACCTGGGGTGAATCCCCGGCAGAGATGCCGGTTGGCGGCTACAAACACTCCGGTATCGGCCGTGAAAACGGCGTGATGACGCTCCAGAGTTACACCCAGGTGAAGTCCATCCAGGTTGAGATGGGTAAATTCCAGTCCATATTTTAACCGGGAGGTTTTTTTGCAATTTGACTACATCATTATTGGTGCCGGCTCTGCCGGCAACGTTCTGGCAACACGACTGACTGAAGATCCGGATACCACCGTTCTGCTGCTTGAAGCGGGCGGCCCGGATTACCGCTTTGACTTCCGCACCCAGATGCCTGCCGCACTGGCATTCCCGCTGCAGGGCAAGCGCTACAACTGGGCGTATGAAACCGAGCCAGAGCCCTATATGAATAACCGCCGCATGGAGTGCGGACGCGGTAAAGGGCTGGGCGGGTCGTCGCTCATCAACGGCATGTGCTACGTGCGCGGCAACGCGATGGATCTGGACAACTGGGCGAAAGAGCCGGGTCTGGAGCACTGGAGCTACCTCAACTGCCTGCCCTACTACCGTAAGGCTGAAACTCGCGACGTGGGTCCGAACGACTACCACGGCGGCGACGGCCCGGTGAGCGTCACCACCTCCAAACCGGGCGTGAACCCGCTGTTTGAGGCAATGGTGGAAGCGGGCGTACAGGCGGGCTACCCGCGCACGGACGATCTCAACGGCTATCAGCAGGAAGGGTTCGGCCCGATGGACAGAACGGTTACGCCACAGGGCCGACGCGCCAGCACCGCGCGCGGCTATCTGGACCAGGCGAAGCAGCGCCCGAACCTGACCATCCGTACCCATGCCATGACCGATCGCATTCTCTTTGACGGCAAGCGCGCCGTGGGCGTCGAGTGGCTGGAAGGCGAAAGCACCATTCCGTCCAAAGCATCGGCAAACAAAGAGGTGCTGTTGTGCGCCGGGGCGATTGCCTCTCCGCAGATCCTGCAACGCTCCGGTGTGGGCAACGCGGAACTGCTGAAGCAGTTTGATATTCCGCTGGTGCATGACCTGCCCGGCGTGGGCGAAAACCTGCAGGATCACCTGGAGATGTATCTCCAGTACGAATGCAAAGAGCCGGTCTCCCTCTACCCTGCCCTGCAGTGGTGGAACCAGCCGAAAATTGGCGCCGAGTGGCTGTTTGGCGGCACCGGCGTGGGGGCGAGCAACCACTTCGAGGCGGGTGGGTTTATCCGCAGCCGCGAGGAGTTCGAGTGGCCGAACATTCAGTATCACTTCCTGCCGGTGGCGATTAACTACAACGGCTCCAACGCGGTGAAAGAGCACGGCTTCCAGTGTCACGTTGGGTCGATGCGCTCACCAAGCCGCGGGCATGTACGTATTAAATCACGCGATCCGCACCAGCATCCGGCGATCCTGTTCAACTATATGTCCCACGAGCAGGACTGGCAGGAATTCCGCGATGCGATCCGCATCACCCGCGAAATCATGCATCAGCCCGCGCTGGACAAATACCGTGGCCGCGAAATCAGCCCGGGGGTTGAGTGCCAGACCGACGAACAGCTGGACGAGTTTGTGCGCAACCACGCCGAAACCGCGTTCCACCCGTGTGGAAGCTGCAAAATGGGCTATGACGAGATGGCGGTAGTCGATGGCGAAGGCCGCGTTCACGGGCTGGAAGGGTTACGCGTGGTGGATGCGTCGATCATGCCGCAGATCATCACCGGCAACCTGAACGCCACCACCATTATGATCGGTGAGAAAATTGCTGATGCCATTCGCGGGCGTGAGCCGCTGGCGAAGAGTACAGCGGCATATTACGTGGCGAACGGAGCGCCGGTAAGACGCTGAGTGGTTCCCCCTCTCCCCAAAGGGAGAGGGGACAGATCTTATCCTTCAGGCATTGCGGAAGAGTGATGGGAGGAAATTTTCCACTCTTTTCCGTCCCACGCATAGGTGAAGGTATAGCGGGCAGTCACGGTCGATTTATCGGCGAAAGTGAAGGTATACGTTCCGGTATCAATAGCTTTATTGCAGCCCAGACGAATGGTGCGGCTATCAATTTTCCCGTAAGGCTTCTTCTTCAGAAAATCCTGGAAGTAATCCACGCGCTCCTGATCGGTCAGTCGCACCTGATTTGAAATTGTCGGTAGCAGAACCGCATCACTCAGATAATTTTCCGCCACTTTATGGGCATCGCCTGTTTGTAATGAGGCATTCCATCTGTCAAAGAGTGCTTCAATTTGCGGGTTATCTGCCTTTACACAGTCCTGTGCGGTGGCAGCAAAAGCAGAAGACGAGGCAAGACCGAGAAGTGCAGCAAGAGAGAGTAACGTTTTCATAAACCATTTTCCTTATGTGGTTTTGTTCCTGTGGGGCGCACTATCCGTTTTATTCCGCTGCGTGACAATCTCCATTACTTATTATTACGCTTTTTACAGAAGTGAGAGAAAAGGCCAATTTTTATACCGCCAGACAAATCCATCAAAACAAAAGTGCCTAAAAAACAATAAGTTAAATTGTAATTTTATTTTCATAAGATTTTACGCATTGAATAATTTTGTTACCTTTAATTTCAACATACAACAAATGTTGAAATTACAACTTTTTGTTTAATCTATATCATTGCCCTCAACTCATTAAGCACTCTTGAGAGGATGGCAGTATGCCGAACAGTAAGTTATGTCTGAATGTCTCCCTGGTTATCCTGAGCCTGATGCTCAGCGGCTGCGTGATCAGGGATCATCACTCCACCGATCGCCATCATCCGGATCATCATCACTGGCACCATGATCCTTCCCATGCACATGGCTGGCATGATTTTCATGGGCATCACGGCCATCGTTGATCCCCATGCACGGCTGGCACGCCCGGTTTCAGGGCGTGTTTTATAATTAACCTCTGGCGCTGCCGAAAACCAGAGTGAAGACGATATCCACATGACAACTTTCCGCGTCAGAGACATTTTTATCCTGGGGTTTCTCAACTTCGCCTTGTTTGTTGGGGCCGGTAATATCATTTTTCCGCCCCTGATCGGCTTACAGGCAGGAACATCCGTCTGGTATGCCGCAATGGGCTTTTTATTGACGGGTGTCGGGTTGCCGGTGATGACCGCCATTGCCATGGCGAAAGCCGGGGGATCGCTGCAGGCAATAACCCAGCCCACCGGACGCCTCTGCAGTCTGGTCCTGACTATTGCCTGTTATCTTTGTATCGGACCGCTGTTCGCCATTCCGCGAACCGCCACCGTCTCGTACGAGCTGGCATTACAACATTATCACCCTGGCGCGTATGGCTTAGCATGGTGGAGCCTGAGCTTTTTCGCGCTGGTCGTTCTGATCTCCCTTCATCCCGGCCGCCTTCTCGATACGGTAGGCAAGTTCCTGTCGCCTTTGAAAATCGTGGCGCTTCTGGTACTGACAATCACGGCGATGCTCGTACCAGCGGGGGCTCCCCTGCCTCCACAGGGTCTGTATGCCACCTCCCCTTTTTCTCAGGGGATCACCAATGGTTATCTGACGATGGATACGCTGGCAGCCCTGGTCTTTGGGCTGGTGATTGTCAGAGCGATTCAATCCAGAGGGGTAACCTCTCCCCGCCTTATTACTCGTTATGCGTTCTGTTCCGGCCTGATTGCAGGCGTGGGCCTTGTCGTGGTTTATGCAGGCCTGTTCCGGCTTGGGCTAAGTAGCAGCGGGCTGATTGATGGGGCAACAAACGGCGCTCAGGTGCTCAGTGCTTATGTCCACTTTAGCTATGGACCTGGCGGCGACATTTTTCTGGGGGTGTTGATGACCCTTGCCTGCCTGGTTACCGCTGTCGGGCTGACATCGGCCTGTGGCGCCTGGTTCAGCGACCATACCCGTTTTAGCTATCGAACCTGCATCTGGTTTTTTGCCATCGTCTCCATGCTGATATCAAATATCGGGTTGACCCAATTGATTGCGTTATCGGTGCCGGTTCTGACGGCGATTTATCCGGTGTTTGTTGTACTTATCGTGACCTTTTTCATGCGGACAACCTTCCACTCACCAGCGCGGGTCATTGTCCCTGCGGCATTCGTTACCTTTCTGTTTGGTCTGGCTGAGGCACTTAGCGCCGCGGGCGGCCCCTTATGGCTGACAACGCTCAGTGCCAGGATGCCGCTACATAATCAGGGTTTGGCCTGGCTGCTACCTGCTGTCGGCATACTTTGCGTAACGTTCGTGAATGACCAGCTACGGTATAAATCAAAAAATCACTGAGGAATCGAGATGTTTGAAGACAATCAAAAAAAACTCTATGTCGTTGTTAACCGCACGCAGGATCCGGCGTTGCTGCTGAATGCCACGGCCCACCTGGCCGCCGGGATCATGCGCAAGGCGGATGATGTCCTCTTCCATGACTACCCAAACGCTGAAAGCGGGCTGAACGCTTATCTTAGCCATTATCCGGTCGTGATTCTGCAGGCCAAAAACAGCAATCAGTTAAAAACCGCGGCACTGAAATGTCAGGAAGCGGGGATCCCGTTTAATTTCTTTACGACGACGATGCTTGGCCCCTCCTCTGAAGCCCAGATTCAGGCAACGAAAGAAACCACGCTTGAAGCACTGGAATTCGTCGCCATTGCGCTCTACGGGGATACGGAAGCGATAGCGCCGATAACCAGAAAATTTTCTGTTTTTAAGCTGGCCTGAGAAGGTGCGCTGGCTCACACAAAATTAAACACTAAGTTTAATTTACAACTAAATGTTGATACTATTTTTCCACCCGATTTGGGTGATACAGAAGTATGTTGTGACAGGCCTTTATATGAATAGCTACCTTTTTCTTTTTATATCAATTATTTGTGAAGTTATTGCAACAACAGCATTAAAATTATCCGACAGCTTTACCCGGCTATGGCCTGCCACCGTTACGGTTCTTTTCTACCTTCTTGCGTTTTGGTCGTTAACCATTCCCATGCGAACCATACCGACGGGCATTATCTATGCGATATGGTCAGGAGCCGGAATTGTCCTGATTAGTCTGGTGGGATGGGTTGTTTATGGCCAAAAACTGGATATGGCCGCCCTGGCAGGAATGGGGCTGATCATTGCGGGTGTGGTGGTGATAAACCTGTTTTCGAATTCATCAGGTCATTGAAAAGCGCTATCCCGCCTGGTTTTACGTCATACGGTACAAATTATGATCAAAAATTTTCTCGTTATTTTTGTGGTGTTGCTGTTCCTCCTCTTATCCCTTGAAGTCTTTTTTATCGAAAAACGCCATGTTAATTATTTTCGCGATGGCGTAAGAAACGTTGAGGAGGTGTTATCTTTGTGGGAGGAACATTAAATCCGGACTGTCGTTTAATATTTAATCATTTATTACCACCGCAGCACAAACATATTATTACTTTTGTTAAATATTCAACGTAATGTTTTATCAATGTAAAGTATTGTCGTATATTTGACAGCATATTTATCAGATGCTTATCAGCGTTAATCTTATGAATAGGCAATAACTATTATGTACTCTCTACTGAGGTGGCTAAACTGTATTTATAGAGTATTTTATTTGTTAAAAAGGTAGATGAGTGGAAATAACAAAATTATGGATTTCATTAGGCACTATTGTCAGTCCCATCACAGGCACCTTCTTTACCAAAATAATCACGCAACATAACCATAAATATTTATTGTGGTATAAAGGTGATTATCTTATCAAACCGGGTGATAAAATTACGGTTAACAACAACGGTTTTATTATTTCCGAAAAATTACGCACCGTAAACATTATACAAATTGATAAATACAGTCCGACACTCTGGCGAGTCATGCACAACATGTCCAGCTGCCCGGGTGACAGAGAGCCTGAAACCCCGTATTGCGCTTCGACAACACGATGCATTTTCAAAACCTGCCCTCACGGCAAAACACGCTTAACGCCATAACAGTGAGAAAAGATTGCCTGAGCCTCTTTTAGCAGAGGCTTTTTTAGGCGCTGCTGGCAGATCAAATCACGCTAAAGATAGCTTATCGTATAAATTAATTTCCCGTTTGCAGTTCCTGCCGTAACACTATCTTCTGTCTGGATATATCTTGCAGAAAGGGGAATGGTTATACTACCTGTACCATCAGAAGGAAGTCCTCCGGTAATCGGGAGGCCGAAATCAATGATATTTGTATCTGCAGTAGCAACATCTCCTGCACTAATCTGGATCCCAATTCCCGTAGCGGCATCTGATGTACTATTATCAACTGACATGATCCCATTAGTAGCATCAATTAGTGAGCTAACGGGTGAAAATGATATAGACCATGCGTTATTTTTAAATGTGCCTGTAGAAATGGTGCCATTATCTGACGATACATTATCCCAGGAGGTCACCTGGCTTCCATTAAATACCTCGCAGTTGGTTAGATGTATATCTGACTGAACCCAGGGAGTTGTACTACCTTTTCCGTTAAAACTACTGGTGGTCCATTTTCCGAGTAAAATAGTATAATCTGGCGTAGTACAGGTCGGGAGGGACACATCTATAGAACCAGAGAATGATAATGTGAACAGGTCTACGGCACTGGTCTTTCTGCCTAAAGCCATATTCATCGTAGGAAAATTAGCAGCGTTTATTACGCCTGGACTTACCGGGCCAGTCTTTACTAAAGTAAGATAGACGCTCAACATAGAACTCGATTCAGTACAGCTGGTACTGGCAGCACACGAACCTCCTATATTGGCAGGAACAGCACCATGGGCACTAAGCATAGAATACGTTAATCCAATACCCGGGAGCCCTGTTTCATAAATTTTTCCTGCCCATGAAGACCATGATGTACTTTCCGATGGTATAACCGTGCCTGACCAACCAGATAAAGGCTGAGGGGTACTGGTCATGGTTGTTATGTAATACCACGTCGCCGCCTCATCACAATTCACAGTAACGCTACTAAATCCAGGCCGATATCGCTGCTGATATAACACTGTACCATCAGGCATATCATTACTTACTGAAATTTTTGCATAATTCAATGGTGTCGAAACAATACTCCCCCCCTTAAAAGATGACGTACTGCTTAGCGAGCAGGTTACAGCCATTACCGCTTGTGAAATTACCATCAGAAACAGAAATATCACCGCCCCTGCCTTCACGGAAATGTTCATTCAACCCTCATCAATCAGCCAAAATGGTTACGGTATGTTTGATACATCAAGCCAACCTTAAACAGCTCGGCATCAGATTTAATATACAGTTTATCCATCAGGCGCCGCTTATAGGTGCTGATCGTTTTAATTGATAAACCATAGTGTCTGGACATGTTATGCGGCGATATCCCAAGAATAAACCAGGACAGCACGCGCAACTCCTGCGTTGAAAGTTTTAAGTGTGTTCTTGTTCGTACAAGGTGTTTTTTTGCTTCATGCTGTCGGTTTATTCTCCGGGACAGAAACTCCTGCATTTCGCGGGCATTGTAACGCGCGGTCAAATAATCCCATTGTTTTTCCAGGCAAAAAATTCTGACCAGCGATTCCATGTCCGGCCCTGCAATAATCATATGTTCATTATTGGCTGTCCGCATCCACGCACCTGTCTCATCTGAACGGATTTTACACAGCGTATATTTTTTCGCTAATAGCGGATGCGAGGCGATCAATTCCACCATGGCTGAAAAGAAAAATTCATTATCAGTAAATACACAAACTAAAACTTTCATTAGCGTCCTGACGTTGTTACGTCGTATTAATTACAGATTGCGTCGAAGGTCAGCAATTTTTTGCCCGCCGTGGACGGGAGCGAATACTTCATTTTGCAGCGGGACGCTGCATCATCCGCCCAGCGAAGTTCCAGTACCCCACTTTGCTGCGTCAGACGGGCATACAGGCGCCCCCCCTGCCCGACATATCCCACTGTCTGATGACTGGCATCGATGGCACGAGCCGAGAAAGGCACACCTTCTCCGTTGCTCCGGCGTACCGTCACCAGTACCGGCACGCCTTCAGCGGCACGATATTTCACTTTCACCACGGCACCCGCGTACGGGATCACCTGCTGGCTTGTGCTGTCGAGATCCAGGTCATCCTCTACCGAGGTGGGATCTATCGACACGCTATTTTTCTGATAGGGCATCAGATTTGGCACCAGCGCATAACCAGCGCGGTTAACGCGCGTCCCGGCATAGCCCGGTATTTCAGCCCCTTCAGCACCTTTCGCCTCCACCAGCGCGAAGGTGTTGCCGGTCCAGGGAGAGAAAGTCACGCCGCCGGAATGCGCGACTGCGGTACCGCTCATTCCCAGAGAGCCACTTTTCCACGCCTGACCCTGGGCGTAGTTTGCCGTGAGGGTGGAAACCGGCCCGGTCCACGTGCCGCCAATTTGCCCGGAATCTCCCGACTGATGCTGATGCGATGCCCCGGCATTCCAGCTAAATTGCTGTCGTTCACCTGCACTGCCGGAAAGCGCAACCTGCTCGCTGAAATGTCCCTGGCCGTCACGCGACATCTGCCCGGTAAGCAGCGGCGAGGAGATCCCTCCCAGCGGCATGTTGAAACTCAGTGTCCAGATATTTTGAAAATCGCCCCCGGCCGTGCGGCTGCGGTTAACCCCCAGATTCCAGTTCACCCTGCCCGTGGTCAGGGTGTAGCCCGCCTGATACTGCTGGTCGTGGCCTTTTCGGCCCCAGTAATCCTGCAGAATACCCGTTACATACAGCTGTCCCCATTTATCCGGTAACCCCTGGTTGAGGGTCAGCGTCATACGATTGCGGGTTTTACCTGTCCGTCCGTCTGTTTCCTCACCAGGCCGCTGCTGATGTAAAAGGGCGGCATCCATCAGAGAAAGATAATTTCCCGTCGAGTATCGCCAGGTGGCCAGGGAAAACTGCGTCTGGCTCGCCGGAATAAATTTGCTGTAACTCAGCCGGATGCTTTCTCCCCGCAGCGTCTGTTCTCTTAGCCGGGTTTGCGACCAGGTGGTATCGAATGACACCGCGCCGACAGGCGTTCCCACCGCAAAGCCGGCCTGCATGGCCTGATAAAATGACGTCGCCTGTATCCCTCCTGAGCCGGTCAGGCGGTTCGTCAGCCCCCGCTGATAGGTCACTTCACCAAATGCCGGACGTTCACTGAGATAATCCCCCCTCAGCCTGCCCGCCGTCGCGCTGTAACGGTGTGTTCCCGGGCGCAGCAGCTGCGCAACCGATGCATAGGGAACGTCAAAAAAATGTTGTGAACCGTCCGCCTCACGTACCGTGACGTTCAGATCGCCGCCATAACCGCTCGGATACAGATCGTTGATAACAAAGGCCCCGGGCGAAACAGACGTCTCGTAAATGAGCTTACCGTTCTGATGTACCATCACTTTCGCGTTGGTTTGCGCCACGCCACGGATCTCCGGCGCGTAGCCTCGCCGGGAGGCGGGCAGCATCCGGTCATCGCTGGCGACCGATGCCCCCGTAAACGCCACAGAGTCAAATAGCTGCCCGGAGGTGTTCGACTCCCCTAACGTCAGGTTTCCCTCAATACCCGCCAGCGGATGCTGCACGTAGCTGTTGAGCACCGTATATTTTTTCTGCTGCGTGCCATTCTGCTGCTGCCAGCTTAACGTCCCGTTATGGCGAAAATACCAGGAGCCGATATTCAGCCCACCGTTCAGCGCCGCATAGAGGTTGTTATATTCTCCGCCGCTATTCTCGCTACGGTAGCCATTCACGTTATAACCCAGTAATAGCGCAGGGATCCCGGCATCCCAGAGCGCCGGGCTCACCTGGCCGCGCGCGGCATGCTGCAGCATGGCCTGGGGAATACTGACATCAAGCCGCTGTCTGCCGCCGTTAAATTCCAGATGACTTTCTGGCAGGACAGCCTGCAGATCGCACCATTGCCCGTCGTTATTTACACACAGTCTGTTCTGTTTTAACTGTAATCCTGCGACGGTCGCTGGCGACAACAGAATTCTCTGCGAGTCGGTCTCTTTTCCGCTAATGCGAATATCATCGATCATGACCAGCTTATTATTCAGGTAAATATCCGCCCGGTACCGGCCCGCCGGCAGTCCGTTTTTCATATACGCCGACAGGTCGACTTTTTCCGGATGTGAGATGCGCAAAAAATTACTGTCAAACTGTATGTCATCGTCAGCCTGAACGCCGGAAGAGAAAAACAGCGCAGAAATCACCCCGCAAGCCACGCCTGAAAGCGGTGGCCATACCGATAATCCCTTCTTCATAACATCCGAGTCCTGTGAATTAATTTTTCAGGAGACCATTTGCGGAACGCTCAGCACCATAATCATTGATATATGTCCAGGTGATATCTCCGCCGGAGGCGAGAGCATGTCCGCGTTTTATCGTGAACGTTTTTTTACCCCAGGCAGGCACGACATCCCCCACCGTCTTCCAGTTGCCGGATGCCACCCCTGCCAGAGAAACGCTCCAGGGCGTGTTATTGATTGCTTCCAGCTGCGTGGCAGATACTTTTCGCCAGCTGAGCTGCTGCGCGGCTTTTTCAGGTGTTCCGGCAAGGCCTTCAGGGCGATAAAATAATTTAATGCGTGTCCGGAAAGCCATTTGCAGTTTATTTACCGCCGTTTTATTGACCGCCGGAATTTCCAGTACATTGATCCAGAAAACCGATTCCCGGTCCCGGGGTAGCGTATTTTCCACAGCAGATATACGCAATGACTGCCCCTGTTCCGGATTAATTCTGGCGATAGGCGGCGTAATTACAAAAGGCGTATTTAATTTGTCGGGTGATGCCTCACTGTTTCCGTCATCTATCCAGTTTTGGGTCAGCACCGGCTGTGAGCCATGATTTTTAATTTCCAGCGCTATCTCTTTTTTTCCCTGCGGATAGATAACGCGCGTTCCGGAAAGAGAGATCGCTGCCGCAGCGATATGGTTAAAAAAACAGAATAAAATAAACGTACCGATAAATTTTAATTTCATATTTTTCCATTCTGGTAAAAAACGGCCTGATTCCTCAGGCCGACGACAGACCTCAAGAAGAACACACTCCTTGTTTAATTATTGTTATATCCGTACTGTGCGATTAAATCAGAGATAAATAATACTGTACGTCACAGAGCTGGCTACTGCCCCGGATGTCGCCGCCCCGGTCGCATAATAACGGACGGCATAATTCAGCGTGCCGGTTGTTGACGACGCATCAATCGTGGTTCCGGACGTGGACTGTGAAGCATAGTCACCCGCCATAATGACGGAGCTGTTGTCATCCACATCAAGCAATTCCAGCTCCACGTTTGTTGCCCCGGCGGTATCCGAGTTGTTTAAGCGCCCGGCGCTGTTAACCTGTCCCCCCGCTTCAAAAAAAGCGCGGGTTTTAGTATTTGCAGGGTCACAACCGGTCAAATTAATGGTGAACGCGGTTGCCCCCGCTGTCGCTCCTGCTGCACTTAATGCTGAGGTCGGTACGGCGGGTAAAGATAACGTGCCATCAGCACTACCATTATTTACCACCGCCGCACAGGTCTCACTGTTTACCGAACCGGTAAAGGTGATCGTGCCAGAACTCGCGGCATAAACCAGAGTGCTGGTGATGGCATAAGTGCATACCGCCAGAAATATCTTAATTTGATTAGACATCCTTACAATCTCATTTAAAAAAAGTTAAGTTGCTTATGCATTCTTAAAATGCTTCATCATTAATCTCAGCCTGGGTAATAAAGAAGACCTTCACTTTTTCGAGCGAATAGGTCTTCCCTTTATTTGACGAAATAAATTCGTAAGGGATACCCAATGTAAACAGGCTGAGTTTCAGCTGGCCTATTGCATGCCACAATTGTCTGCTGGATGACTTAAGGCCGTACTTTTCCCATACCTGATGTAATAATTCATCACGGCTGATCTCTTTTCGGACTGCGTGCTCCAGAAGATAGGCAAAAAGATTCATCTTTGTCTTCTGAAAGCGCATCCCTCCTTTTCGGGGTGCCTGCGAATTATCAATCCATACGACAAGCAATGTTTCCCGGTTTATCCAGAGGCGGGAGCCATTATTAAATTCCACAATATAACCGCTACACGCTGCCTGACAGGCGACAAGATCCCTATTCTTTTTTATACGAATACCTCCCTAAACTGGCTTCAGGATTAATACCACTGTCACTGTGAGGTTATATTGTGTTTAGTAACGATAAATGTGTCAATCAGTGAAAAAACCAACCCCTTTAACCACATAAAATGCAAAAACGCAGTCAAACGCACCAGAAAAAGAAAGAAAAACGAAGCAAAAAACCACTCCAATTTATAATTCCACAGTTTATAAATGATAATGTTGAATTGTAATTACCACTAAATTTGTGAGGTTTTTTGTCTGAAAAACTATTTTTTTTAGCGATTTATACTGATTACGAAAAGTAATAACAGCTTAACCAATGCTTCATTTGTTTTTGTCAGGCGGGAAAATGCCTCTTTCTCACCCGTCTGACATTAGACGGCAGACCTCAGGCAGAGAATATGCGAAAGAGCTGGTAAACGTAGTTGATGATGCAAAGCAGAACGACGGCATAAACGAAGCCTCGCTCTGACCATTTACTCCAGCCGGTTTTCTTTTGACGATCGCTGTTCATATACCCCCCTTAACGGATGCCAGTGGGGGTATATTATAAACACAATGAGTAATAATCAACTTTTTGTTGAATTACAGCTTTTCTGTTACGTGGACGATACGGGAAGGGGGGCCGCCCACATGTCCCACGTTTTCAACAATCACCCGCCAACACAGGGTGTTAACACCCGAGCAAGTTCTGCATTGGTCTGTTTTGCACCAGAGATGAGGGTAATATCGATAAAGTTTGCCCCCGTTGTATGAGACATATCGATCTGGGCAATCAGCCTGTCTCCTTTAGCAATATCAAAAAAGTTGGGAGCATCCCGCTCAGGGAAAATCAGCTCCACGTCGTAGCCTTCCGCGACGAGTGCGCTTCGCATACAGTGATAGCGCCCATCCAGCCCGGGATGGGCAGAAACAGTGAAGGGTTGATAGGTCGTAGCCTCGCCAAAAGGCCGTACCAGCTGGCATGCTGTCAGCAGCACTATGGCCACCATTACGCTCAGGATCTTCATCGTATTCCTTAAAAATTATGCTGTTCCGGTCTCTTTAACCGTACGGTGAGCCCTGAAATCTACGCGCACATGACACCAACATCAACTTTTTGTTGATATTTAAACATAACAGGTATAATTTGACGCTACGGAGAGGCCGCCTCAGCCAGGAATGGCAGGGGACGGAAATGAAAACGAGCGATTAAACAGAACATCTGACCATGCCGGATAGAGAGGAACACGAATGAAATCAGATTACGCGAAACATATTGAACTGATTTCCGGGCCACTGGAAGCGGCAATGGAAGCACTGGCAGGTACGTTGTCGGCGAACCAGGAGATTGTGTTGCACAACCTGACCACACCTGAACAGTCCGTTGTAAAAATTATCAACGGGCATGTGAGCGGTAGAAAGGCGGGTGACAATCTCTTATCCGGTCCTGAAAAGGACAAAGGCTTTGCTCTGCTGCTGAAAAACAGCCAGGACAGCACCCCGGTTACAGTCAAAAACTATAAAACCGTCACTGCATCCGGGAAGATCCTGAACAGCGCCTCAACCATTTACTACAGTGATGAAGGGGTACCGTTAATGGCCTTTTGCATCAATGTCGATACCTCGCCTTATGAGCAAATGCGCAAGTATCTGGACGCGATAGCGGTCAGCCCGCTTGCAGAGACGGACCCGCAGGATATGAACCTGGGAGGTATCATCGAGCAGTCAATCCAGGAAATTATTGATAAGCATTCGGTCCCGGGTAAAAAAGTCCAGAAAGCACAGCGGCTAAAAATTGTTGCGGAAATGCATGCTAAAGGCATTTTCAAAATGCGAGGCGGTGTCCAGCACGCGGCGCAGGCCCTGGGAGTGACCCGCTATACGGTCTATAACGATCTTGAGGTGATGGGTGAAAAATAACAGCACCCGGCGCATCCCGTTTTACCAGGTTGACGCCTTCTCTGACGGCCCCTTTACCGGCAACCCAGCAGCAGTCTGCCTGCTGGACGCCTGGCCAGAAGACTCTGTTCTCCAGCATATCGCCACAGAAAATAACCTTTCTGAGACCGCGTTCGTGGTTAAACAGGACGACGGTTTCAGGATCCGCTGGTTTACGCCTGCGGTGGAAGTGGATCTCTGCGGCCATGCAACGCTCGCGGCGGCCAGCGTTCTGCTAGGTGACGAAAGTGCTGGCGACAGCATTCGCTTCTTCTCGCGCAGCGGTGAACTGACGGTGACCTCAAACGGCGGCAAATTCACGCTCGATTTCCCACAGTCCATCCCCTCTCTCATTGAGGCTCCGCAGGGGTTGCTTAGCGCGCTGGGGCTGGAAGAAGGGACAGGCGAAATCTGGCAAGCCGCCGATCTCATCGTGGTGATTGATGACGAAGCGCAGTTAGACACCCTTAACCCTGACTTTGCCGCCCTCAATACTTTTAACACGCGTGGCGTGGTCGTTACCGCTGCATCACGCACCTATGATTTTCGTTCTCGCTGGTTTGGCCCTCAGGTAGGTGTGGACGAAGATCCGGTGACGGGCTCCGCGCACACCTTTCTGGCACCGCTTTGGAGTGAAAAGCTGGGCAAGAAAACGCTGCATGCCCAACAGGGGGGATGCCGTAAAGGAGAGCTGATTTGCCATATTAAGGATAACGGGCGTATCGCGCTGACGGGTGAAGCGTGTCTGGTTATTGAAGGGACCTTTATTCTGTAAGCACACGGATGTGTGTTTAATTTCTTATATTTAAATTATTTATTTCCGGGAGGTGAACACACGGCATCGGTTTTATTGTAATCCCTACGTATTATTTTATTTTGTGAGAATAATTCAATGACGTTATCCAAAAGCGTTACCGCACTGATTGCGGCGGTATCCATTGAAGTGATTGCCACAACATTATTATCGCTCTCAAACAGTTTTCAGCGTCCTGCTGTGGGAACCGCTGCGATAATATGCTACGGAATCAGTTATTATTTTTTATCCCTCGCATTACGCAGAATTCATATTGGCGTGGCGTACGCAATTTGGTCTGCGTTCGGCATATTCAGCATTAGCTATATTCAGACGCGTATCTTTCATTTTACGCTCGGGCAGAATGCATGGATGGGTTTATGCCTGGTCATCAGTGGAATAATCATATTAAACCTGGCGATTAAGCAAAATAAATAACACAGCGAACAATTATGTTTACTCTATTAACCTATCTGTTTTGGCTGATTATTTCAGTCACGATGGAAGTTATCGGCACGCTTCTGCTCCCTAAAACGGATAATTTTAAAAATATCCCGCTAACCATTCAATGTCTGGTGTGCTACGTCATTTCATTTTATGCCTTGTCGATGCTTATGGGAGCCATTTCACCCGTGGCGGCCTACGCCCTCTGGTCAGGTATGGGGATAGTCATGATTACGCTTATGAGCAGCCTGTTTTACCAGTTGCGCAGCAGCATTCTCGAAAAAGTTGGGATCTGCTGCATTGTGGCAGGACTGATCGTCATCGCCATTTGAGGAGAGATAGCATGAACACAGAACATCTTTCCCTGCGAGTGATACAGCTTCGTGATAAGTACCTGCAGGCAAAGCCTTTTGTCTCTGCACACCGGGCCGTCAGCGTCACCGAAGTGTATAAAGAAAACCCCGGGATGGATAACACCCTGTTAAGGGCGCTGGCCTTCCGCCGCGCCTGTGAAAAGGCTCCCCTGTACGTGGCCGATAATGAACTGATCGTCAGCCATCCGGCCGGGGGCGCACGGGGCGGCGAAGTCTCGCCTGAAATAAGCTGGCGCTGGGTGGCCGGAGAGCTGGATAACCTCCCCCATCGCGCGCAGGACCCGTACCAGATTGATGATGAAACACGGCGTTTGCTGCGGGAAGAGGTGTTTCCTTACTGGGAAGGTCGCTCGCTGGACGAGATGGCGCAAACCCGGCTCACGACGCTCGGGCTGTGGGAGTGGTGCCACGACGACGGGATCTGCGATGTCACCATCAAAACCCAAAACGGCGGTGGCGACTCCTGCCCGGGCTACGACACGCTCCTGCTTGGCAAAGGCATAAAAGGGATTCGGGACGAAGCATCGGCACGTCTGGCTACACTCGATCCGACTACGCCCGACTATAGCGACGCCTTTAATTTTTACACCGCCATGCTGCATACCTGCGACGGTGTAGTGACCTATGCACAACGCTACTCGCGCTACCTGGCGCAGCTTGCCGAAACGGAAAATGACCCTCTGCGCAGGGACGAACTGCTGCAGCTTGCCGACATTTGTCGTCACGTACCGGAACATCCGCCGCGCCATTTTCACGATGCGCTACAGGCTATCTGGTTCGTTCACTCTCTCTTTATGCTGGAGGAGAACCAGACCGGCATCTCTCTTGGCCGCGTCGATCAATATCTCTGGCCGCTGCTGGCGCGCGATCTCAACGACGGTACGCTCACCCGGCAGCAGGCAGAAGAGCTGCTCTGCTGCTGGATGATCAAAATGGCCGAAACCCTGTGGATCTGCAGTGAACCGACGGCCATGTACTTTGCGGGTTACCAGCCTTTTATCAATCTTGTGGTGGGTGGGCAGAAACGCGAAGGCGGCGACGCCACCAACCCACTGACCCTGATGATCATGGACTGCTCGGCACAATTAAAAATCTACCAGCCCGGGCTGGCGGTACGTATCCACAACCAGTCTCCCCAGCCGTTTATGCGCAAAGTGGTCGACGTCGTGCGCAGCGGGATGGGATTCCCGGCCTGCCACTTTGACGATGCGCATATCAGAATGATGCTACATAAAGGCTTCAGCTACGAAGACGCCCGCGACTACTGTCTGATGGGCTGCGTCGAGCCGCAAAAGTCAGGAAAAATGTACCAGTGGACCTCGGTGGGTTACACCACCTTTACGGCCGCCATCGAGCTGGCGCTGCGCAACGGCCATAATCGTGCCGGAAAGCCGTGCGGCCCGGCAACCGGCGATGTGACGCAATTTACCACGTATGAAGAGGTAGAACAGGCGGTGCGAAGCCAGCTCTCCGCCATCGTTCGCAACGCGGCACAGGCCACGCGGGTTGTACAGAAACTGCACGCCGAGCATGCCCGTAAGCCCCTGATGTCATGCTTTATCGACGGGTGTATGGCGACGGCAAAAGATGTCACCCAGGGCGGCGCCTCCCTGAATGCCGGACCGGGCCTGATTTGGACCGGCCTCGCCGACTGCGTGAACTCGCTGATGGCGATCAAAACCCTGGTCTATGAAACCTCCCGCTTCACGTTGCCGGAGATCGTAGAAGCACTCGACCACAATTTTGTCGGCTACGACGAGATCCAGACCGCCTGTCTGCGGGCACCGAAGTACGGTAACGACATTCTGGCCGTGGACGAGATCGCACGAGAGCTGGTGCGTTTTCTTGAGCAGGAGCACCGCCGGTACCGGATGCTTTATGCGCCATTCGCCTTCGGCACGCTCTCTATCTCCAATAACACGCCGTTCGGGCTTATCACCGGCGCACTGCCCTCCGGGCGTCTGGCAGGTAAACCGCTCGCAGACGGGATAAGCCCGGCTCAGCAAACGGATTACCTCGGCCCTACCGCCATTATCAACTCCGTCAGCCGGATTAACGTTGAAGAGATGGACATTGGCATGGTGCATAACATCAAGCTGATGTACAGCATGCTGGAAACGACAGAGGGGCAGAACAGCCTGATCCACCTGCTGCGCACCGCCAGCGTTCTGGGAAATGCCCAGCTGCAGTTCAGCTACGTGGACGATGAGACGCTGCGTAAGGCCCAGCAAAATCCCGCCGACTATCGCAACCTGATGATTCGGGTAGCGGGATACAGCGCGTTCTTCGTTGAATTAAGTAAAGAGGTCCAGGATGAGATTATCAGCAGAACCACTCAGCGATCCTTCTGATCAGGTGTCCGGCTGGATCTCCAACATTCAGCGGTTTTCGTTACATGATGGGCCAGGGATCCGCAGTATTGTCTTTTTCAAAGGTTGCCAGATGCGCTGCGCCTGGTGCGCCAACCCGGAGGGAATAACCCCCGGCAGGGAGCTCTTTTATCACGCTGACCGCTGCCTGCACTGCGGCAAATGCGCGGCGTTGTGCCCGACAGGGCTTCATCGGCGGATGGAGAATATTCACATCCTGGAACGCGACCGCAGCTGTACAGGCTGTGGCCTGTGCGAAGCACACTGTCCCACCGCCGCGATCGGCGTAATTGGTGAACATGTTAGCGCAGGGACGGTCTTTGAACGGGTGATGGCGGACGAGATTTGGTTCCGGCAGTCCGGCGGCGGCGTCACGCTGAGCGGCGGTGAAGTGGCTACCCAGCCCAATTTTGCCCGGGCGCTTATTGATCGACTGAAGACCGAGGATATTCATATCACCCTTGAAACCGCTGGCTATGCCTCCTGGCATGCGCTTCATCAGGCTTCCGCTGGCTGCAATTTGATTATGTACGATTTAAAAAGTGCAGACGACACGCTGCATAAACGTTTTACCGGCGTCAGCAATAAAACGATTGTCCGCAATCTTGCCCGGTTATTACAGGGAGATCAGCAGATCATTATCCGCATCCCGGTGATCCCTGGATTTAATGACGCACCGGATCAGGCGGCGAAGTTACTGGCGTTAATTGCTTCACTGACCCACGGACGGCGCAATTTTCTGGGTGTCGAGTTATTGCCCTACCACCGCTTCGGGACAGGGAAATATAAATTACTCAGCAGGGATTACGGCTGGAATTGCCATTCCGCCAATGTCGATCGCTTCCTGAATATTGCCGGGCACTATCACCTGCCGGTGAACGTCTCGGGTACGCTGGCTGGATAACGGAGAGAAAAGAATGTTAACGAAACCCCATGACAAACAGGAAAAAGTTGTCACGCCACTTGAACGCCGCGCCGTCATAGGCTCGCTCATATTTATATTCATAATCTATGCAGTGTTACTGATGACTCAATTTTAATGACTGGATTATCAGTAACGTCTTTCGGCCCGTCGTGGCTTTTTTAAATCAGGTATGAAGATGAAGAAGTTAGTTGCAGTTTTTAGTCTGGTATTTCTGTCACTTACCCTTGCAGGATGTTCAAGTGACTATGTCTTACAGAAGAAAAATGGTGAGATGATTATTACGCATGGAAAACCAGAAGTTGATGATGATAACGGTTTAATTACCTATGAAGATGTTGCCGGAAATGAACATGCCATCAACCGCGACCAAATTGTTCAGATGATCGAGAAATAACCCCTGCGGGAATGATGTGGATCGCCTGAACAGGCAACCATTTTACCCTCTTCTCTTCAGGGAAGAGGGTCAGAATGCACGAAACGCCACCCGACAACAGATTACTTCAGCAGCTTAACCGTAGCGTCGATATCGATTTCATCTTCGGTAAAGATCAGCGTGGTGTTCTGGAAGGTGGTGATCGCCAGCTTCTTCACCGTGCGCATTTCGCCCGGCTTTTTGTCGGTTTTCGGTTTGATGTTATTCATCAGCAGCCCGACAGACAGCACCGCGTTCTCTTTGTCGATGCCCGTATCCGCAGGCTCTTCTTCGCTAAACACCACGAAGGATTTGATGGAGGTGAGCTTCACGCGCTCGCCTGCAATATAGAGGTATTTACTTTCCGGGATCACCTTCACCGCATAGGCAGAAAGGCCTTTGTTATTGGTGGTTGGCTCAAAAGTCACCGCCGCATCTTTCTTGATCAGATCAGGGTTGGCGACCTTAATCACATGAAAATAGCGGTTGTCACCGTTTTCATCTTTGATAAATCCAAAGCCTTTATCTTTAAACCACGTTGTGATTGTACCGTTCATCGCTGTTACCGCCTGTCAAATCGTCATGACTAAAGTTTTGCAGCGCGCAGTGTAATGCACAATGGCGGAGGAGACAAAAAAAAGCCCCTGCACGGGGGCAGGGGAAAACTCATGTCAGAGCTTATTAGTATTACGTTTTTAGTTGAACACCATCCCACCATCGATTAACAGAGACTGGCCGGTCATGTAGTCGGAATCTGGCCCGGCGAGATACGAAACGCAGGCGGCGACATCTTCCGGTTCGGACAGGCGGCCAAGCGTAATCCGTTTGGCAAAGGTTTCGGTGCCATAGCCAAGCGGTTTACCTGCCGCCTCTGACACCTGGCGGTCAATCTCCGCCCACATTGGCGTTTTCACGATGCCCGGGCAGTAGGCGTTAACGGTGATCCCCAGCGGCGCGAGATCCCGTGCTGCGGTCTGGGTTAAGCCACGAACCGCGAATTTACTGGAGCTGTATACCGCCAGTTCGGGGTTACCGGTATGGCCCGCCTGGGAGCAGGCATTGATGATCTTGCCGCCGTGTCCCTCTTTGCGAAACGCGTCAATCGCGGCCTGCATGCCCCAGATCACCCCTTTGACGTTGATGTTGTAGACCTTGTCGACAATCTCCGGCGTGATGGATTCGATGGGCGTAGACGGCGCAATCCCGGCATTATTCACAATCACGTTGAAACCGCCCAGCGCGGTGCGGGCTTTCTCAACCGCCGCAAACACCTGGTCGCGGTCAGAGACATCCACCTTCACGGCGATGGCATTACCGCCGTTACGGATGATTTCATCGGCAACGGCTCGCGCCGTCTCATCGTTATAGTCGGCGATAGCGACGGCAAAGCCATCTTTCACCAGGCGCAGCGCAATCGCTTTACCAATCCCCTGGCCTGAGCCGGTTACGAGAGCAACTTTTTGCATTTCTCTGTCCTTATAGTGAGTCACAAAATCTGGCTGAGATGGAGCTGGCCCATCAGCAGCGGGTTATCGCTGTAGTCAACGGGAATGGCCACCACGGCCGGGCCATTCACATCCATCGCCGCACGCAGCGTCGGTTCAAGGGCATCGGCGCTCTCCACGGCAAAGCCCCTGGCGCCAAAGGCATCGGCATAGGCTTTGAAATCGACCGGGCCGAACTCCACGCCGGAAAGGCGCTGGTATTTTTTCTCTTCCTGAATGGCGACCATGTTGTAACCGTTATCCACCCAGATGATGTGCAGCACGTTGGCATTAAGACGCACGGCGGTTTCCAGCTCCATGCTTGACTGCAGGAAGCCGCCGTCGCCGGACACCGAGACCACCTTGCGCCCGGGATTGACCAGCCACGCGCCAATGGCCCACGGCAGCGCAACGCCCATGGTCTGCTGACCGTTGGAGATCATCACCTGACGCGCCCGGAAGCTGTAAAGGTAGCGGGCGATCCAGATGTGGAAGCTGCCCATGTCGACGGTCAGAGTCACGTCGTTATTCACGATGTCCTGCATGGCCCGCACGATACGCAGCGGATGCAGGGCAAACTGGTTGAGCGAGGCACCGCGGCGATCGAGCAGATCGCGCTGATGCTGGCGATCGACCAGGATCTCTGACGCACGCTGGCTCAGCTCCAGCTTGTGATCGATCCGGTTAGCGAGCAGGTTCAGCGTTTCAGCGATATCCCCCACCAGCTCCAGATCCGGTACATAATTGCGTTCTTCATAGGCCGGCAGCACGTCAATGTGCACCAGCGTGGCGTCGCCGCTGTTCCACATGGAAGGCTCATACTCCACCGGGCTGTAGCCGATGCAGATAATCAGATCCGCCAGATGCAGCAGCCTGTCGCCCGCCTGGTTATTGAACAGACCGACGCGTCCGGCAAAGCGAGTGAAGTGCTCCTGGTTCACCGCCCCGGCGGCCTGATAGGTGCTGGTGACCGGAATACGGCTTTTCTCCAGCAGCTTACGCAGCGCCGCGCTGTTGGCAGGCTGGCTCGCCATCAGCCCCAGCAGGATCACCGGGTTTTTGGCTTTGTCGATGAGCTTCGCCACATCGTTAATGGCCGATTCGGGAGCCGGGCCCATCAGCGCCGGCCCGCTGGCCGGTAAAATCGCGCCCGTGGCGGGCTGGTCAACAATATCCTGCGGCAGGCTGACGAACGCGCCCCCCGGCCTGCCGTGCTCGGCGGCACGAAACGCGTTCGATACCACCTCAGCAATCGCATCCGGAGAGCTGACTTCTACAGCGTATTTGGTGACCGGGCTGAACATGGCAACCGTGTCCATGCTCTGGTGCACCAGTTTGGCTTTATCCGCCCGCTTCACTGCCCCGCCCAGCGCCACCACCGGGTCGCCTTCGCTGTTGGCGGTGGCAATGCCGGTGATCAGGTTCGAACAGCCCGGCCCGGAGGTAACCAGCGCCACCCCTGCCTTGCCGGTCAGACGCCCTACCGCCGCCGCCATGAACGCCGCATTCGCCTCGTGGCGTACCGGGATGATTTCGATGGACGAGTCCAGCAGGGAGTCAAAGACTTTGTCGATTTTCGCCCCCGGGATCCCGAACACCTGCTTCACGCCCTGCGCTTCCAGCTGGCCGACAACCATATCGGCGCCGTGCGCCCACTGACGTGACTGTTTCTCACTGTTCACGGTAGTTCTCCTGTTAGTTTTCGACGGAACGGATCGCTGCATCAAGGTTGCTGGGGTGAAGGTTGGCCTGTAAAAACGCGCTGTCGGCGGGCAGGTCAATCATTAGCTTGTGTATTTCGCCAAAGGTGAGCACGCCGCTCTCCAGCTGGTAATCCAGCAGATGTCCCCCGCCCTGACGGTCGTCGGTAATGAAATGTTCGTGATAGCCGGCCACGTTGATGCCCTGCATATGCTGCGGCGTGCGGAACCCAACCAGCACCCCTTCGCGCTGGTTAAAGCGGAACACCGGCTGGTCGTCCAGAACATCGGTCATCGCGCGGTATGGCGGCGTCTGACGCGGTACGGTACGGGTGTGGGCGTGGCGGAAGTTACCGTCGATGCGCAGCGCGCAGAACAGGTTATCCGAGGGGATTTGCTGGTCGATCACGTCGTGGATCTGCTGACGGCTGACCGGCGCATCAAAAGTTTTGCGGTACTGCGGCTGGAACCAGGTCATCACCGCGAACGGCGTTTTCTGCTCTGGCTTCGCGGCGCGTGCGCTGCCGTCGGCGCGCAGCTGGTACACCTGGCTGCTGAAGGCAATCATTTCGCCGTCCAGCTCGTTGAAGGTGCCCAGACCAAAATCACCGTGTGCCAGCAGATCGGCGATGGTGGTGTCCCCCTCGTAGACGCCGCTTAGCAGGGCGCTCATTAGCGATGTCTGATAGATCACGCTGTCAGGATGTTTAGCGGAGAACCCGCGCAGGGTCTCGCATAAGCTCGCCTCACAGTCGCAGGCAGATGAGTGCATCATCATGCTCGTCCTCTTCAACTTTATTTATAAAGGTTAAATAAATGTTGACCCGATTCAGCAGAGAGTTCCAATATAGAATCCATGCTGGTTTGAGACGTTTTAGATATGGAACTTCGTTATCTGCGGTATTTTGTCGCGGTTGCACGCGAGCGACACTTCACCAGGGCGGCCAAAGCGCTGGGTATTTCGCAGCCTCCTCTGAGTCAGCAGATCAAACGGCTCGAAGAGGAAGTGGGCACGCCGCTGTTCAGGCGTCTGACGAGAGGTGTGGAGCTAACCGAAGCGGGAGAAGCCTTCTACGAGGATGCCTGTAAGATCCTGGCGCTGAGCGACGCCGCGCTGGAGAAAGCCCGCGGCATCGCGCGCGGTCTGAACGGCAACCTGTCGATTGGCATCACCAGTTCAGATGCTTTTCATCCCAAAATTTTCGCGCTCATTCGTCAGTTTCAGGTACAGAACATGGCGGTGCAGGTACACCAGGTGGAGGCCAATATGTCTTCGCTGACGGCGATGCTGGCGGAGGGGGAACTGGATATCGCCTTCGTGCGGCTGCCGTGTGAGAGCAGCAAGGCATTCGAGTTAAAAATCCTCGACCGGGAGCCGATGGTGGTGGCACTGCATCGCGACCATCCGCTCGCAACAAGCGGCGATCTGGCGCTGGAGCAGCTCCGGGATACGCCAGTGGTGTTGTTCCCGCAGGAGGTCGCTCCCGGCCTGTTCGACCGGGTTTACAGCTGTTGCGAACGGGCCGGAATAGACGTACAGCACGCGCTGCAGTCGTCTCAGCTCTCGTCCTCCCTGAGCATGGTCTCTGCAGGCGGCGGATTCGCGCTGGTGCCGAAATCGATGGCGGCCATCTCTCCGCCGAATGTCACCTACCACGCGCTGAGCTCACCGGAGCTTTATACCGATATCGCGCTCTGCTGGCGGCGCTTTGAACGCTCGCGGACAGTGAAGCGGTTCTTGACGATGATAAGCGAGGAGTAGCGGCCGGTTTGGTTGGTAGTTTTTGTAGGCCGGATACGGCGTAACCGCCATCCGGCGTCAAATCCAGACATCATTCTCGGCGGTGCGTTCCCCGCCTTCGTGCCCGGTATTAAGGACGCCGCAAGGTTCTATCATCATCATTTTTACCGTCCCCTCTGCAGAGGTTTTGTGCTCTACACCTTTTGGCACCACGTACAGTTCCCCCGGATTAACAAGCACATGCCCGTCACGAAAATCAATACGTAACACACCCTCGACAACGATGAATGCTTCATCGGTTTCAGGATGCGAGTGCCATATAAAATCTCCCTCAATTTTCACAATTTTAAACTGGTAGTCATTCATCTGTGCGATGACTTTCGGCTGCCAGTGCGCGTCAAAGAGGGAAAATTTAAATTCCAGATTAACAGGTTGATACATGGTGACACTCCCTATGGTTGAGAAGTCACCAGGATAGAGTAAGGCCGTTGCGCCAGTCTTGAACGATCGTGCAACTCAGGCACGGCAGTTTTGAATGAATTTTTGCCAGCGTCCCGGCGAGATCCCCAGCGTTTTTATAAACTGGCGAGTCATATGACTCTGGTCGGAAAACCCGGCTTCAACGGCTGCTTCAGCAAGCGACAGCCCCTTCTCTATCAAACGTCGGCAATATTCAAGACGGCGCATCGTTACATAGCGATACGGGCTTGTTCCGTACAGTGCACGAAAATCCCGGCTCAGGCTCCAGCGATCCCTGCCGCTGACGGCGGATAATGTCTCCAGCGTAATGTTCTGGCTAAACTCGGTTTGTATATACTCGCGTGCACGCTCTGCGCGACGATAATCGAATGCGCATCGACGAACGCGTTGCCCTCCCACAATGGCCAGCGTGCTGGCCAGATCGTAGAGCGCATCCTCTTCTTCCAGCGTATCGACAGTTTCCTCTGGCGCTTTGAGCAGGGATTCAGTCGCCGCGAAAAGCCGGGGATCGGATGAGATCCCGCCGGGAATAAACGGCAGCGGTTTTCCGCCCAGGATTTTCTGAATTAACGCGGGATCGATATACAGCATCCGATACTAAAATCCGTCAGTCGTCCCCGCTTCTCCGTCATGCACTTCATCGGGATGCAGGACCATCGTCCCGCCCGGAAGGCTGTGTTGTTGGCTACCCCGATAGTGAAAACTCTGTACCCCGGACAAGGTTCTGCCTATCGCGTAGGTGTCATGCCGATGTGGCGCATAGCCATGCCCGCTGAAATACGCCTCAATGCGCTCTATCTTCCCTGGCGTTTGTGCAAATTTGACCCAGTCTTTGTTCTCTTTTTCGCTCGCCATATGTGCCATCTGATGCCAGTTGAGGGTAAGTCACACCATAAACGCAGGGGGTGGTGTTTGGAAAGAGAGGGATGGCAGGGCTTTCTGGAAGGCGCCTCGCAAACCAGGAAGTAACCTTGTGTAATTCAGGATGGCGGCTTTTCATCACATCTTCATGGCCGTAAAGTGCCTGCGTTGCGGCACCACCGTAACCGGGGCCTGGAACCCACAAGCATGACGCGACATTTTTACCTGAAGAGGATGCTCAATGACGACTCTCCCTGGATTTTCTTACTCGCTCGCTGAAGAAAGCGCGCTGTATCACCTTACTCATCTGCCCCTTCCCGATTCTGCGGATCTGTTCGAACTGGCAGATACCTGCGCCGCCTGTGTCAGCGTGCTGGTTGAAACCGACGATGCCTTGACCCATGCCACCCTTTGCGAGCGTCTGCTGACGGTACTGAAACGCCTGCGTGAACGTTGCGATGCAGAACTCCCCTCGCATCTGGTTGAGCAACTGATTGCGGGGGAAAAGATCGTTTCCTGTGTGCCGGACTGCTGGCAGGAGACGACGTTGCAGGTGAATTATGCGCTGGCACTTACGCGTGCGGTAAGGGGCGGTACGCTGCCTGCGGACGTGGCAAAAGACCTGACCGGGCTGCTGCACGATATGGTCTGGCTGCTGGCGGAGTTTGTGAAAGAGCCTTATATCCCGGCGCACTGAGCCAGGTAGCGGCTGATAATCCCGGGCGATTCAGGCATTACAATTTCGATAGCGAATGATAAGGTAGATTTCCCCACTCACTTACGGGCAGGACAAAAGTGAATATTTCAGAGAAATATGAATGGAGTAAGAATAACTACCTGGTGAGTACAGACAGAGAAAAACTGGATGTACAGGCCATCCATCGATATTTAACGAGATCGACCTGGGCAAAAGGCATTCCTCTGGATATTGTCTCTGCGTCAGTCGAAAACAGCTTTAACTTCGGCGTCTACCATAAAGAAAATCAGATTGGTTTTGCTCGCCTGATAACAGATTACGCTACCTTCGCCTACCTTTGCGATGTTTATGTGCTTGAAGAATACCAGGGTGAAGGGCTCGGAAGATGGGTTATGGAATGCATACATAGTCACCCCATTTTTGATCGGCTCCGCAGGGTGATGTTATTTACAACCACAGCGCCCTGGCTTTATGAAAAGTTTGGCTACGAGCCGGTAAACAGAGAAAACTATGCATGGACCATTACGCGCCCTGATATTTATATAAGTGGAAAAAAACCTGATTAATAAATATACATGGCACAATTTGAATTTTAACAGGCAGTCCATTGCCATTATGGCGATGGCTTTGACTCAGCAAAGCATGCCTCTTTATGATGTATTAAAACCTATTTCACACTTTATGGAAAAAATATTTACTTCTGACGGATAAGCACCATTCCGGCGTGATGAAGTTCGTCATTACTGACAAAGATCCCATCAGCGGTAAAACCGGAGTCGTCCTGGTAGTAGATTCTGTTTTGACGAATTTCATAGTCTCCCTGGTAGGCACTAAGCCGTGTGCCGCGTGCTTCATCGTAACGTCCATCCGGTAAAAGTTCATGGCGAATTAATCCATCTTCAGTAACCCAGACACCTGTGTAAAGCGTTTCGTTTTTCATGTATTCTCCTTAGAATGTCAAGTCGCGATAAGATTAATAACACTATTGTTGCGGTGTTGCTTCGGCACCCTTTTAATGGTGCTTTCCCCATACTTATTCACTTCGTCAGAATGGTTTCTTTTGGATTGTCAGAAATTAATCTTGCCGTCATATAGACCCTGTTTTTAACAGATGCCCCCAGGATTTCATAGGATTTACCCTCCTCCTGCGCCAGTAAAGAGATTTTTTTCTCAGCACTGTCAATGGTTGAGTCGACAGCGCTAATAGTCTGGGCGCTACTAATAAAAGTCATGAAAGGCAGAACTGCCGCTACAGTTAAGGAAAAAATATTTCTCATGATAATTCTCCTGATAATTGGTGATGTACATTATTTTGTTAAGGCGAGCGGTTACCGGGCACCATACCCGCCAGATGTATTAAATTTAAAATGGATGTATATATTACAATCGTGCTTCAGTTTGCAGACGCGGTTGGTCTGATGGTTATTTCTGTTGTATCAACGCTTTCCGGCGCATCAATGATATGCCTTACGGCGCGAGCAATATCAGCAGGTTGAAGTGCAACAGCGCGGTAAACATCCATTGCCGCCATGGTTTCCGCATGGGTAATGGTTGACGCCAGTTCACTTTCCACTACGCCAGGATTAACGCACGTTACGCGAATTTTCGAGCTTTCCTGTCGTAAACCATCTGAAATAGCCCGTACCGCAAATTTAGAGGCACAATACACTGCCGCCGTTGGCACAACGGAAAGTGCACCAATAGAGCCGATGTTTATTATCTGACCAGATCCCTGCGCTTCCATCAGCGGAAGCACAGCGCCAATACCCCACAGCACGCCCTTGATATTAACGTCAATGATGCGTTCCCATTCATCCTGTTTGCCAGCAGAAAGCGGTGAAAGCGGCATAACGCCCGCATTGTTGATAAGAACATCAACACGGCCCCAGTTATCCAGCGCGGCCTGTACGAAGCCAGCCATAGACTGCCGGTTTGTGACATCTAGCTGCTGGGCTTTCGCGATACCACCCGCACTGCAAATTTCTGCGGCAATCGCCTCGGTACGCTCCACTCTGCGTGCTCCCAGTAAAACCTTCGCGCCTGCCGTTCCTAGCTCTCTGGCAATGCCTTCTCCAATGCCACTTGATGCGCCGGTGATTAATATCACTTTATCCATGATGCTCTCCTTCAGTTGGGTTCGAAGAGATAATAGAACTTGATGATTAGTTCCAGTATCCTGCTTTTACTGGACTCACTGGTTAGCAGCGTTAAACAATGAAGATAGATCTTAACCTTTTACCCCTTTTCATCGCGGTGGCAGAAGAGCATAGTTTCAGTAAGGCCGCGGCACGGCTGGGCGTTACCCGTTCGGCGGTCAGTCAGGGAATACGACGGCTTGAGGATGCCTTTGGGACAATGCTGGTCATGCGCACGACACGCTCAGTGAATTTAACGGAAGCGGGAGAACGGCTGCATAAATCTCTGTCATTACCGGTAGCCGGTATTGAAGCCGCATTCGATGATATGGCTTCTGACGATATGCCACGTGGCCTTCTCAGGATCGCAGTGACCTCGATTGCGGAAGAATTTCTTTCGGGTCCGCTAATCGCCTCGTTTGCGGCTGCTAACCCAGCGGTGACCCTTGATATTGTTGTCACGGATGAGGAGTTTGATATCGTGGCAGCAGGTTACGATGCTGGCGTGAGGCTCGGAGAAGTCATTGAAAAAGATATGATTGCTATTCCGCTTACCGGAAAGCAACGTGAAATGGTGGTTGCCTCTCCCTCCTACCTCTCAGGCAACGGCATACCCGTTCACCCGCGTGAGCTGATGCATCATCGATGCATTGGCTGGCGACCAGCCCCGGATGTTGCGCCTTATCGCTGGCCATTTGAAGAGAACGGAAAAGCGTTCGACCTGGCGATTGAACCGCAGATTACAACTAACGATCTGCGTCTGATGCTGAGGCTGGCACTTGCCGGTGGCGGCATAACGCTTGCCACTCAGGAAACATTCAGGCCGTATATTGAAGGAGGTCAGCTTGTATCATTGCTTGATGATTTTCTTCCCCATTTTCCTGGCTTTTATCTGTACTTCCCTCAGCGTCGCAATATTGCGCCAAAGCTCCGCGCCCTGATTGACCATGTCAGGGAATGGCGGCAGCAATCTGCTTAATCGGAGGCGTGGCTGCGCCCGGCGGCGCTACGCTTGCACGGGCCTACGGTGAGTGTCGAGGCGGGTTTGTTTGATGATGGCAATTGATGATTGGTTTTCGCAGGTAAGGCGTAGCCGCCACCCGGCAATGCAGCTCTTAAAGCCGCATCCTGTTCGATCAGGAGGACATTATGCGATGTGCTAAGAAAAAGGATTTATACGCATGAATAATATGTGTGTCGTCTACTCGGCATGGCTCGCCTGGAATCATCAGAAAGGATGACAACAAAGCCAGTCATATAGCAGATAAAGCGTTATGGTAATTCCAGAGGTATATCACTGCCATCAAACATTTCCTTTAGATACTTTTTTTGAAACTAGTACCATTTTGTGATTCTGGCAAGGAAGGATTGACTGGATTGGCCCCTATATTTCCATACACTTTTTATCACTTAACCCATGACTGGTTCGTCGCCGCAGATATTCCCGTGGCGAACGATACCCCAGTGCACTA